>CAZHZR010000054.1:0-14380 GCA_964537095.1 uncultured Roseivirgaceae bacterium
AGTTTACTTGCTCACTGTAATTACGGGATTAATATTTTTGTATCCTGATTTATAACATTAACCTGATCATCATCTTTGAAAGGGCCATTTCAGGAAAAGGTGAGTGAGGATCAGTCCGAAAAATATCCCCTGAGATGCCTTTTTCGGTGAATTGCTGATTTAAAAATTCACTACACTTCAATCCGACCCCCACCTGACACGATATTCTAATTCGCTGAGACTAAAATAAGTTTTAAGATTAAGGCAGAAGTTCGATAAAGCGACGTCGAATTCTCCGAAAGATTTGGACCTTCTAACAACCATTTCAGAGCGGTGGATTTTGCATAATCGGAGGGTAGCTCTAGATGCACGAAAACTTGCAAACAGCTGATAATGAAAAAGGGCTACTCTACGTAGAGTAACCCTTTAATATATTTGTTATTTACTAAATTTATATATCGTCTGCCAATTCCATCGGCGTTGAGTACATGACTTTTCTCGCATTTGCCTGCCGAAGCTCTTGCTGCACGTCAGATACTATACCCATCTCAGCCTCTCTGTCTACCTTTAACGACATAGTTATCTGGTCACGTTCCGCCTCAGAAAGTTTGTCTTTCTCTTGATTCACAAACAAAACGATGTCTTTTGGTGTAACCAATACATCATTTACTTGAATCCGAGGCTCGGAGCCATAGGTGCTCGTGTTCTTAGGCTTCCCAATGTAGATATAACTTACCAAAGACTTCCGTTCAATCTTGGTCAACTGCTCCGCCTGAGGAATTTTTTGCTCAACCAGTAACTCTGTTTCTCTCAAAACCGTCGTAACCATAAAGAAAAACAAAAGCATGAAAATAATATCAGGCAACGCGGAAGTTGGAATAACCGGATTTGATTTGGACTTTTTTCTAAATTTTGACATTAGTTACCTCCTCCTATGTTTGATGGTTCAGCTATTGATATTTGCATGGGAAGACCTTCTCGTCCTCTATCATACAACTCCTTTTGGCGGGGATCTTTTTGATCAAGATTACGATACTCGTCAGCAGTCAAACCAACTTTTTCAGCTCTAAGCTCATAGTATGCACCCTGAAGTTCATCCAAGACATCAATATATATTTTATAACTCGTGCCTCTATCCGACTTTACAGATACCACTGCGTCTTGCGGACTATCTGAAGAAAGAGGATCTCTGCCATTGTTCGAAACAAATTCCTTTACCATGTTTCTCAATGCGGAAACATCTGTTAAAGGTTCGTCCTCGACCAAAAGCCTGTCCTGTGAGTTAATCAACACCTTAAAGATATTCCTCTGATTCATATCTACCGGAGGAGGGGTGTTTTCATCTTGTTTCGGTGGCAATAAGATAGCCAGGCCTTTATCGGACGCTATAGTTGTTGTTACGAGGAAGAAGATAAGCAACAAAAAAGCTATATCCGCCATAGAGCTTGAATTTACCTCTACGCTTCCTCTATCTTTTTTTCTAGCCATAATTCCTTTATTTAAACAGTTTTCCTACTTCGGTAACGATGATACTGGCAAAAGCAATGACAAAAAAGATGTACATAGTGACGAGCGCACCTCCAATCAACTTTGAAGATGATGCATTCACATCATGCCTCATATAAGTATTTGTAACTTCATCACTTGAAAGGGCATAGCCAATAAAAAACACAACAAGCAAGGAACCCAAACCAACTCCAATTTTGACCAATTTTTTAGGATCGCCAAAAGAATTAATTAAAGGAAGGATCACGGCTGCTAATATTGCAACGGCTATTAATCCGTAGGATACATAAATCCCAATATCAATTAAATCCATAAATTATATTTTTAAATGTTTTATCCGATTAGACTCTTCTTTTCGCTACATCATGATGTACTAGCATATCAACCAAAGAGATAGAAGCGTCTTCCATTTTATTAACCATTGAATCTATTTTAGAAACAAGGTAATTATAAAACACCTGAAGAATTACAGCCACAATCAAACCTGCAACGGTTGTCAAAAGGGCCACTTTAATACCTCCCGCAACCAATGATGGAGAAATATCTCCCGCAGCCTCAATCGCATCAAAAGCACCAATCATACCCACTACAGTTCCCATAAAGCCAAGCATGGGAGCAACCGCGATAAATAATGAAATCCAAACCAAGCCTCTCTCCAATCGTCCCATTTCTACAGAACCATATGCGATGATAGACTTTTCTACCATGTCAATTCCTTCTGGGTATCTTAGTAAACCTTGTGTAAAAATTGAAGCAACAGGGCCTTTTGTGTTTCTGGTAACATCCAAAGCAGCATCTACACCCCCTGTGGTATAAGCATCTTCTACTTTCGCTAACAATTTTTTATTGTTTGTAGTTGCAAGGTTTAAGGTAATTATCCTTTCAATAGCAACTGCAAGACCGATTATTAAACAAAGTAATACTGGTGTCATCCATTCCCAGCTACCTTCAATAAATTTTTCTTTAATTACTTGGTGAAATGTTTTTTCTACTGCTGGCTCTTCTTCCAATGCCGCAGTGGTTTCAACAGGTTCTTCTTGAATTGGAGTGGCAGCAGCATCTTCCGATCCCATCGCCGTTGTGTCACCATCTACCGCGGTGGTATCCTGAGCATAAGATGGAGCTCCCACAGAAAATGCCAAAACACAAGCAAGCATTAATAAAGCAAATAACTTTTTCATAGTTTAGTTTTTAGAAATTCTATAATAAAGGTTTAACAGAGTTACAAAAATGAAATTAATTATACAATTTAATTTTTAGTTTAAATAAAAATTAGCAGAGAGGAAGGGATTCGAACCCTTGATCCACGATGAAGCGGATACACACTTTCCAGGCGTGCGCCTTCGACCACTCGGCCACCTCTCTTCAAGTTTACATTTTACACAATTCACAAATAAATTAATAAAAAATTCTATATGCAAATATAAGGTACAAATTTACAATTAATAAAATGTTACGACATTTCTCCGCTCAGCGGAATCACTAATTTTTGCTTTGTTAGTTCAATATCGTTTTCCTTAGCAAGCAAAAACATCATTTTGGTGATGGCGGCCTCCGTGGTTATATCACCACCACTCAATACTCCGATATTCGCCAACATACTGCTGGTTTTATAGCGCCCTTGCATCACTCTCCCGCCATTACATTGCGATACATTGAATATAATTATGCCATTTTCAATGGCCTTTTCTAAACTATTCAGGAACCACGTGCTTGTGGGCGCATTGCCTGAGCCGAAAGTTTCCAGCACGACTCCCTTTAAATCCGGAATACTCAAGATTTGTTTCACAATGGGCTCACAAATTCCTGGGAACATTTTCAAAATTACTACACTGGTCTCCATTTCTGCGGAAAACCCTAACTTTCGGCTCGAATCAAAAGGTTTGATCAACGAAAATCTAAAGTCAATCTCAACCCCTGATTCTGCCAAAGGAGGATAATTTTCCGACATGAAGGCGTCAAAATGAGAACTCTCCACCTTTTTACTTCGGTTGCCTCTGAACAAATGATTGTTAAAATAAATACATACCTCCGGCACCGCCGCATTACCGTCTTTCGTCGCAGAAGCTATTTCCAGAGATGTAATAAGGTTTTCACGAGCATCCGACCTCGCTGACCCTATCGGTAATTGTGCTCCGGTAAAAATCACAGGCTTATTCAATCCTTCTAACATGTAACTTAACGCGGAAGCGCTATAAGCCATGGTGTCAGTGCCATGCACTACTACAAAACCATCAAATTGCTGATAGTGGGCAACAATAATGGACCCAATTGTTTTCCAATGACCAGGGTTCACGTTGGAAGAATCAATTAACTCCTCCAATGATATAACCGTTAGGTGAAGGCCCAGATTTCTTAGGTATGGTACCTTCTCTAATATCTGCTGAAAATTAAATGGTTCAAGTGCACCCTTTGAATTGTGCACCATGCCGAGCGTACCGCCCGTATAAATAATTAATATAGATGCCTTCGGATGTGCAGGTGAAGCCGTGTCTATAATTATTTTTTTGTAATTCAATGATCAGAAATTAGAATAAGGTGTCCATTACATAACCTGCATAACTGTCGGAGCATTAAACCAACGATTATAATGTTATAAAACTTGTATAGTTCTGGTATTATTTTTCAATCTTAAATAATTTTTTCGCATTACTTGTCGTCGCTTTATCAACTTCATCAAAGGAAATTTGCTTTAAATCTCCTATTTTTTGGGCGATAATAGATAAATAAGCAGGCTCATTCCTCTTCCCTCTATGCGGAGCAGGCGAAAGATAAGGGCTATCTGTCTCCAATACAATATGTTCAAGCGGAATTTCAGGGATAACTTTATCCAATCCGCTATTTTTAAAGGTAACTACCCCCCCAATTCCCACATAAAAGCCAAGGCGGGTGACCCTCTCCGCCTCTTCCGTTGTTCCTGAAAAGCAGTGAAATACACCTGTTAAATCCTCATCATAAAGCTCCTCTACAATATTGATGGTTTCTTCAAATGAATTTCTGCAGTGAATAACGATAGGTAAACGGTGCTTTTTTGCGAAACCAATTTGAATTCGAAAGGCTTCTTCCTGCAAATCCTTTAAGCTCTTGTCCCAATACAAATCTATACCAATCTCTCCTACAGCTATAAAATCGCTTTTGTCCAACCACATTTCTATTTCATAAAGCTGCTTTTGAAAATCGCGGTCCACAGAAGAAGGGTGTAGACCCATCATAGAAAAGCATTTGCCTGGATACATACTTTCAACTGCCAGCATAGAATCTATAGAGTCGATGCTGATATTAGGCATCAATATTTTATCGACCCCACTTTCCTCACAATTGCTAATTATGTTTGCTAAGTCATCTTTAAACTCTTTGGTATAAATATGAGCATGTGTGTCAATCATGGGAGATTTAGGTATTGAGCTTTAAGAATTAAGTTTAGATGTCGTTAAACGTTGGACTTCGCCTCTCACGTATATTTTCGTTCCTTCCACATCAAAGGCGCTGGAAAATAAAAATAGATCAAGAGCAACAAAGATAGTGCGACTGAGTAAATTTCGTAAAGCACCAGGTTGATAAGTTTTT
Source organism: uncultured Roseivirgaceae bacterium (assembly GCA_964537095.1). Lineage (GTDB taxonomy): Bacteria > Bacteroidota > Bacteroidia > Cytophagales > Cyclobacteriaceae > CAMPJM01. Next base: position 5,053 of record CAZHZR010000054.1, read on the forward strand.
CATTCTTTTCCAGAAGGGATAAGGAATAATTGATAAAAGCGGATTGAATCAATATTTTTGCAATCCAAATCGCCATGGCCAGCTTAAAGTTCAATGCAAGCAGCAGCAGGAACAAAGGAAAGAACAAGGCCTGTAAAAACAGGATCGCTACCATTGCCCAAGGCAACTGAATCGCCCCTTTCATCCACCGCTTTCGCTGGTGTAGGAGGTTTTGAAGGTTTGCTTCCGGCATAGACCAGGCCAGCACTTTGACTGAAAAAAGCTGCCTGGCGGCGTATCCCTTTTTCTTAATCTGCTTCAGCATTTCCAAATCTTCGGTGATGGAAAATGGAATTTGAGCATAACCTCCCACAGCATCATAAGCATCTTTTCGGATAGCCATGTTGTTTCCCACAGCCGTGACGGAATATCCCAGTTGGTTCACCACCTTTACCATTCCTAAGGCAAAAATCCAATCCATGGACTGGCATTTGGAGAAGAAGCCATCACCTTCTATAGCAGTAATGCCGGACACCAAACCTACTTGGGGAGAAAAACCGGCCAACATCTCCTCAATCCAATTATATGGAACCTTTATGTCAGCATCTGTAAAAAACAAAAAGTCACCTTTTGCCTTTTCGCAGAGCTGAGCCAACACATTTGCTTTTGCCTTCTGACTGGGGATGTTCTCGGTAATTCTGGTGATAAATATATGCTGATGCTTTGCACTAAATCCAGTAAGTAGTTCATAGGTGGCATCTTGAGAGCCATCGTCCCCAACCAGAATTTCTAACCTTTCGCTTGGATAATTCAGCGCTAGCAATGCATCGAGGCATCGTACAATGTTTTTTTCTTCATTTCTCGCAGCGACAATAATTGAAACGAAGGGTAAATCTGACCTCTCCTCAGCATTCGCACCTTCTTTATTGACTAACCAAATTGAAAGCAATAGCAAATCAATGATGATGGGAATCAACATAAATGAAGCAACAAACAACTCAAAATTTATCATAAAGGACGAAATTGAAATCCTGCATCTGTAAAATGCTTTAAAAATTTCGGCAACACAAACCGCAAATTTTCCTCAGCCTTGATACTGTCGTGAAAAATAATAATGGATCCGCTCTTAGTAGCGGCTACTGATTTAGACAAACAATCTTCTTTTCTGATTTTCTTGTCGAAATCGCCTGAAAGCACCTCCCACATTATAATTTCGTACTCCTTTGTCAAAAGCCTCGCCTGGCTGCTTTTTATTTTTCCATAAGGCGGCCTGAACAGGTCCAAGGGTTGATTTGTATGCTTCTTTAAAACTCCGGCACACTTTTTTACATTTTCCACATAATATGCGTTATCCGTCTTCCACCCATTCAGGTGGTTAAAGGTGTGGTTACCGACTCTGTGTCCCTCAGCAACTATCTTTTTAAACACCTCCGGATGCTTTTCTACGTTTTCACCCACGCAAAAAAAGGTAGCTTTTGCCTGGTGCAATTTTAGTTGGTCTAATACAAATTCTGTGGCTCCAGGTACAGGACCGTCGTCAAAAGTAAGGTAAAGATATTTTGCTTTTTCATTTATTTTCCAGGTATAAGAAGGAAACAAATGCTTAGCCCAAAAAGGAGTTCTATGTAAATACATTTGAACAATTAGAGTAATAAAAATTTTCTTTGAGGAGGCAATTGCTAATCTACCCTGCAAGAAAGCATGGTAATGTCGTCCCGGTAAGCATTTTTTCCTTTGAATTTATCTAAAGAGGAAAGAATAGTTCTGTGAATTTCCTTTAAATCCGATTGGTCCGAATTTTGCAAAATCTCCTGAACACGCTCCAGTGAAAATTCTTCGCCCTTGTTATTCACCGTCTCAATAAGCCCATCGGTATAGGCAAAGAACAGAAAGCTGTTGAGATTATCTACCTTGCCCACCCTCAGGAATGGGAGCGGGTGAAAACTTCCAAGAATGGTGGTTCCTTTTTCCAGCAGAACAGTTTCTTCCTGACCATAGTTGAACAACACAGGCGGATTGTGACCCGCGTTTACATAATTTAGAGTCTTCGTAGTTTTGTTGTAAATCGCTACAAAAAAGGTAATAAAATTTTCGCCATTTGCATTGTCCAGTATTTGCAGATTAAGTTCGTGTATGATTTTTCTTAAACTCGTGGTCTGCCTTACCATGATGCGAAGAGAAGCCTGAAAATTCGACATTAAAATGGCAGCGGGCATGCCTTTACCCGAAACATCCGCTACGCATAATAAAAATTCCTCATCATTGATAGCAATGTAATCGTAATAGTCGCCACTTACCTGATGGTGTGGCAGATAGCTTGCTTCCACCTTCAGGTCATCATTAAAGGGAAGTGTTTTCGGAAAAAGAAACTTCTGCACCTCCCTCGCGATTTCAAGTTCTTTTCTAAAACCTTCCTGTATCAACTGATGCCGGGCCAGCTTTTTATTTTCTATGGCTACTATAATGATATTGGTGAGAGCCTGCAAAAAATTGGTATGAGGCTCGTCGCCATTCGCAATTGGCGTTTCACCCTCTTTGAACCCGCTGACAAAGACAAACGCCAGCATCTCATTTTTATGTGCGACAGGAATAATGGTATCAAACTCTTCAAAAGGCGCACAACCGTCACATTCCTTTAATGCGGAAATCTGACGATAGTTGAGAACGGCTTTATTCAGGGTTACGTTTGAAAAGTCAGCTAGTGTCCCAAAGTTCACCTTACAACTCCATGCCTCATCTTTTACAAAGAGGGCCAGCTTCTTGATGTTGAGGTTTGCCCTCAGAATGAAATTGTAAATCTTGTAAAGCGACTCTTCCGGAAGATTGTTGTTAATAGATTGCGTGATCTCCAGCAAAGAATTAAGCTCCAGCTCTTTTAGTTCAAACTTATCTTTTAATGTATGGACTTCCATCTTTTATTATTTAACCAAAGTTTGAGGATCATAGGCGTCTCTTAGGCCATTCCCCAGTAAATTAAATGCCAGAACCAGGGAACTGATGGCAATACCCGGCAATACAATCAAATGCCAGCTGTTTTCTGTACCAATGCTATTATACCCTTCGTAAATCATGATTCCCCACGATGGTGTGGGAGGTTGCACACTCATGCCAAAGAAACTAAGCCCAGCCTCCAGAATGATTGCTGCCGCAAAATTAGAAGTAGCAATCACAATCAAAGGACCCAGGATATTTGGCAACACATGCTTTCTGATGATTTGTAAATTCTTAATTCCGGCAGCCCTGGCAGCTTCAATGTACAATTTTTCCTTAATGCTCATTATCTGTCCTCTTACAACCCTGGCCACATCTACCCACATGGTGAGTCCTACTGCTAAAAAGGCGACCCATACACCTCTGCTCTGCAAAACAAGGCTAATGGCAATTACGAGCATAATACCTGGAATAGACCACACTACAGACATGAACCACATGATGATCTTATCCACATTTCCACCAAAAAATCCGGCCAAAGCGCCCAGCGTTATACCCAGAATCATCGAGATAGCAACAGCAACAAAACCTATAGCCAAAGATATCCGCGTTCCGTAGATTAGTCTACTCAGCATATCTCTGCCCGCTCGATCTGTTCCCAGCCAATAGGTCCTGGTTTCAACATTGTTTTTTTCGAATTCGCTGATCAGGTTATCACGGGTGTCTTGCTCTATTTCTCCTTCAGAATTTAAAAATTTAACCATTCCTTTTTCTTCCACAACTTTGTCCCCGGCGTCGTTCAAGGCGGTACTTGTGCCAATATACAAAGGTTTAACTGCATTTACCAAAGCGTATTCCCGGGGATTTCCCGAACCGTCAACTTCGTCCGAATAAATCGTTAGCCCACGAATTTCAAAGTCATTAACAGGAACAATGGTATATTTATTTTCTTGTCCCCCTAAGATTTTGTAAAAAAAACCAACATCCTCAACGTCCCGGTTTTTGCGAATTTTTAAAATTTTTACCGTGAACCCAGGCGGCTGTTTTCGGATTTGTATAGCCCCATCGTTGGCGTCGGGTGTATCATCCGGCATTATTAAATAGCCCAACAAGGCTACTAAAGTGGAGATCGCAATCACCACCAGGCCCCCTATTGCAGGCTTATTGTTGAACAATCTTTTTCTAATATAATAATTGGGCGACTTCAATGTTTCTAAAATATTGCCAGTCATATATCACCCTATTCTATTGTGGGCTAAAAGGCCTGCTTTTGTGGCAAGATAAAAGTATTCAGCGAAATGTTGTGCGTAATCTGACGTATCAAAGCTCAACTCTTCCGAGGCGCTCTTAAAACACTTTACCCACCCTTTTTCAACCATCCCCTGTAGCAGTTCTCCGAGAACTGGCGTACTCAAAGACAAGGTTTTTTGAAGTTCCGAAAAAGACGTCACGAAATACAGTTCATCCAGCAGATCAAATTCGATATCTGTCATTGTTTATAGCTCCTTCCTTTCCATTCAAAACTACCAAAATTAGATAATACTCCAAATATCAATACATAAAAGGAATATACACCCTGCAAAATAATAAAATAGGCTGGCTTCAATGGTTTACCGAAATGATCCAGCATTTTTTTTAAAAAAAACATTTCTGCAACCGCTTTAACAACCATTCCCGCTGCTAAAACAAAAAAGGAAAGATATCCCGATATGGCAGCGAAAAAAGAAATAATGAGAAATAAATGGAAACAAAAAACACCTATTGCTACAGCTTTCACTCCTAAAGATTGATGCAATTTCCATTTCGAACTCCACCTTCTTCGCTGATTTATAAAAGTAGAGACCTCTCTGACCGGTTCTGTGAAAACGATGGAAGATCTGAACGCATTAAAATAGACATGATGTGGAAAGCGGCTATATATTTTTTGTAACAAAAACTCATCATCGCCGGAGGGTATATGAAAATTCCCCGAATAGCCTTCTACATCGTCAAAAACCTGTTTCTTAAACGCCAGATTAGCCCCGTTACACATATTTGGATTTCCGGATTCCAGAGCGACGGCACCAACACCTATCAAAACGGCAAACTCCATAGACTGCAGGTTCTCAAAAAGGCTTTTAGCACCGTTGAAGGCCACTGGTCCTACAACCATTTTTGCATCATAAGCCGTAAAATAATGAGAGATGCTTTGAAGCCAGTCTTCTCCCATATAACAGTCAGCATCCGTGGTTATTATAACGCTACCCGCTGCTTGCTGTATGCCTTGAGTAATTGCATGCTTTTTTCCTGAAATAGGAACGTCCTTACCTTTGTTAATTTCCTCTAAGGAAAGTATGGAAAGCTTAAACGGCCAGGATTGACTCTGAACAACTTCCAGGGTTCCATCTGAAGAATGATCATCTACCAAAATTACTTCAAATGAAGCCTTGGAAACGCGCTGCCTTGCAATAGCATCTAAAAGCCTTTTTATATGGTGGGCTTCATTTCTGACGGGGATAATAACTGAAAAGAATTCCGGTAGACTGGTAGAACCGGGTTCAGCACGACGGGCTATCGTTACCCACTTGACAACGGCCACAAAAATAATGGTTGAATATATGCCAATAATGGTTAGAAACAGATAATTCATGGAGTTGTGAATATTTTCATGCGAACAACGCCCGCTAGTCCAATAAGCGCAGGAATAAGTAAATTAAGACACCAAAGGGTAAAACTAGCCAATAATACCAGGGTATTGTCTACGCTGTAGTAACTAAAAAAATACAGGGCTGAAAATTCCCTGATCCCTAAATCACTTAAAAAGTTGAATGAGGGAATAGACGATTTAGCAAATAAAGTCCAGGTAACTCCCGCTATTAGGAGTATGTGGTCAGTGGAGACACCGAAAAAGGACAGGAGCAAATAAAATTGTAAGGCGAAAATGAGGTATCGCGTAAATGCCAAAGCCAGTAAAAAAATAATCTCCTGGTGGAAATATTGACCCACTATAGCAAAGTATTTTCTAAATCGCCTTAATTTTTTAAAATCTAAAATTCGAAGAAATCTGGTTCTGAAAAATAAAAACAAGGCACCGCCTGTAACTATTGAAAGCGTCACAAGACTGAGACTAATAACGGAAAATATTTCAGCGCTATTCGTATCAAATAAGAGATAAGAAATTCCAAAGAGCCCGAATGAAAAAGTGGCGAAATACTGCGCAGCCCTCCCTAACATGATAGCTCCTAAAGATTCAACCCTTTTTTCAGCTTTCAATTGCAAGATTCGACCTGCATAGTCTCCAAGCGCATGTGGAGTAATGAAGCCCATACTAAGCCCTAGCAATACGCTTTGAACGCTATTGGCCAGACTGATCCTTTCCACTTTCTTCACCAGAAGCTGCCATTTGAAGCCTTCCAGAATCCAATTTGCGGCTGTTAGTCCGATTAATCCCCAAAAAATAAGCAAACCGTTTGGTTGCAAAAATGAATAGAGGAGCTTAATTACCTGACCGAACTTTCGGGGATTCTCCTCTATTTTCAAATAAATAAACACCAAAACGCCAATGAAAATAATTGCTTTTATAGCATTGGCAATCGTGGTACGCGTGGAAGCTTTTTTAAGAATAGCTATATCCTTATATTGCATGAATGATTGATGGTAAAGGAAAGCAGAACACTCCCAACGAAAGAATTATTTTAGGGATTGACCCGGGCACAAATGTGATGGGGTATGGCATTATTTTAATCAGCAATAAAACGCTTACCCTTCTTCAATATGGTGTAATTCATCTGAACAAATATACGAATCACGAACTTAAACTTAAGAAAATTTTTGAAAGGGTAATTGGTATCCTGGATGAATTTTCACCTGACGAAGTAGCGCTGGAAGCACCTTTCTTTGGCAAAAACATTCAATCCATGCTGAAACTGGGCAGGGCGCAGGGGGTCGCTATGGCTGCAGCGCTTTCCCGGGAAATTCCAATTTGCGAGTATGCACCGAAAAAAGTAAAGCAATCTGTAACCGGAAATGGAAATGCTTCCAAGGAACAGGTGGCTCAAATGTTAAAAACCCTATTAAAGATTCAGGAAACACCCAAATTGCTGGATGCTACGGATGCGCTGGCGGTGGCAGTTTGCCATTATTTTCAAGGAAACACGAAGCAATCCAAGACAAAAAGCTGGAATGCCTTTCTCACAGAAAATCCTGAGCGGATCAAGAGCCAGCATTAGAATTATTGTAAGGCCCCTATTTATTTTTCTTTAAGACGGAAATATAGGCCAAAATATCATCCAGGTCGTCATCAGAGATTACTTCCTTAGAAAAAGAGGGCATTACCCCAAGGCCATGTCTTACCTGAAATCTCTTTGCAAATTTGGGTGCAGGGTTAATATTTAATGCCGGCCCGAGGCCACTCTCACCAATGGGATGACATTTTTGGCAGTAAGTCATATACTGCTTTTCGCCGTTTTTCAGTGCTTCCTCAGTCAAATTCATAGGACCTGTAATGGGTTCACTGCGCCTTACCGAACATGAAGCTGACAGCAACAGCGTGAGACAAAAAATCATACAAAAGCGATATACATAATCTTGTCGACTCATTTTATTGTTTCGTTATTTTCCAAACTGCTCCTGTATTTTTCACAGGTTCGGAACCTTTTTTCGACATTTTTAAAACACCAAAATCTACAATGTACAGTGCAGTTCCAGAAGGATCAAAGCGGGCTGCAATTGGTCTCTCTAAACCTCCGTTCTTTAGCCAACTAGCCGGCCCGTTTCTTTTCCCCTTGTTTACAGCAAAATCTGTCACAACGCCCGTTTCCACATCAACGCTTACGACCTTAAAGCCTACTGGCGAAAGCACCTTTCCAACCTCGGGTGCCATATCGCCAAATTGTGCTATAAAAGCTTCTCCCTGATGGCCAAATGAGGCATTCTTTGAAAAGTCAAATCCATTTGAAGAAGAATGTACACCGAGAACCGCAGCAGGATTCGGTGGCGTACCTGGATAATTCTGTAAGATCCGTTGAAGATCATCTTCTCCGGGTGCTTCGTAGCTCTTCCCTATCACGGAAGTGCCTGCAGAAAAATCCGGCCAACCATACCATGCCCCGGTTTCTACTTTCCACAAAACATCTCCTGCACCCCAAACAGGCCGACTTCCCCTGTTGTCGTAAGCATTTTCTGTAATATACAGATCTCCTTCCGGTGAAAAGGCCAGGCCGTAGGGGTTTCGAAATCCCCAGGCAACCAATTCCAATGCTCCTCCATCCAAAGGCATCCGCATAATAGCTCCGGAACAAGGTAGGGCTCCTTTAATTACTTCGCCTTTTTTAGTTGACACGCCATAAGCTACGTAAGCGCCGGTCGTTGCTTCGCCGGCTGTTTTATTGAGCACATTCTCAGTTGCAGCATTGAAACCGGCCAGTGTAATATCTTCACAAGGAACATCATGAAAGGTCGGAAAGCGCTCCAGCCACCCGTAGTCTTGGTTGTCTTCGCCTACGATCCCTGAATTTGTAGCGGTACCTTGTCCAAAGTAAACAAAACCGTCCCTAACCAGCGGCCCATTGGTGTGGTGGTCTCCAAAGCTGGGGAGATCTGATAGTATGGTTGATAGTCCGCCACTCCTATCCACTTTCAGGATTTTGCCACCTTCCATTTGGCCACCCTCTGCGATATAAAAGTTGCCATCATGAAAAGCCAGGCCGTTCCAAGGCCCATTTTTGCCACCGGTGGCAAGCGTAGTTGTTGTTCCGTTTGAAAGTATTTGCTTTAACTTAGGAGTTTCCCAATCTTCGCCGTAGGAATAGCCGGATTCTGTAACATAAGGCGTCCCCTCTTCATCAAAGGCTATACCCGTAGGATAATTGAGCCCCTTGGCCACTACTTCAATTTTATATCCGGCAGGTAAGGCAATGTCATTTACATTGAGCTGCCTTTCAGATGGTATTTTTTTAATTTCACCACCACCGTTTGAAGACCTGATTCTATAACATCCGGAGAGTAGTGTGAAAACAACAAAGCTGAAGTAAAGCAGTGAAAAAAATCTTCTCTGATAAGCCATAAATATGAACAGATTAAGCTTTTAGAAAATATGATTGCGGATGACAAAAGTTTTTATACGCCGTCAGCATCGGTTCACGAAATAAAATAAATACAAAAACCATGGTTTGTTTGTTTTTGTATTTTAAAGGAATTGGGCAGAGAATTTTTGCTACAGCTAAATTCCACATTTGGATAGAACTATAAAATCAAGACCAGGGACATGCCGTAGATTGAACTTACCCGGCAATTGAATGCCCTCATCCGTTTAGACGCACTCGTGAGGCACACGCAGCAAGCATGAGTCGGAGATTGCGCCCGAGCGAGCATCCCAATGCTTGATTGTAGGATATTGTCTGATCGATTATGGTCTGAAAAAAAAGAATAAAAAAAGCAT
>CAZHZR010000055.1:0-6568 GCA_964537095.1 uncultured Roseivirgaceae bacterium
CAAAAGCAATGAAGAAAAATGGCATTGCCATTGAATTGATAGCAGAGCTTAGTGGCCTCTCAAGAGCAGAGATAGAGCAGTTGGATAGCTAATCTTCTATGTCCTGAAGACCATTAGATAACCGTATGATTGCCAAAGAACTCCCCCTCCAACTCCCGCCTCTCCATTTTTCGAATCCGGATCATAACTATTGCAAATTTTACTGCGTTGAATACGATATGCGATGACGTATCGTTTAAGATGAATCGTTTACGCTTCATAATGAAGGATATAATTATTTAGCGTAAATTCGTAATTGAAATTAAAAGATCTAAAATTTTAAAGCTTGTGTAACTACTCAGATATAAACGCATTAGAATAGATTCTCCTGTCTCCAAAAATTTATGGCATAGGGAAGAATAAAGAAGAATTACACATACGATTAACTCTCCTCCTTGTCCAAGGGGGAGATTATGAGGTGGTTGCTATAAAACATGTGTAATTCTTCTTGCACCTGAGTAGTTACAAGCTTGTTAGATAATGGTCAATTGTTTCTATTCTTTGCCTATAGGATTATTCTTGTATTACATCAATTTCACCCTTCAAAAAATTAAATGTCTGTGAAATTATTAAGGTTTATCTTAGTATTTCTTTTTACTGTGGCTATCACGGTTGCTCTCAACTTCAAAATTGGCGATATTCCTCCCCTCGGAAAGTTCTTAGACCCCTATAACGGATTTTGGAAAAATATTGAAACTGATTATCAGAATCAGCGACTCCACATTCCCGGACTGCAAAGTGAAGTAACAGTACATTACGATAAATTTCTTATTCCTCATATCATAGCTAAGAACGACCACGACTTGTATCTGGCGCAGGGATACATTACTGCCCGACATCGGCTATGGCAGATGGAGTTTCAAACTCATGCCGCGGCCGGAAGAGTATCAGAAATAATTGGAGATCAGGCTCTGGATTTCGACCGTCTCCAGCGACGAAAAGGGATGATTTTTGGAGCTCAAAATGCTCAGGCAGCTTTTAATGGAAATGATACAATTAAGAGCGCTGTGGAGGCATATGCATCAGGAGTTAATTATTTTATCAGTTCATTGTCTTATAAAGATCTACCGATAGAATACAAGTTGTTGGACTATACCCCTGAAAACTGGACTACCCTCAAAACGGCGCTTTTGTTGAAATACATGGCCGATGATCTATCAGGATGGGATGCTGACCTTGAAAATACCAATGCCTATCATCTCTTAGGTGCAGACAGGTTCAATTTTCTGTTTCCAGATACCCTTAACAATACCGACCCGGTAATTCCAAACCATGTCAGGTACAATTTTGAGCCTGTAAAAGTTGACACTCCGCGCCTTTTTGTGCCACCGGCACCGGGAAAAACAACATTTGCTAAATCCAACCCCGACAATGGAAGTAACAACTGGGTAGTGGGCGGAAAAAAAACCAATTCAGGAAGGCCAATTCTCGCAAACGACCCCCACCTGGGCTTAAACCTCCCTTCAATCTGGTATGTCATGCAATTGAACGCTCCCGGCGTCAACGTAATGGGTGCCACGCTACCCGGAGCACTAGGCGTAATTATCGGGTACAATGAAAATATATCCTGGGGGGTAACAAATGCCCGACGGGATGTGAGAGATTGGTATTCCATCGAGTTCAAAGACGAAGCAAGAAACGAGTATTTGTTCGATAATAAATGGCTGAAGACGCAGAAAGTTGCTGAAGAAATTAAGATAAGGGGAGGGAAATCTTTCTTCGATACAGTGGTGTACACCCACTACGGACCAGTGGTGTATGACAGCACTTATTCAAAATCGAAAAATCTTTATAACTTTTCATTACGATGGATAGCCCATGACCCTTCTGAAGAGCAATTTACCTTCTACCTCTTAAACAGAGGTAAAGACTACGATGATTATGTAGCATCCCTTCAATATTATAGTAGTCCCGCCCAAAATTTCGCATTTGCTTCCAAAAACGGTGACATCGCTTTGTGGGTGCAGGGAAAATTTCCCTTGAAATGGCCTGAACAAGGCAAGTTTTTGTTGGATGGAAGCCGGCTGGACCAGGAATGGCAGGGTTACATTCCCTTTAATCACAATGCACACCTTCGCAACCCGGAACAGAACTTCGTGAGCTCCGCAAACCAATTTCCGGTAGGGAAAAATTATCCCTATTATGTGTATGATGGTAATTATGAAGACTACAGGAACCGGAGAATCAACAGCAGATTGGCAAGTATGCGCAACATCACCCCACAGGATATGATGGCCCTGCAGCAAGACAACTACAATTTGAAAGCCGCTGAAAGCCTTCCTCTTATGCTTGGTGGATTAGATATTAATGAACTTACGGCGCAACAAAAAGAAATTTATTCACTTCTAAGTAATTGGGATTTTAACAATGAGATACAAAGTAAGGCAGCACCTGTTTATGAAATGTGGTGGGAGAACTTGTATGCGATGATTTGGGACGAGTTCGACAGAGCAGACCTGGCCTTAAACGCCCCGGATGACAATACAACGCTTTTCATAATAAAAAATCATCCTACCGATCCTTTTATAGATGTAAAAAGTACCCCTGAGACAGAAACGTTGAGGGATATTTTGTCGCAGTCTTATCTCGCGGCTACTGATTCCGTACAAAAATGGAACAATGAAAAGGATGAAGATTTTACCTGGGCAAACTTCAAAGCCACCCGGCTTCAGCATCTACTGCGATTGGATGCATTCAGCGTTCACAACATCGCCATTGGTGGAAACAAAGGTATTATTAACGCCGTAAGCAAAACCCACGGTCCCTCCTGGAGAATGGTGGTATCCATGGAAGACGAAGTGAAGGCTTGGGGGATTTACCCAGGCGGGCAATCCGGAAATCCCGGCAGCCCATATTATGATAATTTTGTAGAAAGCTGGCGGAAGGGGGAGTACGTACCTTTATTGTTCTTAAAGGATGCTTCAGATACTACTGAAGTAATGTTGACACAGATTTTAGATCCGCAGGCGCAGAAATAAATAGTTAAAATGAAATTTATATTTAGGATTATACTAGTTGCATTTTTCAGCCATATTGCGCTATTGTTTCTGCCCTGGTGGTCAGTAGCAATTGTTGCATTTGCAGTAGGCGCCTTAATGAGTGATAACAGTATCAATGCATTCATCGCCGGAGTATTAGGGGTGGGCCTGCTTTGGTTTGGCATGTCATTATACATAGACATTACCTACGACTCTAAACTTCCGGAGAGAGTAGCGGCTTTATTTCAATTCAGTTCACCGGTTCTTTTAGCGGCAATTACGGGTTTGATCGGGGGCATTGTAGGCGGCATGGCTGGCTTAAGTGGCATTTTCTTCAAAAAACTATTTATAACGGACACCAAACACAGATATCGCTAAAACACGCTTTAGATTTCGCCAACAGTCGATACATTCTACGCTTGGAAGGATAAGATGACCTAAAGACGGAATTGGATGATCAGTCAAATATTACGCCTTCTGCTATAAAAACAAGGTTCTCTTCCGGCTCAGTGATAGCAGCAACTTCGCTTGCGTCTTTTCCTGCATCCTGCGCATAATGTTGCAAAGTGGCCACATCTGTTATTTCTTTTTTTACCACACCCTCAACCACAGCAGATTCGCCGTCCATGTCTTTGGGAACGAAGAATCCGTAATTTTTAAAGGTTACCCTCATTTCCTCATTAGCGCCCAGATCCATCATCATCCAACAACCCTTCTTCTGACATACTTCCGTAATTTCGCCTCGAATTTTCACGTTAAGGGAATCCTGGTTTCCCATAAGCGCTATTAGTGTGTTAGCCGGAACAGCACCCTCCCTGCTAATTTTTGCACCAAAATATTTCGCGGGATTTTCAACTTCTGACTTTACTTCCTGATTGGAAGCCTCTGGAGCAAATTCGTGTGAAGTTTCTTTGTTGCTACCGCAGCTTGCGAAAATTAAAACGACCCAAATGAAAATGAGATTTTGCATAAAATAAATCGACAAGTCCGAAAGATATTTCATTCTATAAAATTAATAATTTTTTATCCAAATTAATCCATTTGCCTAAGGAGCCTTTATTCCCACATAATAATGTTTAGAATCCGTGTTTAAACATTAATTTATTACACCGACAACATCCGACGAGCAAGGAAAAACATATTAAAATAATCATGTATGTTCTTGTTTTCTATAACAAAACATATATTTTTGTTCTACAATTTTAGCTAGCATGGAAAATACACGAACCAATCTTACATGGAGATTATTTCTCCTGTTCTCTCTTTTTCTAATTTTTAAAAGCCCCTTGATGGCTCAGACTTCAGGAGCGGCAAGCCCAGACGCCTGGATCAATGAGATTCATTATGACAACACAGGAACCGATGCCGGTGAAGCCGTAGAAATAGTAATTCAGAAAGAGACCTTCGAAAACTTTGACATTGAAAAGATTAGTCTGCATCTATACAATGGCGAGAATAATCAGGAATATAAGGTTTATCAGTTCGTTCAGGAAATGTCTGAAGAGGAATATTATCCGTTCGTCGTTTTAACCGTAGAGACGCCAGGTATTCAGAACGGAAATCCGGATGGCATTGCTCTTTCTTATGATGGTCAGCTTATTCAGTTTCTAAGCTATGGCGGAAGTTTTACCGCTGAGAATGGGGTCGCAGCCGGTAGTACTTCTATAGATATTTTGGTGCAAGAGTCCGGGGAAACACCACCTGGTCATTCATTGCAGCTGATAGGAACCGGCGATAAATACCAAAGCTTTACCTGGACTGAAGCTTCTGCTGAAACCTTTGGCGCACCGAACAACGGACAGCGATTTCAGATCATTGATGGTCCGCAGCCGGTATCAGGTTTTCAGGTGGTATCAGTTGCTCCTGATAAAGTAACTTTGACATGGGAAAAGCCTGTGGGGCTGCATGGAGAAGATTGGAGCGGTGTTTTGATTTTTGGTAGTGAAGAAGGCAAGAATATTGTTGATTTTAGTAACAAAGACTATACTGACTTCGGTGGTAACAAGGCTTTTGGTGAAGGAGGCACAAGAACTGAAAACGGCTTTACCCTGGTCAGAACCGGATTAGATTCCGACGGTGAAGAAATCATTACCAATCTGAATAGTTCGCAAACTTACCATTTCGCAGCTACCACCTACCTCAATATTGCCGGAGGCGACAATGATATATTTTTGGAAGATCTTGAAGAGATAGAAGTAAAGCCGCATGTTACCGAACCGACCAACTATTCGGCGACGCCCTTGAATGAAAAGGTCAGACTTTCCTGGTCAAACACAGGCGGAAAGCTAAACGAATGGTGGCATGAGATACTCATTATTGCATCCGAAAGCCCTGTTGATTTCGTGCCAAATGTGGCTTCTTATCCATCTAATGCAGTTTACGGGGAAGAAGCATCGCCGGCACCTGGTGAATATGTGGTGTACATGGGAACAGATAGCGTTGCGTTTATTGAAGGGCTGGAAAATGACAAAGATTATCATTTCAAACTATTTGTTCGATATGACACAGAGGACGCATTCTACTGGTCATCAGGCCTTGAGTTGACCGCACAGCCCCGTTATAACTTAAAATACTGGACAGGTGCCGCCCGGAATAACCAATTTTCAGCGGATGCCAACTGGCAGCCAGTTGGTGTACCCGACGCATCTCATGATGTAGTTCTCGACAATTCCATGTTATCTACTTCTTATGAGGTCATCAGCACTGGGGATGAAGAAATACACTTAAACAGCCTGACCATTTTGCCGGAGAACTCCAGCATCAGCGTTACATTTTCCTCGGTCACTAATCATCGTAAAAAGCTGATTCTTTATGACAATAAAGCACCCTTATCCATCTCCAACGGTGGTGTCTTGATCAATAATATCACTAACAGTACTGGTACAATTGTTCTACCCAATGGAAAGATGGCGATGGATGCAGAAGCAAGATATATCCATAGTACCGGATCCGGAAGCAAAGACATTTTTGATAAAATTGAACTGGACGATGGTGTAATCCCCGGTATAGTCGAACTCAACAAGACAGGGACATTTATAACCTTTCCCGGCAGAACCTTCCAGGAGCTCATATTTTCCGCAACAAGTCCTACTACCTACTCCTCATCAAACGGAAGTCAACCACTCACCATAAAGAGAGCTTTGACCATTAACCAACACAGTAGCTTAAGTTTAACGAACCTTTCTGCGCCTGTTTATTTAGAAGGCGATTTAAATATTTACGGAAAGTTGACCTTCACTAATGATCTTATTTTCAATGGCTCCGACGCGCAAAATCTGAGTGGTCCATCGGAGACTCCGGTCCAGATTAGTAATTTAGTAATTGATAAGACAGACCAACACCTCCATCTTGCTACGAACATTCAAATCAAGAACAAACTTGAATTCATCGGCGGAAACATTGAAACCGGATCGCACAAGGTGCTGTTGGATTTCACGAACGGCGACCATCCTTCCGTGATCGGTGCTCCAACAAGGGGGAAAACCATTGGAAATCTGGAGGCCATTAAAAATGTAGGAGCGCAGGAAACCGAATTTGAATATACAGGAATT
>CAZHZR010000055.1:6668-14091 GCA_964537095.1 uncultured Roseivirgaceae bacterium
TGCCCATTAAACTGTACTCATTTGAAGTCCTGCACCGGGAAAATCATGCCTTATTAAATTGGACTACGGCAGAAGAAACAGACAATGCTGGTTTTGAAATTGAAAAATCTATTGACCAGCAGCATTTCAGCAAGATCGGCTTTGTGCAGGGGGCTAATCACTCCCGCGAAAAAGTAGATTACGAATTCAAAGACCTTCAATTTACCCAAAGCGCCTATTATCGTTTAAAACAGGTCGACTATGACGGGAACTATGATTACTCTCCAATTCGGTTCCTTTCAATGACAAAGTTTGCGGATGATCTAATGATCTTCCCAAACCCTATCGAAAACAAATTGAGCATAAGGCAGGATCGCTACTCTGCAGCGGCCAGCAGGATTAATTTCTGCTATCTGATAAGTGGTTTGGGAATTAAAGTTTATGAATCAGAAAGTGGCGATCTAAATGAGATCGAGAAAGAACTCAATCAAATCATACCAAGTCTACAAACCGGTGTTTATGTACTTAAAATTATAAGGGGTCAGGAAATACAAAACTTCAAATTGGTAAAAAAATAAACCGCTGGCACCGCACCCTTCATCATGGCAAGGATGAACAACATATCGACGTCAATGCTGAGTTTTCCTATCGTCACCTGGAGGAAACAGTGATTTTAATTCAAACCAACCTTGAAAAGTTGCAAGAAAAAAATCAAAAAGGTTAAGTTTCTAAAGGAAGATTAGGTAATTTTGAGCTTATAATAATATTCTTATTTTTTAGTTGTATTGCTACTATTATACCTCGAATGTTCTTGAAGGCAATGCACATGTATAAAATTGAATATTTGGGTTAAAGCTGTCTGGAATGGCTTTTTCAAATACGGCAGGAAGTTAGAAGAACCCTCCGGAGGGTCATTTTTTATGCGATCCTGGCATGCCTGATAAATTCGAAATATCTATGATCATTAAGAAGGTTTTAATAATAGACGATGATGACCTGAGCATATTTTTAATGGGTCTCACCATTGATGAACTGGATTTTATAGAAAAGTATGACAGTGTAAATAGTGGTTGGGAAGCTTTAAAGTTTTTTGCAAATTGCAAAAAAGGAGCGGCTCCTGAGATAATTCTATTGGACTTGAATATGCCAGAGATGGATGGATACGAATTTATACAACATTTTGAGGAGAAATTCGCACATACTTTTCCGGAAACAAAGATCATCGTCATCACAAGCTCTCAAAGAGAAAGCGACAAATCCAGGTCACTTGCATTCAAGAGTGTTACAGGATTTATCAATAAACCGTTGGAAGAAACAGAAATAAAGAAAATCTTAAATATTAACTGACAGGAATTTCATATTTCTTTAGGTAACAGATAAATTCCGTTCCTATTCCCAGTTCGCTTACAACTTCAATTCTCCCACCATTTTTTTCAATCATCGATTTTATGATATGGAGGCCGATTCCTTTTCCTTCTGCCTTTGTAGAAAATCGCTTAAAGGGCTTGAAAAGATTATTTTTATACCGCTCAAGGTCCATGCCGATGCCATTGTCTTTAAACCTTAATATCACCGTATCGTGTTCCTGATAAGATGATATTTTTAAATTGAGTGCTTCTTCTTCCTTGCTATACTTCACCGCGTTTGTAACCAGATTGGTAAAAATACTGGTGATGTAAGATTCAAAGTAGACAATCGACGCACAGTCAAAATCGGGTATGATCGAGGCATTGCAGGTTACCATTTTATACTCATACTCAGCAATCACCTGATCGAGAACATCCTGAAAATAAATACTCCTGACATTTGAGTTATCTACCTCCTGCACTTCAATTATTTCCCCCAGCCCTGAAATGGTGTTGTCCAATCGCTTCACGGCTTCATCAAACCGTTGGATCATTTCAAACTTTTTATCAATATTGCTGGTTTGATTGATGAAAGCCAACAGTGACTTTAAGTTAATAATTGGAGATCGCAGATCATGAGCAGCGGCGTAGACAAATGTTTCCAGGACCTTGTTCACACTTTTCAACTTTGAGTTGCTAATTTCGGCATTGTCATATGCTTTTTCGACCTCAATCTTTTTAGCAATAAGCGCTTCCTCAGCCTCCTTCTTATCATGAATATCGGTAATGGTGCCGATCCACTCCCTCACCAGATTTTCATGGTTCATTACGGGGACGCCGTTTAGTAAAACATGCCTGTATTTGCCGTCGCTCCTCAGCAACCGAAGCTCCAATACCAATACCGATTGCGTTTCTCTTATAGCTCGCAGGGCTTTTATCACGGCATCCTTATCTTCGGGGTGGATTGCTTTCATCCAACCCAGACCTTTATAATCGAACGGACGTTGGCCTGTATATTTTTCCCAGGTCGGTACATCTTCTACTATTTTCCCTTCGCTGTTGGCCGTCCAAACGATGGAAGAAGTCGCTGTAATCAACGACCTATACCTGTTTTCACTCATAGAAAGCGCTTGCGTCCGCTGTTGAACCCTCTTCTCAAGCTCATTGTTAGCAATGGTGAGGCTCTCCTTGGTTTTTCTTAACTCCTTGTTCGCCGCTTTTAAGTTTGCCTCTGCTTTCTTCTTCTTCGAAAACTCCAGAATAACCCTTACAAGGCCCCATATCAATATTAAAAAAGAAACAGATGCGCCGAATACCACAGTCAAAAAAGTATTTTTGGCTGAGGTCTCAGCATTTACAGCTAATGTCTTCAACCGTTCCTTCTCGTCATTCTTCATAATAAGGATATTGCTCCTTATTTTGTCCATATACTTTTTGCCCGTAACGCTTACAATGTAGCTTACCGCACTATCAAATTCATTTCGTTTAATCAGGTCTATGCTAAAATCTAAGCGCGCCATCATGCTGGCTACGTCAGGGATTAGGGTATCATACCGCTGCTTTTGTAAGCTATCCTGCATTATTAGACTCAATTCAACAAGCTCATCTTCAATATTATCAGAGGCTGTATAATAAGGTTCCAAAAACAGTTCGTTGTGCGTTATAATAAATCCTCTCTGGCCGGTTTCGGCATCTTTTATCAGAGACATTACTACCTCTAACTGATTGATGATTTTTTGAGAAGTTTGAACCTTTGCGTAGGAGTGTATAAACGCTTGAGTGGTGGTAAAGTAGAAATAGCTGACAACTGCCAGAATTAAAAAGGAACCTAAGAACCCTAATATAATCTTGTACGGAAGCGAGATATTCATCAGTTACAGGTTGTTCCCATTAATACTGGAAATATTTATATTCAATACGTCATTAAAAATGTAAATGACAATCATATACCAAATAAATGAAAAAGGCCTGAACAATGAAATGATCAGGCCTTTTATTTTGAGTAAGATTATAATTAGATATGATGTTCAAAGCCCGGCATACTCTACTGAATATTTTGCTTCAATCTGTGCGAGTTCCTTTTTATATCGCTCCTGGCGTAATTCTTCTTTAATTTCATCCAGCTTTCTCAGGTAATTGATCACAGATGTATATTCTCCTTTACCTTCCAATACGGCCGCTATATTCTCATAGGTTTTGACTAACTCATGCTTATCGCCATACTGTTCCGCCTTCTTAAAATAAAAAAGCGCTTTCGTGGGATCTTTAAAATGCTGCTGATAAATAATACCGTAATTATTATAAGTAGTGGCCAATCCCTCTTCATCATTTGCTTTAGCTTTTAAGCTAATAGATTTATCCAGGAATTGAAGCGCCCTCGGAAAATCTTCTTTTTCCATATAGGAGGTCGCAATATTATTGTACACCCACCCCATTCCTTTGGGGTTCTGGTTCATTTTGTTAAGCTCCAACGCATTCAGATGCAGGTTATAAATAATATTTTTCTCAACATCATAACTGTCCGACCCCCGCGTCTCGAGGATCAGCTCGTATATAATTCCAAGGTCATTGTACAGCTGTGCCATCCTCGTTTCATCACCTAATTTTTTCCAGGTGTACAACGAGGTCCAATAACTGTCTTTTGCCTTCTCATATTCTCCCAAAAGCTGATAGACAAAGGCTATGTTCCTATGGGTGATCGCCATCCCTTCCCGATCTCTTAACCATGTTTTCGCCGTAAGAGATTTTCTATAAAAGCGAATCGCATTGTTATATTTGGCAATATCTCTGTAAATGTTGCCAATGTTGTTGTAAACCTTTGCCAGTCCGACAGTATCATTTGCGATCTCAAAAGCCTGAGAACTCTTTAAATAAAATTTTAACGCACCTACATAATTACTTTCGCTTCTATTAAGAGCGCCAAGTATATTATAGGCATTGCCAACTTCTTTCTGAGCATTGATTTCCAAAGCAAGGCTCAACATCTTATTTGCACAACCATACGCCTTTTCCGTGTTATCAATATTCTCTTTGGCTTCTAAATGAAGTGCTCCAATTTCCGAAAGGGTAACAGTATCACGTATTTTTCCATCCTCCAGGCTGTCAGTGCAGCCAAGTAAAATCATAAAACAGGATAACAGTACCAGTTGAAAAAAATTCATCATAAACTTCTACTATAGCTCGTCTTCCACATCATCCTGATCTCTTCGCACTTTCAGATCACCACTTCTGGCATTTACTAAGTTAGCTCTTTCCGAATACGTTTCAAATAACATACCGATGTTCTTTTGAACCTGGTCAATCCGTGCCTCCTCGCCCAATGATTCGCTGAGATCCATTGCCTGCGTATAAAAACCCAGCGCCATGCTGTTATCAACCTGAAACTGAACCAGAGGTAGAAAATCATGCGCAAGATCATACACCGCTCCGAGATCGTTCAACAACGTGGCAGTTTTTGAAGCATTACCCAGCGATTGATACAATAAGTATGACTGCCACAAATTGATGGCAGCGTTTTCGAAATCTCCCAGTGCCTCGTAAGCAAGACCAATATTTCTGTAGGTGAGTGCGAGGCTTTCATTATTAGAACCCTGTAATTTTAACTCCACCGAAGTTAGATAGAAAAGCAAGGCAAAATTGTAATTACCACTCCTGTAAAACTGATTTCCGATATTGTTGTAAGATTTAAAAACATCATCTACGATTTCCGATGCGTTGGAAGAAGGATCCAACGCTTTGCTTCTTTCATTTTCTGATAGGGCAAGTAACTGGTTTTGTCGCGAGATATATTTTTGCTGACTTGCAGTGTTTTGCATATTTAGGCGGGCAATTTCTGCAAAATCCTGGCTGGCTATGGTGTGATCGGCCGCCGATGGGGCTACTTCTGAATGCTCATTTTCACAGCTGGTAAAAATAAAAGCGAATACTAGGAGGTATAAAAAGTGTTTCATTTGAAAAAATTTAGATGAAGATGTATTGAATATGTATTGAAAAAATTGCAAAAAACGTAACCGTTTATTACATGGACTATTGCTACCTAAAAAAATGATGGTCGAAATGGTTCATTAAAAATAGAGAATTAATTATTAAATAAAAAGAAGCATTTTAATTTTTCTAAGCATTGTCGTTAAAAACGATCAGTAAATGACACTCAAGGCACTTTACCTCATCTATTGTTGATGATAACACTTCGCCTTTCCCATCCAAATACATCCTGCAAAAAATGGTTTCCGAAAACACTTTATTTTTCATAAAAATTCTAAAAGTTTACTTTTTATGCTTTAATTTGAAACTCAAAATATTAATATGCAGAATGGGTTTGTTATAAAGCTCCTTCCTCCAAATTTTCTGGTTTAACATATAATTTTATGAATTTTGCGACCCTGGACATTATCATCTTTGTTAGCTATTGTCTATTAATTATTGGTGTTGGTTTGTGGGTTTCCAGAAAAGGAAATAAAACTTCTGAAGATTACTTCCTGGCGGGAAAGACTTTGCCCTGGTGGGCAATTGGCGCCTCCCTGATTGCGGCAAATATTTCTGCTGAACAGTTTATAGGCATGTCCGGATCAGGATTTGCCATCGGTTTGGCTATTGCTTCTTATGAATGGATGGCAGCAATTACCCTGCTGATCGTTGGAAAGTTCTTCCTCCCCATTTTTATAGAAAAGAAACTATACACCATTCCCGAATTTGTGGAGCAAAGGTTCAGTACAAATTTAAAGACTATACTTGCTGTTTTTTGGATAGGGCTCTTCATTTTCGTAAATCTCACTTCTGTATTGTACCTGGGTGCCACTGCCCTCGATACTATTATCGGAGATGGCACGGGTTCCATCTTTATGTATTGCATTTTTGGACTGGCCATTTTTGCCGCTGCATATTCTATTTATGGAGGTTTGTCGGCCGTGGCCTGGACAGACGTAGTTCAAGTGGTATTACTCGTAATTGGTGGGTTAATTACAACTGTTATTGCCCTGCAGCATGTGTCGCCCGACGGCGGTGTCATGAGTGGAGTTTCATATATCTATGAACAGGTTCCAGAAAAGTTTTCTATGATTCTTGACAAAGGTGAGATCATCACACCGGACGGAAAAGACGCATGGTGGGATTTGCCTGGATTAGCTGTGTTGTTGGGCGGTATGTGGGTAGCGAACCTTTATTACTGGGGATTCAACCAGTACATTATTCAAAGAACGTTGGCGGCCAAAAGTTTGAGAGAGTCGCAAAAAGGAATAGCCCTGGCTGCATTTCTAAAGCTGATCATCCCCATTATTGTGGTAGTTCCAGGCATAGTAGCATATGTAATGAATGTGGATGCCGGTGGTAGTGTAACGGCGCAGTCAGCCGACCCTTCTTTCTTCGGTGCAGCAGGAAACGTGATCAACGATAGCGCGTATCCCTGGCTCATAAAATCTTTCGTGCCCGTTGGCCTCAAGGGGCTTGTTTTGGCGGCATTGGCTGCTGCTATTGTGTCTTCCCTGGCTTCAATGCTCAATTCTACTGCTACCATCTTCACCATGGATATCTACAAGCCTTACTTTGGCAGGAACTCCAGTGAAGGCAGATTGGTGACTGTGGGAAGACTAACTGCTGTTGTGGCGTTGATCATTGCTGTAGTGCTTGCCCCACAGTTGAAAAATCTGGGGCAGGTTTTCCAATATATCCAGGAGTATACAGGTGTGGTAAGTCCTGGAATTCTGGCTGTTTTTATGATGGGACTGTTTTGGAAAAAAGCTACCAACAAAGGGGCAATATGGGGCGTGGTGTTGTCTATACCCATCGCATTGTACTTTAAGGTAGGTCCAAAGGAATGGCTGGATTCACCAATTTTTGTAACGCTTCCATTCATGGATCAGATGATGTGGACATGGGTATTATCTATGTTAATTATTATTGCGATCAGTCTGGTGGAAGGTAAAGGAGCAGATCATGAAAAAGGAATTACATTGTCTGGAAAATTATTTAAGACAGACATGACTTTTAATTTCAGCGCTATTTTAGTCTCTATTATTGTTGCATTGCTGTATCTTATTTTCTGGTAGTGGAGGTGAATAACCCAATTTGCTGATGAACCGATTTACTCATTATAACTAAAC
>CAZHZR010000056.1:0-9858 GCA_964537095.1 uncultured Roseivirgaceae bacterium
GGCAAACAGCCGAGGTGGTAGAAGGGGCACCAAACAAGGTATGAACGAACTATAATGGAAGACTGGCCCTGGAGCAATCCTGAATACATTGGGTATACCCGGTAATGCTGGCATTATGCAATCTATCGAAATAGACCCTTCATAAAGAATGGGCGATGCGGGGTGATAATGTGGTGGAGTTTCAGGCTTTTAAGTTAATTTTAGAGAATTGCCATTATCAGCATAAAATAAAGAGGGTGCTGACTTTACATTCGTAAGGTCAGCACCACTTTAACCCTAATTAGTTTAATTTGACAGCTAGATCATAATCGGTAAAACTTAAGGGGCTCCCCGAAGAATAATCTGAAATTCGGAAATATGGCATATCCAGTACCATATTACCGTTGGCATCAAGTTCAACACCAAACCTATCGGCTGAGAGGTAATACCCCCCGTCAGTCGAATATGTGCTATTTATTTGAATAGAAGAATTAGTGTAAAATGTATATGAAGTCTTAAATACAACGCCATTACTTAACACAACCTCACATCTACTGTTGTAATTTTCAGTATAAAATCTAAAGCTTGCTACCGGGAAGTCTGATACTGTATTTCCTGATTCATCTGTAGTAGTCAAAACAGACCATGCAGCCTTATTCTTTATTTTCTCGTTGTCAACAATGACATAGTATCGAAAGAATCGATCTTCCAGTTTACGAGTCGTAATTTCGTCCCATATTCCAAGAATGGAATCTCCCCTCACCTCGTAAATATAGTATTCGGCAGTTGGTAGGTCAACAGAAATCTCACCATCGGCACCGAAATACTGAACATCATTTGCCAGTTCGAACCTTTCTTTATTTGTTCTAGTTCTTTCAAAAGCATCATTATAAGGCACAAATGCAAGCCCCAAGCCCAAATCTTCTGTTACATTTTCATTCGTTTGACTATCCGTAAGTTGCGCTACGAAGTTTCCCACATAGTCAGTAACCTGGATCGTTCGATTGGTAGATTGCCCACTAATCACCTGTATTTCCTGAGAAATTCTGGCGTATTTTGGAGAATCTATTTCCACTTCGATTTTGTAAGTTCCTTCATTCAGCTCCCCAAAATTAATCGATCCATTGGCATCGGTAATGAGCACATCTATTTCATTTCCCGATGTTGCATTGTAAAACCTAACTTTTTTTTCCGCAACTGGGTTTTCCCCGTCTTTGATAGCTACTGACAAATTCCCGCTCCTCTTCACAACGATAGTGTCCATATCATCTTTATTACAGGACGACATCACACCAGCTGAACCTATCAATGCGGCCAGGACTAATACTTGTAAATTCTTTTTCATACTAATAATTATAGTTTAGATTTAAGTTTTACAAGATTAAGCAAGACTGGTAAAATCTTATGCGTAAAGGGAGCAGCGTTTTCTCGATGTAAGATTTGGTAGGAGGTCGAGTTAAAAAGTAGCATTCAGGCCTTTTAAACTAGCAAGAATGATGATTTTTGGAAATCCGTATCTTAAAAATAGAGCACGTGAAATTAGCACGATAACTAAAATGAAAATATAATTTAAAATCTCCAGATTTCTTACGTGTAATCAGGCTTGGAAAGACGAAATTAATATAAGGATTAAAAGAGAAAATTATCCGAAACGTAAAAGGCCATAGAGCGCTTACTCCATGGCCTTTTCTAAAATATGCTTTGAAACCTAGTACTCCAGCTTATACGCAGCCACTCTGCTTTTCTGAAAAGTAGGCACCAACACCAAATTTTCATCAGCAATGTAATCGATATCTGCTGTGTTTGACCCTTCACCGGAAGTATCCAATATTAAATATTCTTTACCGCCTTTAATAAGGTAAATCTCACCCTTCCATCGGCTGGCAATGTAGGTGCTGTCATCAATGATGACCAGCCCATCGCCGCCCGTAACTACTTCGTTTAATGGGCTTGCGGTTTTATCTTCCATGTTAAATTGGATCAAACCTTGTCCATCTAAAATGAATAAATCACCATCTTCATTAAATGCAAGGCCATTGATCCCTTCTCTTCCTTCAGTCACGACATTTACTTTACCGTCCTCAAGAACGTGTACCTTGCCTGTTCCAGAATCAGAAATGTAAACTTTCTTTCCGTCGGTAGCTGCATCATTCAAAAATGTAGCGCCTGCCACCGGATACTTATTGACAATGCTGCTGTCGGCAATATTAATCTCTACAAGCTCATCTATGTCCGTTACATATAATTTATCGTCAAGAATGGCCATTCCCTTGGGTGCATTTAAGCCTGCTACCCATTGCAACTGACTGACTGTACCATCAGCTTCCAATCTGGAAATAAACCCATTGCCATCTTTTACAGAATGGTTTCCATTAATATTACTTACATAGATAATGTCATTGTCTTTGTCATATAAGGTGGATTCGGCGGTGGTTAAAACCGTATCTGTTTCCCAAACTTTTGTAAGGGTTGGTGTGATTGGTTCAACTACCGCAGAAGTAGTCGTATCCGACGTCTCCGATTGATTTTCTGACTGGTTTGAGCAAGAATAAAATGCCAAAGGCAATAATCCCAATGCGAATACTTTTCTCATGATCTAAAGTTTTAGTTGATGTTATAGTTGGTACAATTTAAATAATTGTTTTGGATGCTAACAAAGATAAGGCCCCCTCGCTGGCAATTTAAATAAATGCCAGGATAAAAATATTGTTGAAGTCTTGCTACTGAATTTCTAATCGACTTGCGCAAGCCTCAAAAAGATTGAACGAGGAACACGAAGGATACACCCATGCAAAAATTGGCTATCCGGGTAATTATAAAATAGCATAGCCTCACTTTCTAAAGAAGGTGAGCCTAAATTATCTAACACTAGATCAGGGAATCAGCTTTACGCGAACAGCATTTAACCCCTTCTGACCCATTTCCGTTTCAAATGTAACTTTATCGTTTTCTTTCACAGGACTTTCCAGCCCATTTATGTGCACGAAGACGCTTTCCTGCGTTTCATGATCCCGGATAAATCCATAACCTTTGGAATCATTAAAAAATGTGACAGTGCCTTTTCTTATCAGATCTTCAGGATCCATAGGTTCCTGACGAGATACGCCAATCTGAATGTCTTCGGTTTTGATCTTCTTCTTTTTGGTAGGATCAGGTGGGGTTGAGGAGATATTTCCATTTTCATCAACATAGGCAAACATTTCATCTACGCTCTTCCCCTTGTCAGAATTTGCCTTCCGATCTTCCTTCTTTTGTTCTTTGTCCTGTTTCTTCTTCAGTTTTTTCTTTTCTTTTTCTTTTTTGTTAAAAGTTTCTTGTGATTTCCCCATAATTCGGATTAATTATAAATTTTATTTAGTGCGTGAAATGAATTTCTGATATTCACTTCAAAATATTGATGATAAATATCGAGATAAAAATTGAAGAGCAAAAGTAATTGGAGACAAATAATGGCGTTTTAATCTATCATTAATCGGGATTTACTTCGCACAAGCCGGTCAACTTTAACGCGTGTATTCCAATTTTACAGAAAAGCTGCTTTTTCTATTTTCTATCTGCAAAGATAAGGATTAATCTAAAATAATGCGTCATGTTTCTTTGCAGTATTGTTTTAAATACAATGTTTTAAGGCTATTTCACGATCCAGGCGAAAATCAGCAGGAATTAAGAAGTTATCTGGCCGATAAGACGATGTTCATTTTTCATCTATGAAGCTTTAAAAAAATTAATTGCTCCTACCCTATTCTTTATTTAGATTTGTAGGGCATTATGGAGCATACGAAAAATCAAAAAGTACAAGCGGAAATCCTCGAGCTGACAGAAAAGATTAACCGGTATAATTTCCAATATTATCAGGAAGATAGATCGGAAGTATCTGATTTTGAGTTTGACCAGCTCCTGGAAAGGCTCATTGAGCTTGAAACGTCATTTCCAGAACTTCGGCAACCGGATTCACCCACCCAGCGCGTCGGTGGCACAATTACCAAGCAGTTCCCCACGGTTTACCATAAATACCCTATGTTATCCCTGGGAAATACCTATTCCCGCGAAGAGTTGTTGGACTTTGATAAAAGGATAAAACGAGCACTTGGTGATGAACCATACGAATATTTTTGCGAGCTAAAATTTGATGGTGTTGCCTTATCACTCACCTACGAGAATGGATTACTGGTCAGGGGTGTAACAAGGGGTGATGGTGTGCGCGGCGATGATATTACCAACAATGTAAAAACAATTAGAAGTATTCCTATTAAGTTAACGGGAAGCAATATCCCACCAGTGTTTGAAGCTAGAGGAGAAGCTTTTATGCCACGCGAAGTATTCAACAGGATTAACAGGGAACGTGAAGAAGCCGATGAAACGCTATTGGCAAACCCCAGAAACACCGCTTCGGGAACACTAAAAATGCAGGATTCAGCTATTGTTGCCCGGCGCCATCTGGATTGCTACCTGTACAGTATGATTGGCGAAGACCTCGAATTTGACACGCACGAAGCCTCCATCCTAAAACTGCAGGAGATGAGCTTTAACGTTTCGCCCACCTATAAAAAATGTGGTTCAATTGAAGAGGTGTTCGAATATATTGATGCCTGGGAAAAGAAAAGGCTTACTTTGCCGCTTGATACTGACGGAATAGTTCTAAAGATCAACAGTTTGAGCCAGCAGGAAAGACTCGGCTACACGGCTAAAAGTCCGCGTTGGGCAATCGCCTATAAATACAAGGCTGAGACGGCGTCCACAATGTTAAAAAGTATTGTCTATCAGGTTGGGCGAACCGGCGCCATCACCCCTGTAGCAAATCTTGAACCCGTAACACTGGCTGGCACCGTGGTTAAGCGAGCTTCGTTGCACAATGCAAATGAAATCTTAAGGCTGGATTTACGGGTGGGTGACATGGTGTTTGTTGAAAAAGGGGGCGAAATCATTCCTAAAATCACGGGGGTTGACCTGCCGAAAAGGCCTTTGCATAGTGAACAGGTCGCCTATATTACCTCCTGCCCTGAATGCAGCACGCCACTTCGCAGAAACGAAGGTGAAGCGATTCATTACTGCCCAAATGAGAAGGGTTGCCCGCCACAGATTAAAGGAAGGATCTCCCATTTTGTGCAACGAAAAGCCATGGACATTGACAGCCTTGGCGACAGAACAATTTCATTGTTGTATGAAAGAGGCCTGGTGAAGGATCCGGGCGATCTTTACAATTTACAATACGATGATATTTTCGGATTGGATGGGTTTAAAGACTTATCCACAAAAAATTTACTGGCGGGAATAGAAATCTCAAAAAACGCACCTTTTGAAAATGTCTTATTTGGTTTGGGCATCCGTTTTGTGGGCAAAACCGTGGCAGAGAAACTCGCCGCCCACTTCCAAAACATTCAAAACCTGCAAGGGGCAAGTTATGAGGAGTTGATAACAGTTAATGAAATAGGAGATCGTATTGCACAGAGTGTGGTTGAATTCTTTAGTAATCCCGAACATCAGGATCTGGTAGAAAGATTAGGCAAGGCCGGATTAAGTTTGGAGTCGAAGATTGTAGTTGTGGAAAAAGAAAGTGAGTCGTTAAGAGATAAAACATTTGTAATTTCGGGTGTTTTTGAAGGCTTCGAAAGAGATGAACTTAAGGAATTAATAGTTAAAAATAGCGGCAAAGTGCTGTCGTCAATTTCCGGAAAACTGGACTATTTGTTGGCCGGCGACAAAATGGGGCCTGCAAAATTGGAAAAAGCCAGAACTTTAAATATCAAAATTATTTCAGAAAAGGAATTCCTGACCATGATTAATCACAAATCTTGAAAGCATTAGCTCTAAAATTGTTAAATTGGCGTACAAAAAGAAATCTTAGGAAATCCGTTTCTGAACAAAAGCGAAACCCATCGTACGTTCATTCAAAGAAAATAGCGGTTACCTTCACGGTAGAGGATATTACAAAGCACGAGGCGATCAAGCATTTTATAAAAAAGCTGGAAAAAGATCAGAAAGAAGTAACGGTGTTGTCTTTTTTGCCTGCTGATACTGAGAATTTTGAATTTAAGTTTGATTTTATAGATTGGAGTTCAGTTTCCACTTTTGGACAGATTGATTCCCCTCTGGTTACTAAATTTACAGGTTCAAAATTTGATCTCATTTTTCATCTGGATGCGGAGAACAAGAATCCCGTTATCGAAAATATCCTTTCTCAATGTAAAAGGTCTTTTATTGTAGGTTTGTACAATGAAGGGAAGGAAGATTTATATGATTTGATGCTCCGGCCTGGTGCAGGCAAAGGAATGCAGGAAATTGTGGAAGAAGTATATCATTATACAAAAGAATTAAAGCAAGATGACAGAACAGCTTAAAGGCACTGGAGTAGCCTTGGTAACCCCTTTTAAAAAGGATTTATCTATTGATTGGAACGCACTGGAGAGATTATTGAAGCATACTGCCGAAGATGTCGACTATTTTGTGGTGCACGGAACTACAGGAGAACCTTCCACGACTACCTTGAAGGAGAAGGAGGATATCTTGAATTTCATCAGAGGGCACAACCCTAAGAACCTTCCTGTAGTATATGGCCTCGGTGGCAACAATACCCACGAAATTGTAGAGCAACTAAAGACACTGGATTTAAAAGGCATCGCAGCGGTTCTTTCCGTTAGCCCTTATTATAACAAACCTTCGCAAGAGGGCATTTACAGGCATTACTCCCTTTTAGCAGACAATAGCCCGGTGCCTGTGTTACTTTACAATGTCCCTGGGAGAACCTCTTCAAATTTAACTGCGCAAACCACCATACGGCTTTCCGGTCATGGAAACATCATCGGAACCAAGGAAGCTTCAGGCAATTTTGAACAGTGTCTTGAAATAGCCAGAGACAAACCTGAGGATTTTTTATTGATTTCAGGAGACGACCTCTTTACGCTTCCTATGTTAGCGATTGGCGCTGTCGGAGTTATTTCTGTTCTGGCCAATGCGATTCCCAAAGTTTTTAAAGAAATGATCGGGGGCACAACAGCATCAGATTTGCAAAGGGCAAGAAGTGCGGCATTCAAAACGCTGGAAATAAACCCGCTGATGTATCAGGAAAGCAATCCGGCAGGTATAAAATGCTTTTTGCAGGAATTGGAAATATGCGAACCGTGGGTTCGGCTGCCACTGGCAGAGGCTTCCCCTGAACTAAAAAATGCAATCAGAAATTACTTGCTATAAATAAACAAGGAGCATCATTTTTATAATGCTCCTTGTATTTTTATCAAACAAAGCCAACAAAAGGCGGAAGAACCACCTTTCCTTCATGTATAAATGATTGATTAACCTGCGTTCTTAGTTTCTTGTACCTCAACTCTGATTTCCTGAGCCAGGTTTTTTAACTCTTGCATGCCTTTTCTAACTCGGGTACCAGCTGCTTGATTCTTTTTGTCATAAAACTTTTGAAAGTCACCTTCTAGAGACATTACTAAGTCTCTAATTTCATCAAATCTTTTCATATTATAGTTTTTAAATTGGTTGATAAAATAATTTATTTTACAATATCAGAAGCAATATAATTAAAATGTTCAAAATTCAATAAATTAACCAACTATTTTAATCATTTTACCTAATAAAAGCCTCCGAAACGTTGGTATTTAGGTACTCACCACCGTCCAGCTTATGTTTTACTTCATCAAACGCATTAATTGTCTCCTCTACGTCCTTTAATGTATGCACCGCAGTTGGTATTAACCTAAGCATGATTACATCTTTAGGCACAACTGGATATATTACTACTGAACAGAATATGCTGAAATTCTCTCTAAGGTCAACAATTAAACCGGCAGCTTCAGCAACCCCTCCGCTTAATATAACAGGCGTAACGGGAGACTGGGTTGTACCAATATTGAAACCTCTTTCACGCAACCCACTTTGAAGCGCATTTACTACAGTCCAAAGTTGGTTTTTTAACTCTGGCTTCGATTTTAACAACTCCAACCTTTTTATAGCTCCCACAACCAGCGGCATTGGTAGGGTCTTTGCAAAAATCTGCGAACGTGTATTGTATTTTAGGTAATCAATTGCATGTTTATCACCTGCAACAAATGCGCCTATACTTGCCATGGATTTTGCAAATGTAGAGAAGTAAATATCTATACCATCCTGCACTCCTTGTTCCTCTCCGGCACCGGCGCCCGTTGTTCCCATGGTTCCGAATCCATGCGCATCATCTACCAATAGTCGGAACTGGAATTTGCTTTTTAAAGCAATTACTCCTTTTAGATCACCCATGTTACCCGACATGCCAAACACGCCTTCTGTAATAACCAAAATACCACCGCCGGTCTCATTGGTAAGTTTTGTAGCTCTTTCCAATTGCCTTTCCAGGCTAGTCATATCGTTGTGCGGGTAAACAAATCGCTTTCCAAGATGAAGCCTTACGCCGTCAACTATACTGGCATGGGATTCTGCATCATAGACAATCACATCCTTTCTGTCAACCAATGCATCGATCACCGACATAATTCCCTGGTAGCCATAGTTCAATAGCATTGCTGCTTTTTTATGAACAAACGAAGCCAGATCATTTTCCAACTGCTCATGGAGGTTTGAGTTTCCGGACATCATTCTTGCCCCCATCGGATATGCCAGTCCCCATTCGGCGGCAGCTTCTCCATCAACTTTTCGAACTTCAGGATGATTCCCTAATCCGAGATAGTTATTCAAGCTCCAGGTAAGTACTTCCTTGCCCCTAAACCTCATTCTTGGAGCAATTTCTCCTTCAAGTTTTGGGAACATAAAATATCCATCAGCAGCCTCCCCATGTTTCCCTAAGGGACCCTTATCAATCAATAGTTTCTCAAACAAATCCACTTCGTAGTCTATTTAACGTGCTAAATATATAATTTTTTCAAATTTAAAAACGTACAAATGTAACAGTATTAATGCTCTTGTCAAACATCCCCTTCAATTTAATACCCTTATGTACCAATTTTAGAAAATAATTGGTTAGCATTGTAATCAGACATAGGTTACGTACACCATTTTTCTATTACATAAATACATGAAGGGAATTGTATTTTTTCATTAATAGTTCAATGTAGCATATCTCATTATAATTGTTTGAATAATTCGGTATTATTATTCCTTTTTTAACAAGCTTTAATTCCAATTAAAAATGGGAAGAGAGATCAAGAAACTGCTGGTAGCGAATCGGGGCGAAATCGCCCTGCGGGTAATCAGATCAGCGAAAGAACTGGGCATTAAAACGGTAGCGGTTTATAGCGAGGCCGATCGCAATTCGTTGCATGTAAAACAAGCTGACGAGGCTTTCTGTATAGGTGCCTCTCCTTCTGCCGAGTCTTATCTTCGCGGGGATAAAATAATAGACGCTGCCAAAATGCTTGGGGTCGATGCTATCCACCCTGGCTATGGTTTCCTGTCCGAAAATGCAATTTTTGCGCAAAATGTAGCTAATGCCGGCTTGATCTTTATCGGCCCATCACCAGAAGCCATTGAAATAATGGGCAGCAAGCTCGCAGCGAAAAAGGCTGTCTCGAAGTTTGACATTCCAATGGTACCAGGAACGGACCACGCAATTGTGGACCTGCCCAAAGCAAAGACACTTTCAAAGGAGATAGGTTATCCCATCCTGATCAAAGCGAGTGCCGGTGGCGGCGGTAAAGGCATGCGAATAGTCGAGTCGGAACATGAATTCGAAGAGCAAATGTCCAGAGCCGTTTCAGAAGCAAAATCAGCCTTTGGCGACGGTGCTGTTTTTATAGAGAAATACATTACCTCGCCCCGACACATAGAAATTCAAATATTGGGTGATCAACATGGGAATATTCTCTATTTGTTTGAAAGGGAATGTTCTATTCAAAGAAGGCACCAAAAAGTGATTGAGGAAGCACCTTCCGCCATTGTTTC
>CAZHZR010000056.1:9958-14075 GCA_964537095.1 uncultured Roseivirgaceae bacterium
AGGGTTTATGCGGAAGATCCATCCAACAACTTCCTGCCTGATATTGGCAAATTAATTACCTACAAGCGGCCCCAGGGGCCCGGCGTCAGAGTAGATGATGGATTTGAAGAAGGCATGGAAATCCCAATATACTATGATCCTATGATAGCCAAATTGGTGGTTCATGGCGCAAACAGGCAAGAAGCTATCAACAGAATGCTCAGGGCCATTCAGGAATATACCATTTCCGGTATTGAAACTACACTTGACTTCTGTAGTTTCGTGCTGCGGCATGAAGCCTTCGTATCGGGGAATTTTGACACGAAATTCGTAGAAAAATATTTCAAGCCCGATCAACAGGATCAATCAGGTGCAGCTATTGATGAAAACGATGCTTTGGCTGCTGTATTGGCCGCACATATTTTTAGCAGCCATAAAGTCCTCCAAAAAGATAACAGGAAAGGCACAGTGAGAAGCAAGTGGAAAAATAGAAAATAACAATCTTCAATTACAAATGGCTGAAATAAAACCTTTTAGAGCCTGGAGATACAATTCTGAGCTATCAAAACAAATAGACAATCTTACTTCCCCTCTATTTGATGTGGTTTCTGAAAAGCAGCGCGGCGCACTGTATCAAAATCCTCTGAACAGCATTCATCTTTCTGTTCCGCTGGGAGATGATGCACCGGCCACAGCCCGAAAGAAGCTGCAGCAATGGAAGCAAGAAGGGATAATTTTACAGGATCCTCTGCCGGGAATTTACGTGTACTACCAGTATTTCACCCTGCCCGGGAGTAAAAAAGAATATTGCAGAAAAGGTTTCATCTGCTTTATGAAGACCTATGATTGGAAAGAGGATATTCTGTTAAGGCATGAGAACACCATTCCTAAATCGGTAAACGACAGAACAAGCCTTTTGGAAGCTACGGAATTGAACGTAAGTCCCACCCACGGATTGTATTCTGATCCGAACTTTGAGCTGGAAGCATACATGGATGAAAGCATGCTGTACCCGATTTATGAAACGGAAGATTACCAAGGTGTGAGGGATGTACTGAGTGTAATACACGATGCCAACATCATTAGGAAATTCATTTCTTTAATTGATAAAAAGCAGATAATTCTTGCAGACGGTCACCATAGATATGAAGGCTCCTTATCATACCGGAAATCTCAACTTCAAAATGATCCTGAAGCGAATGAAAGTAAAGGCTATAATTTCCACTTAATATTTCTGACGAATATGGAGGCGGATGATTTAAGGATTCTCCCCACGCATCGTATAATTACAGGCATACCCAATCTTAATCCCCAGGAGCTTATTAATGAATTGGAAAAATATTTCATCTTTAAGGATATTGAAAACGTCTATGACATCAACGAGATAATCCTTGGCAAGAAATGGGCCTTTGGTTTGGTTCTTAAAAACAAAGCTTACAAAATAAGATTGCGGCCTGAGGTTTTTGATCAGATGCACTGGAATTTTCCCGAAGTCATAAAAAAACTTGATCTCACGGTGATGCATTATTTTATTATCGAGAAATGCCTGGGAATAAAAGGGGCACAACAAAGAGCTTCTGAAAATATTATATTCGAGCGAAACTTTACGGATTGCATTCACAAAGTGGAAACCGGCGAAGCTCAGATGGCCCTTATTACACAGGAGATTTCCATGGAGGAGGTAAAAAGCGTATGCTTTAGTGGATACACCCTGCCTCAGAAGTCTACCTATTTTTACCCCAAAGTTATTTGTGGTTTTATTTTTGGCTCAATTAAAGATGATGAATTTTCCCCTCTCCCTCACGCTTGCTTCTAAGTCTCCCAGGAGGCAATACCTGCTAAAAGAAGCTGGTTTTGATCATCAGGTGGTGGCTATTGATGTAGCAGAAGATTATCCTGAAAACTTAGATAAAGAAGAGGTTGCCAGGTATCTGGCTCGTAAAAAAGCAACCAGCTACCTGCCTCAGATAAAAGATGATGAATTGGTAATTGCTGCTGATACGGTTGTCATTTTGAAAGACAAAATTTTGGGCAAGCCCGTTGATAAACGTCATGCAAAGCAGTTGCTGAGTATTTTAAGCGGTCAGACCCACAAAGTAATTACTGGCGTATGCTTAGCCAGCCAAAAGAAAATAATAGATTTCGATGACACGACCCTTGTCACCTTTAAAATGCTTACCGAGTCGGAAATTGACTACTACATTGAGAACTATAACCCTTACGACAAAGCCGGAGCCTATGGTGCGCAGGAATGGTTAGGAATGATTGCCATTCAGAAAATTGAAGGCTCCTATTTCAATGTGATGGGGCTACCGATCCATCTCCTGTACGAGAAATTAAGCAGTTTCTTTATAAATTGATCCCGAAACCAAAAGATCCAGGATCAATTTATGATAAGGACCAAGCTACCGCTAAGTCGCCTTAACCAGGAAAGCCCTCACATTTCCAATTTTGTTCGAATTTGTTAAGTGAAGGCTTCTATTTACTTCCACCATCTTGCTTAGATTCCACTAAATCGCCGTCATTCAGTCTTTTCGACACCACCAGATAGGGGCCGCTTATTATGACATCGCCTTCCTTAACACCGCTTAATATTTCTATGTTATCATAGTCGCTGATGCCGGTCGTCACTTCAACCATCCGGCTGGTATTATCTTCATTCTTTACAAAAACCACCTCTTTCATTTCAGCATCCGCATTATTTCGGACAGGAGCATTTGCGGGGTTTTCATTAGGATTAGCTTCTTCTCCATTCTGGGGGCCCTCCTCCTGCTCGGCGTTTGTCGGTCCACCGGGTACCCGGGTAGTTACGGCAGCAAGAGGCACAGAAAGCACATTTTCTTTTTTATTGGTAACAATCTCTACGCTGGCGGTCATTCCGGGTCTAAATGGTGCTGAATATCTTCGCTGCTCTTTTAGCAGGTCCTTATAAGATTCATTTAAAATTCTTATCCTAACCTCAAATTCTGTCACAGCATCCTGAGATAATTTGTCGTTTGCCGTGTTGGCAATTTGCGTAACCACACCCTTGAACAATTTCTTAGTGTGAGAATAAGCATCCACATCAATGATCGCGGTATCGCCAATAGTTACCCTAATGATATCATTCTCATTTACATCTACCCGCACTTCCATTTTGTTCAAGTCAGCTATCCGCAACATTTCAGTTCCAGCCATTTGAGAAGTACCTACAACTCGTTCCCCTTTTTCAACACTCAGTTTGGAGATGGTCCCGCCCATAGGAGCATACAAGTTAGTCAAAGACAGATTTTCCTCAGCCTCTTTCACAGATGCACGGGAACTTTCAAGTCTGTAGTGGGCTGCCTGTACATTTTGTTTCGCTGCTTCCAAGTCTTGGCGGGCTGTCGTATAGGTGGCCTGTGCCGTTTCAAAATCGGCAGTAGATATCACTTTTTGCTCAAGAAGTTGTTGATTTCGGTTGAATTCTGCTTCTGCCTGAACAAACCTTGCTTCTGCAGAGGAAAGTTGGGCCCTTGACTGTGCCAGATTTGCCTGCTCCTGATTCATATTTGCTCTTACTCTTGCCAGTGCAGATTGAAAATTATCGGGCCGGATTCTCAATAAAAGGTCTCCCGGCTTTACCGAATCCCCTTCTTTGATTTCCATTTGAATGATCTCACCAGGAACATCGGGGCTTATCACAACTTCTACTTCCGGCTGAATCTCGCCCGACGCACTCACCTTCTCGACGATCGTGGTTCTTTTAGCATTTTGAATCTCTACTTCCATGGCCGGTGGTTTACCTATCCAACCTGCAGATTTACCAACAAGTGCAAAAATTACAATAAGCACTACGATGCCTCCCAATATATATAGAAGCTTGTTTGATTTCTTTTTTGCCATAATTAATTAAAAGGAAATTGATTTACCCTGGTAAAAATCTAAAATTTTAGACTGAAAAACGTACTGATATTTTGCCTGTATCAAATCTGATTCCGCAACGTCTAGATTTGTTTTGGCCAGATTATAGTCAAGCGAATTAATCGCGCCTAAATTGAAACGTTGCTCGTTTACCCTAAAAGCTTCTTGTAAAGCCTCTACCTGTACTTTGGTAGCAGCATATCTTTTCTGGGCTGCAAGTAAATCTAAATACGCCTGCTCTACATTTTGTCTGAGC
>CAZHZR010000057.1:0-14010 GCA_964537095.1 uncultured Roseivirgaceae bacterium
GAGGAAGTTGAAAATAACCTGAAAGAGGTTGCTGCGTCCGTAGGGGCAAAGGGAAATATCTATTATCAGGATGAAGCTTTAGGCACAGCACATGCAATTTTATGTGCACAGGAGATCCTGGAAGGAAATGTGGTAGTTGC
The DNA here is from genome assembly GCA_964537095.1 of uncultured Roseivirgaceae bacterium. GTDB lineage: Bacteria > Bacteroidota > Bacteroidia > Cytophagales > Cyclobacteriaceae > CAMPJM01. The sequence goes on from CAZHZR010000057.1 coordinate 141, forward strand.
GTTTGCGGATACGCTCTTTAAAGCAGACTTTAGCTTAGATACCAGCAAGGAAGGGATTATCTGGGTGCAAAAGGTAGAGGATCCAAAAGCTTTCGGCGTGGTTAAACTGAACGAACAGAATGAAATTACTGAGCTGGTGGAAAAGCCGCAGGAATTTGTTTCAGATCTTGCCATTATAGGTATCTATTACATTAAAGATGGTGGCTATTTAAAGAACGAACTTCAATATCTGCTCGACAACAATATCAAAGACAAAGGCGAATTCCAGTTAACCAATGCCCTGGAAAACATGAAAAATAAGGGCACTAAGTTTGTTCCAGGTAAGGTTACCGAATGGCTCGATTGCGGGAATAAAGATGCCACCGTCTATACAAACCAAAGATACCTGGAGTTTATTAAGGACAAACAACTGGTTGCCAAATCAGCTCAAATCAAGGATTCTGTGATAATAGAACCAGTCTATATTGGAGAAAATGTAGAAATAAACAATTCCGTAGTGGGCCCGCATGCTTCTATAGGAAACGGTACCAAAATCAACGATTCGCGCATAAAAAATTGTATCGTTCAAAAAGATACTATCATCAGGGATGCAAACATTGCCAATTCCATGGTAGGAAATTTTGTGGTATATCAGGGTAAACCAAAAGATTTGAGCATTGGAGATTTTAATACCGTAACAGAATAATAGCAAATAATAATACCAACGGCCTATAGAAGACACAATCCGTTCCTTCTATAGGCTGCTAAAAACATACCTTTGTAAAGGCCGCTAATGACGATGGCAAAGTAATTGCATTATCGCCTTCTTTTTAATGCAGGTAATTAATTGGGAATACTAAACTTAAAAAATAAAAGTTAGGTTTATATCTTAGCTGCAAAATATTGTACCCAATTTAATCCAAATGAATAAATATCTTCAATCAATATATATTGGCTTGGCTTTTTTGATATTGCTCCCTCTTGTTGTGGAAGCGCAAAGTGCTAAGCGACAACGAAAAAATATTGAAACAGAACATGATCCGGAGCGCTCGGCATACTATTTTATAGAAGCCGAGAAGTATTTTATTTTGGAAGATTTCGCTAAGTCGTATGTGCTCTTCCAAAAAGCATTAGAATACGACCAGTCTAACGCTGCTGCCCATTTCAAGCTGGCTGAGATATTAATGCAGACGGAGGAACTGGAGAAGGCACTTTTTCATGCACAAAAGGCGCTGGCACTGGATCCTCAAAACAAATACTACCATTTGATAAATGCGGAAATATATACCAAACAAGCCAATTTTAGTACAGCCGCTGCTATTTATAAAAACATGCTTGCCACGGTAGATGGTACGGAAGCCTACCTGTTTGATTTGGCAGCCCTGCATTTATATGAGAACGACCTGAATGCTGCACTCACTGCCTATAACAAAGCAGAACAGGAATTTGGCATCAATCCTGATATTGTGATGCAAAAGCAAAAGATATATCTCAAACTCAACATGCTTGATGAGGCAATTGCAGAGAGCAAGAAACTGATAGCTGCCCATCCAGGTCAGGATGAGTTTGTGCTACAATTGGCTGAGATGTTGATATCAAACAACAGGCATGGGGAGGCGACGGAGCATTTAAATACATTATTAGCTGCAAATCCAAAAAGTGCGCACGCAAGGCTCTTGCTGGCAGAAGTATACAAAAACAACAATCAGGTAGAGGCGTCGAACGAAAACCTTAGAATTGCATTCGAAAGTACTGACATTGCCCTCGAGCCCAAGCTTCAGATGATGGCAAATTACATAGGTAAGCTTCCTGACGAGCGAAATGCCCAATTGGCCATAGACCTTTCGCAAAGTATCATAAAAGCACATCCAGAAGATGCGAAATCCTATACCATTGCCGGAGATCTTTACTATACGCTCAGGCAACAAGAAAAAGCGGTGGAATATTATTTGCAATCTTTGGCTATCGAAAAGTCAAACTTCAATGTGTGGCAGAATGTGCTCGATATGGAGTTACGACTTAACAAAATCGATAGTGTGATTAAGCATTCTGACGAGGCACTGGTTTATTTCCCCAACCAGGCTGCGCTCTACTACTTCAATGGTACTGCCCACAGTCTACAGAAGAATTATCGGGAAGCGGCGAGTGCGTTGGAACAGGGAAAGAGATTCGCTGCTGGTAACAAACAACTTCAAAGTGTATTCAACGGTCAGCTTGGCGATATCTACAACAGCCTGGAGGATCATAGAAGATCGGATGCTTCTTATGAAGCGGCGCTGGAGCTGGATCCTTTAAATAGCCACGTTTTAAATAATTACGCATATTTTCTATCGCTTAGGAAAGAGAAATTAGACAAAGCAAAAGCAATGTCGTCCAAGCTGGTGGAGATGCACCCGGAGGATCCTACTTTTCTGGATACACACGCCTGGGTGTTGTACACCCTCAATGAATATAAAGAAGCAAGAAAGTTTCTGGAGAAAGCCGTGGCAAATACAAATAGCGGCATCATAATTGAACATTATGGCGACGTATTGTTTAAGTTGGGAGAAACCGGAAAAGCCGTGGAACAGTGGAAAAAGGCTAAAGGAATGGATGATACGTCCGAGATGATTGACAAGAAGATAGCAGACAGAAAACTTTATGAATAAAAATTCGGTACTATTTCTACTTTTGATATTAGCAATAACCATCACTTCCTGTAAAAAAGAACTTGCAGGCGTCGATACAAAAAAAGGAAAAAAACTGGAATTAGTACCCCTTAGTTTTGAATATCTGAATACAAAGTCAAAAATACGGTTCCAAAATGACGATAAAAATATCAGTGTAACAGCAACCATCCGGATTAAGAAAGATAGTATTATCTGGCTATCGCTTTCACCAGCCCTGGGAATTGAGGCCATCCGCGGCGTAATCACACAGGACTCTATCAAAATTCTAAACCGTCTGGAAAGGCAATACCTCGCACATGATTTTAAATCTTTAAGCAAAAAATTTAATTTCGACATCAATTACGACCTTGTACAGGCAATGCTCCTGGGTGAAATGCCCATTCCTTATAGCCTCAATGACCAGGTTGAAAAAAAGGATGGAAACTTTATTATTCATCAGCAGCAGGGTAACCTTGTGATCGATAATTTTATTGCCTCGAACAAAATGAAAGCCGAACGGGTGCAGTTGTCGGAAAACGCTTCTGAAAATACTTTGACCCTTTTATACGATAATTTCCAATCATTGTCATCGTTGCTTATTCCGTATAGTAACCAAATCATTTTAAATTATAAGGAAGGGAGCCAGATGCGCATTACTCGTATTGACATTGATCATGGAAAAGCAGAAATTGCGGACTCATCTCTTAAATTTCCGTTCAACATCCCTCAAAAGTATGATCAAAAGTAAAAGGATCTTCCTTTTTTTGTGTTTTCTGATCTTATTACTGCCACTTTCCCTCCATGCTCAAAAAAGCAAAGCACAACTGGAAAAGGAAAAAAGAGAAAACCTGCAGCGCATTAAGGAAGCAGAAAAAATCCTTTCCGAAACCGCTTCCAAAAAGAAGTCGAGCCTTGGACAATTGACGGCCATTAATCAGCAGGTAGAAGCCAGCGAAGCCCTTATCAGATCCTATACCTCTGAGGTTGGCCTCTTAAACGGTGAAATCTCTGAAATCAACACATTGATCGCTTCCCTGGAATCTGACCTTACGAACCTCAAGAAGGAATACGCATCCATGGCATATTCTGCTTCAAAAGCCAGCACAGGCCTTAATCAACTGACATTTCTTTTCTCAGCAAAATCCTTTAACCAGTTTTTGAGGCGCTACCAGTACATGAAGCAATACGGCGAAGCGAGAAAAAACCAGGTGGAGCAAATTGAGAAAGTAACGCTTGCCCTTTCTTCACAAAAGCAGTCTATCGAAGCCAAAAGAGTGGAGAAAAATATCTTACTGAACCAGCAGGTGGCACAAACCAAAAACTTACTGGATTTAAAGCGCAAGCAAAGCGGTCTTTTGCAGAATTTGACACAACGGGAGGGTGAACTCAAAAGGGAGCTGGCGGAAAGAAAAGAAGAGATGCAAAGTCTGGACAAGTTGATAGCTGATATCGTAAAAAAAGAAATTGAGGCTTCGTCGAAAGGCACCTCCAAAAGCAAGATCTCGATGACTCCGGAAGCAGCAATGTTGTCTTCTTCTTTTGAAGGGAATAAAGCACGACTATTATGGCCTGTAGAATCCGGCTTTGTTTCGGGCAGATTCGGCACCCACCCACACCCGGTCTTAAAGGGGATAATGATAGACAACCAGGGGATAGACATTCAAACCAATCAACAGGAAAAAGTAAGGACGGTATTTGATGGGCAGGTAAAAACTGTGGCGATGGTGCCCGGTATGAATAATGTGGTGATTATACAACATGGAGATTATTTCACGTTATATGCCAGAATGACCAAAGTAAGTGTAAAGCCAGGCCAGACCATAAAAGCCAAGGAAGTGATCGGCGAGGTTTATACAGACAAGGACGGCATTTCGGAGTTGCAATTTCAAATATGGAAAAACAACGTAAAGCTAGATCCTCAGGCTTGGCTCTTCCCAAAATAGATATTTTTGAACTTATAGGTTTACCTTTTGGGTTCAGTTAAAAAGGGCTGCTAAAAAAGAACCCTATGTTTGTGGTCAATTTGTAATTATCTATATTTACAATAAATTTCAATGGTTATTTCAAGAGAAACACATCTCTTTTTCTCTGTTTTAGAAGCCGGAAATTTTACTTGTTTCATCAATGAACATTCATTTGTAATCTTAAATTAAACTATATATGCATACTACTTTCGCATTCATTGGAGGTTTAGGCGGTTGGGAAATCTTATTGATCGTTATGGTACTATTGATCTTTTTCGGTGCCAAACGAATCCCCGAGCTGGCTAAAGGCCTTGGAAAAGGAATTAAAGAATTCAAAGACGCTACCAAGGAAATCAAGGACGAGATAGAAAAGGAAGATACAAGGCCTGTAAATCACAGCAAGAACGTGACAGAAAGACCTGTTGCTGACCCCGTAAGTGAAAACCAAGTTAAAGAAGAAAAATAGCTAAAAGCATTGAGAACATATTCGTCCCTGCAGGAAATAAAGGAAGACTTTAAAACCGGTACTACTTCTTGCAAAGCCTTGGTGGAGCATTATCTGGCTACGATCGATGCGAATAAGGATTTAAATGTATTCTTAGAAGTTTATGAAGATTATGCGCTTGCACAGGCTGCTCTCATAGACCAGAAAATTGCAGCCGGAAAAGCAGGCAAGCTTGCTGGCATGGTCGTTGGAATCAAGGATGTAATATGTCATAAAGATATGGGATTGCAGGCTGGAAGCCAGATTCTCAACGGTTTCAAATCTCAATTCAATGCTACTGCCGTAGAAAGATTGCTTGCCGAGGATGCCATTATCATTGGTCGCCAGAATTGCGATGAGTTTGCAATGGGGTCCTCCAATGAAAACTCCTCCTTTGGACCGGTAAAAAATGCTGCAGATCCTACCCGGGTGCCCGGAGGTTCATCAGGCGGCTCTGCAGTAAGTGTTCAGGCAGATATGTGTCTGGCGGCTTTGGGCTCTGACACCGGAGGCTCCGTGCGACAACCTGCTGCATTTTGTGGCGTAATTGGGTTAAAGCCCACCTATGGAAGAATATCAAGGCACGGATTAATTGCCTATGCTTCATCTTTCGATACAATAGGTATTTTTTCCCGATCTATTGAAGACAATGCCCTGATTCTGGAAGTGATTTCCGGAGAGGATGAGTTTGACAGCACTGTTTCCCGCAAGGAAGTTCCACTATACAGCCAGCACTTGAAATTTGAAGGCAAAGCTAGAATAGCGTATATCAAGGAAACCATTGAAGCGAAGGGGCTGTCTGAAGATATAAAGAACAACACACTGGCTACATTGAACTTTCTTAAAGAACAGGGACATGAGGTGGAAGCAGTTAATTTTCCGCTGTTGGAGTATGTGTTGCCGGCTTACTACATTCTCAGTACGGCAGAAGCCAGTTCTAACCTGTCGAGATTTGATGGCGTAAAATATGGCTACCGAAGTCCAAATTCTGAAACGCTGGAAGCCATGTATAAAAATAGCCGGACGGAAGGTTTTGGAGAAGAGGTGAAACGTCGGATCATGATTGGAACCTTTGTGCTCAGCGCCAGCTATCACGATGCCTATTATACAAAAGCCCAACGGGTGAGAAGGCTGATTAAAGAAAAAACTGAGGAGCTTTTAAGCCAGTACGATTTCATTATTATGCCCACTACGCCAACCCCAGCTTTTAAGTTGGGCGAGCATAGGAGCAACCCAATAGAGATGTATCTGGAAGACCTGTTTACAGTGCAGGCAAACATATCAGGAATACCCGCAATTTCAATTCCAAATGGTGTTGATAGCCAGGGTTTACCTATTGGCTTGCAAATATTATCCATGTCATATTCAGAGCAAAATTTGCTGGCATTTTCGCGATATTTATCCGATTATAGTAATTAAATATTTATCCTATGTCAATTAAGAAAAATCTTATCCTAACCTCTTTTATCATACTATTCGGCCAACTCCATGGATATGCTATTTCTTATAATGACACACATGACCCAGTGGCGAACGATACTTTGTCTGACCAGCTATTCTTTCCTGACTATAGCTACGAGTATGTTCCTGATGTTCCTTATGAACTTATAGAAGATAGAATTTCTTGTTTGGACACGGATATTACACTGACTTATAACAACCGGATAAAATCATTTATTGACTATTTTACCGTACGAGACAGAGGATATACCAAATTGATGATCCAGAGGATGAATGTTTATTTTCCTCTTTTTGAAAAATATTTAAAAAAACACAATCTGCCCCTTGATCTAAAATACCTTGCCATTGTGGAGTCCGGCCTTAATCCAAGGGCTGTCTCCAGAGTTGGTGCTACAGGTTTATGGCAGTTTATGCCTGCAACAGGGAAAAGTTTTAAGCTCCATCAGGATTATTTTATAGATGAAAGGATGGATCCTGAAAAAGCAACAGAGGCAGCCTGTTTGTATCTGAAGCAATTGTACAGAACTTTCGGGGATTGGGAATTGGCTTTGGCCTCCTACAACGCAGGCCCTGGAAATGTGAGAAAAGCAATTCGCAAATCAGGGTATAAGGAAACCTTCTGGGAAGTTTATGATTATCTTCCAAGAGAGACGAGATCTTATGTGCCCCAGTTTATAGCAATCGCGTATGTCATGAATTATGCTGACGAGCATAACTTTATAGACGAAAATTTTGATTATCCAATGCAGGCAGACACTTTACTTGTAAGCCAGTTTCTGGATTTGAAAACATTTGCAGAGCAGATCAATGTTTGTTTGGAGGATCTCCAGGACTTAAATCCGGAGTTAAAACGCAGTGCTGTTCCAGAGGTAGCAAAAAATTATGCATTGAGAATTCCTGCGGATAAATCTACTTTTATTGCTGAGAACAGATTTGCTTTATTGGATTCTGCCGCTAAGCCAAGCAAGGAACTTGTAGAGATGCTAGCTAAGAATACGTCGGGTAATACTTCTAGCAAAGAAAAGCTAATCTACAAAGTGAGAAGTGGTGATGTATTGGGAAAAATAGCCAGCAGACACAATGTAAATATTGCCGACCTAAGGAAGTGGAACAATATCAACGGTAACCTCATTCGGGCTGGACAAAACCTGACGATTTGGGTGAATCCGACTTCATCTTCCTTAAACAGCCAACTCGCAAAAACTGCGGCAGATAAGCCATTGCCGGTTCCCAATGGGAATGTTTATTTGGTACAGCCTGGAGACACCCTATGGGATATTTCCAAAAAATACAACAACCTCAGCGTGGAGAAAATAAAAGAACTAAACAATCTTACCAGCAACAGTATAAAGGCCGGTCAGAGATTGGTTTTAAATTAACAAATTCGAATCTAAATCATCAGGCATCTTCGGATGCCTTTTTTGTTTTGCGGCCAGGCTCCCTCTAATACTTACCATGAGGAACATTTAGGTTTTTAGAAGTTGTTCCTTTAACGTATTCATATTAAATTGACGTATTTTCCGTTCTATATTCATATTTAAGCCAAAACATATTTCCATGAATAGATTACTATATTTTGCAGGGCTCTTCATTATTTTTTCGATTTACAGTTGTAGTGACAAAGGGGGAGAAAATCAGATGCTTCCTGTGGCGCGGGGAGGCGTTGGAGAAATAATCCTCGTCATGGATTCCTCCAGTTGGAGAGGCGAACTAGGCGATGCAGTGAAAGCGATTTTTAGAGAGCCTATTCCCGGTCTTCCTCAGGAGGAGCCTATGTACACCTTACGCTATGTAAACCCGATGGCCATCAATGATGTCTTACGCAATGCCAAGAATATGATATTCGTGACGACGTTGGAAGGCAACTCAATGGCAGATAAAAAATTGCGTAGCTACTTCACCAAAGAATCTATGGAGAGGATCAAAAGCGATCCCGACATTTTTATGTTTAAAAAGCAGGATGAATTTGCGCGTGGACAATATATATTGCACCTTTTCGGGCAGGAAAAACAGTCTTTGGTCACAAAGCTGCGGGAAAACAAACTCCAGATTAGATCATATTTTGATGAGGCTGAAGCGGACCGGCTAAAGAAGTCCTTGTTCGCAAAACAGGAAAAAGACCTGCAAAAGGCGCTTCAAAACGAGCATCAGTTTTCTATCAACATCCCCTTTGGTTATAAATTGGCCAAAAATGAAGAAAACTTTGTATGGATAAGACAATTGGGAAGGGAAGTTGACAGGAATGTATTCATTGCCTATCGCGATTATGATGAAGAAGGCTTGTTTTCTAAGGACAGAATTCTGGACCTGAGAGAATCTGTTACCAAAATGCATATAGTTGATTCAGGAGACGCCAACCTTTATAACACTATTCAAAGTGCGGCCCCAGTAGATACCACTGTCATTAATTTCAACGGTTTATACGCAGTTCAGGCCAGAGGCTTGTGGAAGCTGAATGACAACTCCCTGGGCGGCCCGTTTGTGAGTTATACACTTGTAGATGAAAAGTTAAACCGGTTATATTATATTGAGGGATATGTTTCCAGTCCGGGGAAAGACAAAAGGAACTTCGTGAAAGAAATGGAAGCCATCCTTTCAACATTCAAGCCGAGTACTTAGAAAAGTTTTTGAACTTTGCTTATTGCCCCGATTCTTATCTGCAAAAGAAAATCCTGCTTAATTCCATAGCAATTTTGAATATTATATTCTTAATTTGGTGCAATCGAAAGTTTTTGGTTCCTGCTGAAATGTATTTTCGGAAAGAGCCTATGTCGCTGTGCATTAACTAACACCCTATAAGGTCTCGTTGGGGCTTACATAATTGAAACAATAGCACTTATGTCTAAGAAAATAAGAAAAGAAGACGCCTTAAATTACCACATGCAGGCACCCGCTGGCAAAATTGAAGTTGTGCCTACAAAAGTGCTCAGCACGCAGTTCGACCTGGCCCTCGCCTATTCGCCCGGAGTGGCAGAACCCTGCAAAGCCATCAAAGAAAATGAAGACGATGTTTACAAATACACCGCCAAGGGAAATCTGGTCGGGGTAATCAGCAACGGCACCGCAGTACTTGGTCTTGGCAACCTCGGGCCTGCAGCTTCCAAACCTGTGATGGAGGGAAAAGCCGTCTTGTTTAAAAAGTTTGCAGGGATAGACGTCTTTGACCTGGAGGTAGATTGTTATGACCCGGAACAATTTATCAAAATAGTAAAGGCGCTGGAGCCAACATTCGGAGGAATAAACCTTGAAGATATAAAAGCTCCGGAGAGCTTTGCCATAGAAAAAGCGCTCCGCAAGCAGATGAACATTCCCGTTATGCATGACGATCAGCATGGTACGGCCATCATTTCTAGTGCGGCTTTATTAAACGCACTCGAGCTGGTAGACAAATCAATCGCTGACATCAAAGTTGTGGTAAATGGTGCGGGTGCGGCAGCCATGGCCTGCACGTTTCTGTACGTAAGCATTGGTGTGAAGAAAGAAAACATCATCATGTTTGACGTGCATGGTGTAATCGACAAAAACAGAACGGATTTAAACGAATTTCAAGCGGAATTCGCCACAGACAGAGATATAAAGGGTCTGGAAGACGCAATGACCGGGGCCGACGTATTTTTAGGTTTGTCTGTCGCCAATTGTATTAGTCCGGATCTGATAAAATTGATGGCCAGAGATCCGATAGTGTTCGCACTCTCCAATCCTGAGCCGGAAATTTCTTATGAATTGGCCACAGCTTCCAGAGAAGACATCATTATGGCTACAGGAAGGTCTGACCATCCTAACCAGGTGAATAACGTGCTGGGATTTCCTTATATTTTCAGAGGGGCCCTTGATGTAAGGGCTACAGCAATTAATGAAGAAATGAAGCTTGCCGCTGTACAGGCTTTGTCGAAACTGGCCAAAGAGCCGGTGCCTGACATGGTAAATAAAGCCTATGGTGATGATCAAATCGCATTTGGCAGAAAATACCTGATCCCTAAACCACTGGATCCGAGGCTCATCACGTCCATTTCGCCGGCAGTGGCAAAAGCTGCCATGGAATCCGGCGTAGCCAGGGTAAATATTACAGATTGGGAGCAATATCATCTGGACTTACAAAGCAGGATTGGTATAGATCAACGCATGGTCTCCAGGATCATCAGTCGTGCGAAAAAGAACCCTAAGCGGGTAGTATTTGCCGAGGCCGACAATATCAAGATTTTAAAAGCGGCTCAGATCATCCAGGACGAAAAAATTGCGATTCCGATCCTGCTCGGAAATAAAGCCAAAATTAAAAAATTGATCGCCTCGCAAAACCTCGAATTGTCGCATTGCGTCATCATCGATCCGCAGGAAGACGATCAAAAACTTACAGATTTTGCAAAAATTCTTCATGAAAAAAGGAAAAGAAAGGGTATTACTCCCCATGAAGCCAAAAAGTTGATGATCGAGAGAAACTACTTTGGTGCGATGCTTTTAGAAACCGGTGAAGCAGATGCGTTGATATCTGGCCTCACCAAAGACTATCCCAAAACCATTCTACCAGCGCTACATGTAGTGGGCGTGGAAGAAGGGGTAAAGCGGGTAGCGGGAATGTACATTATTTCCACCAAACGAGGTCCTTACTTCTTTGCTGATACTACAGTAAACGTAAACCCCACGGTAGATGAGTTGGTGGATATCATCGGCATTACCGCCCGGGGAGTTCGCTTTTTTGACTTTGAGCCACGCATGGCAGTACTATCGTATTCCAACTTTGGATCGAGCAAGGGGGAGGTGCCAGAGAAAACCATGCTGGCCGCGAAAAAGGCCAAAGCCAAGTATCCAGGATTGATTATAGAAGGCGATATACAAGCCAATACCGCATTGAGTTCTGAGTTACAGCAAGAGAATTATCCCTTTAGCGAATTGGCTAAAGAAGGTGCTAACACATTGATATTTCCGGACTTGTCGTCGGGGAATATTGCTTATAAATTATTGATGGAACTGGGTGGTGCCGAAGCGATCGGGCCGGTGCTGATGGGTATGAACAAACCAGTTCATATTTTACAATTAGGAAGTTCTATCCGGGAAATTGTCAATATGGTTGCAATAGCTGTGGTGGACGCACAGCATCACGAAAAAAAGACTTACAATTTATGATTTCCTATATTGAGGGAGAAATTACCGTAAAAGAACCTACGCATATTAATATTGAAGCCAACGGGTTGGGATATGAGGTGAAGATTTCATTAAGCACCTATCAGGTTATTAAAGACCTTAGCAGGTACAAAATACATACCCACCTGCACGTAAAGGAAGATGCCCACACATTATATGGGTTTTACAACGTGGCGGAAAAGCGACTGTTTTTGGATTTGATAAGCATTTCCGGTGTAGGACCAGGTACCGGATTGGTAATCCTTTCTTCCATGCCGCCGGAGGATTTGAAAAGAGCAATTATAAACGGTCAAACCGCTACCATACAAAGTATCAAGGGAATTGGAGCCAAAACTGCCCAGCGGATTATCCTGGAATTGCGGGATAAATTCTCGAAAGAATCTTTGGGAACGGCTTCTACGAATATTTCCGGAATAAGTTACAATACGGCATCGCGGGAAGCGTTATCCGCGCTAGTCACATTGGGGATCAATAAAGCTGCTGCTGAAAAAAGTATCAATAGCATCACGAGAAAACATGGGGAGGAGATTTCTGTGGAAGAAATTATTAAATTGGCTTTAAAAACTTCTTAATCCTTAAAACAGGGGATATAACTTGCTCAATATAAAAAACTATATTTTATTTCTTTTTGTGAGCTCTATGGTATTGAGCACGTGGCTGTCCAATGCAAGGCCAGGGAAAAATAATATATTGACCCGTCTGAATTTTAATTTTTTACAAAGCCTGCCTCAGGATACCTTACCCGATACTACCAACAACGATACCACAAAAAAGGTTGAACAACGACCCTACGAGCCTTCCCGACGGTCCACTTATAATCCGGAAGACAGGCATGGTGATCCATTTTCTAACCGGGTCAGCCCCTCTCCTTTGTTGCTGGACAATCCGTCCTCCATTCAAATGGATGTGGAAATTGACACTGGAATGGATTATACCATCTACGAAAAAATTGGCGATGTAGATTATCGGCCCCCGACCCAAATGACGTTTGACGAATTCACGGAGTACCAGAATAAACGTATGCTCCGGGAATATTGGAAGACAAGGTCCAGAGGTTTGGATGGGGAAAGTGCCGTTAGCAATCGTGGCCTTATTCCTCCTATCTATATCAGCCCGATTTTCGACAAGATTTTTGGAGGAAGCTATGTGGATCTTCAGCCAACAGGTTTTGTGACCCTGGATTTCGGGGGCAGGTGGCAGCGTGTGGACAATCCAAGTTACCCTATCAGACAGCAAAGAAACGGCGGATTTGAGTTTGATCAGCAGATCAACATGAACGTGATCGGACAAATTGGCGATAAGCTAAAGGTGACTGCTAATTTTGACAACAACAGTTCTTTTGATTTTGAAAATGACTTCAGGGTAGAATACACAGGATATGAAGAAGACATTATTCAAAAAATAGAAATTGGTAATGTAAGCATGCCCGTTAACAACAGTTTGATTGGGGGCTCGCAAAACCTTTTTGGTATTAAAACGCAGTTAAGGTTTGGAAGATTGTTCGTGACGGGACTTGCCTCTACCCAAAGGGGCTCCACGGACATGATGGAGATCGAAGGCGGTGGCCAGGTAAGGGATTTCGAAATACGCGCTTCAGAATACGATGAAAACAGGCACTTTTTCCTGGGGCACTTCTTTAAAAACAATTATGGTACCGGCCCTAACGAATGGTTAAACCGGCTACCCGTTATCAGTTCTAATGTAAACATCAACAGAATTGAGGTATATGTGATCAATAGAAACAATGACACCGAAACTCAACGGAATTTTGTCGCTTTCACAGCCATGGGGGAGGCGGTTGACGGAAACGTAATTAACGAGGAAAACCGTACGCTACCCACGTCTAACGGAGCCAACCCAGCCCTTAGCGGCGTCTTGAATGGTCTGACCCGGAACATAGATGGGATAAATGGCGCTTTAGGTGAGGCATTTGTGAATGGACAGGATTACGAAAAGGTAAACAATGCACGAAAATTAAATCAGGGTGAGTATTTTTTAAACCCTCAGCTAGGCTACATCTCGCTAACCCGAAAACTTCAAAACGATGAAGCGCTTGCGGTAGCATTTGAATACACCTATAATGGCCAAAACTACCAGGTTGGAGAGATGACCGAAGATGTGCAGAATATTTCTGCCAATCAGGCGATATTCCTAAAGCTTCTCCGGCCTGCGAGGGTAGATGTGAATAACTCCAC
>CAZHZR010000058.1:0-13990 GCA_964537095.1 uncultured Roseivirgaceae bacterium
AGAAGAGATTGTAAAATAACCTTCATCTGCTGTATCGTTAAAAAACATCCAAAGAAAACTCCGATCCATAAACACTGTATATGTAGTATTCAGCATCGCTTTCCGAATAGAGCATCTCAATTTGATTACTGCTTTCCAAAGGTTGCTCATTGATGAGGTTTCCGGAAATATCGTATAAATAGGTAAAATCCTGGGACCGATCTGTAATGGCTACAAAATTTCTTTCTGTACCAAAAGAAAAATACTGGGCTTCCATCTCCTCCGATGAAAGGTAATCTTTCTCGAACAACAGCTCCCCGTTTCGATTTAAAATCGCCACTCTCCGCAAGTCCTGTCTTAATATCAAAAAACCTTTTCCTGAAGAGGACGGAATCAGTTTAAATGACGTAGCGGCCGAAGGCTTGTACAACTGGCTTTTTCTCAATATTTCGCCCTCGAAGTTTCCCTGTATTATCATACCATTTGTTGTAACTACCGTGAAACGCGTCTGCTTTAAACTTGCTCCCATTTCCATAAACAACGGACTGATCACTTTATCATCCAATGAAACTGGAAATCCGGGATACAATTCTCCCCGTCTGGTCATCGCTTTTAGTAGACCTCGTTCTTCCAACGCAAAAATCACATCCCTTGCCCTCACCCTTATATGTGCGGGCGGAAAACTTAGCTGGTGTTCCATACTTCGTGGAGTCCAACCCTCCAGATTTTTGACATTTTTGTCATACATATAAATGTTGCCCCCAGTGTCTGAAAGCAAAAATCTGTAATTTTTACTTTTATCGTAATCAATTACATTTACCTGGCTTATGGCATAACCAGGTGTAAAAGGATATTCGGGAACGGACTTACCCTCCCGATCAATGATATATAGGCTCTGGTCAGTAGCAAATAGAAATTGTTGCTTACCATTATTGTAAAAGTCAATTTGCTCAACCTCTCCAACTATTTGGCCATCCACTGAATCTTTCCATAAAACCTGCCCCTCTGATGACAACATGTAAACCCATAGAGCAGAATCTTGTACAATTATCTCAGGCTTTTCCTTCTTTTGGCTTTTCAGGATAAAGGGTCTGGAGACTATTTGACTGCCAAGGTATACACTGTGTACATTTTGCAAGCTGGGCGGTGCCGCGTCTAAATCGCGGATGTTATGAGTATAAGTAATGCTTGTATAAAAATCATCTTCAATATTGCTAAACTGAAATTCCATCAGTTCCAGGGATTTCATCGCAAGGTTATTAGTCTTCATAAAATCCTCCCATTTTGGTGAAAGCGACTTTAAGAATATATTCCACACTCTGGGGACATCTATCAAAGCACTGTAGTTTGCTTCCTTAATGGCTCTTCCCAAAAACTCGTTGTATTTTATAGATTTCCCCCATGTAGCTTCCTGCTCTATGTCATCCAAAAGGCCCTTTAAAACTTCAACATTATTACCAAATATGATATAATTACCATAAGGCATGTAGAAACTGGCTTCGAACCCATGACAAGCTGACCCAAATAAGGTTTCAGGAAATTGGTCCAGAGGGATTTGAGTAATTACAGTCTCACTATATGCCTCTTTGAATACAGAGTCTCCAGCTGCTTTGCTAGATTGAAAAGCGATGTTATCCAAAACAAATAATGTTTCATCTACATCGGCTGTATGCACAAAGACCAGCTTGTCGGGATCCGTCACCTCAAGTGATTCCAGTGTAGCTACCCCAACTTCCTTTCCAATATGCTGAAATAGTTCATCAGTGTTTACACCAAGGTTATCAATTAATTCATCACGCTGTTCTAACAGCCGATGGTTTTGAAGCTTCCAATATCGCACCAGGTTTTCATTCCATTTTTCAGCATTATCAAAAGTAAAATGATGAAAAAAAGCAGTCCGGTCTGGTATCATATCCGACATTCCTATGGGTTGTGGCTTCAAGCCTTCAAAAGTTTCCAACCAGTAATTGTAGGACGAGCTTCCTGTCCCGGAAAAGCCGTTCAACAACAAATTGCCTTCTTTAAAATTGATTTCCAATAGCGCTACCTCACCGAAACTGTTGATGATGCTGCTTTCCATTCCTGTACCTGCACTAAAGAGGGAAAAGAAATCACCCAGCTTTTGTAGATTCAGGTACAATTTTCCGGAACCGGTGTTCACGCCCGATAAATTATCAGCACTTCTTTTCTTTGGTAAAAAGCTCGTAGTGAAATCAGCATTGATGTTCCTCACTGCGTCTTCTACAAGAATGGTTGCAAAGCTGCCGATGAAATAATTCTTAAAGATGATATATGTGAAAGCTTTTTTTGTTCCCTTTTGGTGCAATTCGTTGATCTCAACGCCATTAAAAAAGTGGGTCTGAGTTGACAAAAAAGCTCTTTCCTGCATTTGAATGATGATATCATCAAGCTTCTTCAGGTCCGCGATTTCAGGGAGCTCGGTAATGTACAAGAAGTCAAATTCGTCCTTGCCCGAAGTATGCATAGAGACAATAAAAGGTCGGTCTCTAAAAAAGTCGTTCATCCCCCCGGTGCCAAGCAGAGAATCGAGCAGAATAATATCTTCTTTCGTTTTTTTTAAACCCGCCACATTTTCTATACTTGTCCACAGCTCCTGACCCTGCAATCGCTCCCAATCGTCGCCAAGGTTGTCTGTTTCATAAACCATTAGGGCAGTTTCAGGAACCAGAGAAAAAATAGGAACCTTCTCTTGAAGAAAGAGATACCTATACGAGAAATAACCAAGAACGCCTAAGACTATTATGAGAATTGATATTATTACTAAGGATCTTTTCACAAATTACATTTTGAACAAAAACATGGGCAATCTATTCAATTTGTAATATTGGTAATTTTATGTGAAGTAGAGAAGGAAATCGATAAATTTTATGCTTTGATTAGATCCTGTGTAAAAAGCAATGAATTAAAGAATAAGGTTTATTTGAGTCAATATTGTCGCTAAGCCAAGACGTGCCTAATTACTTTACATTTGGATGTATGCGCTTCTGAGCCTCCGCAAAATTCACCATGAAATAGAATTCAAACTCAACGACAATAATACATCAGACAAAAGCTATTGGGCATCGTCCATCGTAAACCCAACTTTTATCGTTACCTGATAATGCTGCACCTGGCCATCTTCAATATGTCCCCGCGTCTCAGTAACTTCGAACCACCTCATATTCCTGACTGATTTCGAAGCTCTTGTTACGGCTTTCTCAATCGCATCTTCAATTCCCTTTGTGGAAGAACCTGTAAGTTCAATCACCTTATAAATGTGTTCACTCATTTTATTTGCTTTTTTGTTTCCCCTATAACATCAGAACGACCTCATGGTTTAGAATTAAAGAAGATTTCCTCGAGAGGGTTTAGAAAAAAGACAAAAAAAAAGGGACCTCTCTTTCGAGAAAATCCCTTCATATTCTACGCGATCGATAATCTATTTCATTTTTTCCAGTACTTCCATCACTTCACGCACATGTTTTCTTGACGTTTCAAGTAATGCTTTCTCTTCTTCATTTAATTGAAGCTCGATTACTTTTTCAATACCATTTTTTCCAAGTATCGCAGGCGCTCCCAAATAACAATCGTTAATGCCATATTCGCCTTCTAACTTCACACAAACTGGAAATACTCTTCTTTGATCCTTCACTATAGCTTCCACCATTTGAGCGGCAGCAGATCCCGGCGCATACCATGCAGAAGTTCCCATCAATTTCACCAGTTCTCCTCCTCCTGTTTTGGTTCTCTCTATGATCGCATCTAACTTATCTTTATCTATCAGTTCAGTTACAGGAATACCTCCCACTGTGGTATATCGTGGCAAGGGCACCATTGTATCACCATGGCCACCCATAAGCACCGCCTGAATGTCTTTTGGAGATACATTTAAAGCTTCTGCTAAAAAGGCTCTATATCTGGCAGTATCTAAAATCCCGGCCATTCCAATTACTCTTTCCCGTGGAAATTGAGAAACCAAATGCGCCTGATAAGTCATAACATCTAAAGGATTCGATACTATAATCAGAATGGCGTCTGGTGAATGTTTTACAACATTTTCAGTGACTGATTTTACAATACCAGCATTGGTTTCTATCAAATCATCGCGGGTCATGCCTGGTTTTCTTGGAAGCCCGGAAGTAATTACTACAACATCAGAATTTGCCGTCTTTGAGTAGTCATTCGTAGATCCAATGGTTCTGGAATCATACAAATTGATAGGTGCTTTTTGCCAGATATCCAAAGCCTTTCCTTCCGCAAAGCCTTCCTTTATATCTACCAGAACTATCTCATTGGCAATTTCACGATATGCGAGCACATCCGCACAGGTGGCTCCTACGTTACCCGCTCCTACTACAGTTACTTTCATGACTTAATATTTATCTTTTGATTTAAATTACTACTGCGCCTCTGCTTACCAGGTCTACTTTCTTCTTTTCAAACCTGCCTAATCAGAAACAATTTAATGAAGGCGCTAATTTACCAATAAGGACTTATTTAAGAAACTAAATTCAATGATATGTTTGTAAATAAAAGCCTTTAATTTACCTGCTTTTCAGCGTATACTTGAGATAGGTTAAAAAAGTTATTTGAGGCTTTGTAAGCTTTGAAAAGGTTTTCTGTATAGCCGTTGTAAACTTCTGCCAGCGAAGTAAGCAACTTAGCCTTGATTTCTACGTGGCTGTTAAAGATTTCAAAAATATTCACCTGCGGAATTACGTAAATTTCAGCTTCTTCAGAGATAACAACTGCGCTGTATATTCTTTTTGTATTTCGCAGCATTACGTTATCGCCAAACCCTTTTCCTGCACCCAGAAGGGTCAGCACCTCAAATTTGCTAAGAATATCGATGTTTAAAGATACCTGCCCCGTTTTTACAATATAAAAAGCGTGGCTGGGATCGTTCCTGAAAAAGACCACCTCGTCTTCCTTATACTTTCTCAGGTATAAGTAAGGAGTGAACATATCCAGCTCTTCATGCGAAAGCAATTCAAGCAGCTTTACCCGCGACAAAAACTCGAACAGGGCAATTTCTTTGGAAGTATAGGTCTTTTTAAAAGGGTTTATCATTTTCATTGCTCCACCTGGACTTTTAAGACACGCTCAGTAGCGTCAGCTATTTTATAACGATCATCAATCCTGTGCCCAACCACCCAAACAATTGCATTATTGGAAGTAAGCACAAATACCCGCTCCTTCAAGTTTAAAGGAATTTTTTCATCAATCATAAAATCGCTGAGCTTTTTTTTCTGCTTCATTCCCAGTGGAAAAAAAACATCGCCACGCTGCCACTTCCTTACTTCAAGAGGAAATACCAACTTATCGTAATCGAGCGCGGCTATGTTTTTTTGTGAAGTTATTTTGAAGCCTTTTGCTTTTTCGGTTGTAAAATGCAAAGTCAAGGCATCACTCAGAAATTTCAGTTGATTTTCGTACACTGGCGAAGGGAAGAATTCAATGTTTTTCTTCGGACTTATAATCAAATGCTCTCTGTCAACATTTAGCTGGTAGGTAGAGGATTCAAAAATTCGTCCCGCCCCCTCGAACATCCTTGCGGCAACATCTTTCGACTGTACATAACTATAGCCATACTCTTTGAGTATTTCCCATAGCATTACAGCACTTACATTTTTTCGTTTCAAAACATCGAGCGCTATGTAGACATCATTTTCCTTTCTCTCGACCGCCTCGTCTGTAACAATTTTGAGAGCGTCAAAAAAAACAGCCTCCACCTGCAAGAGCCGCTCAAGGGTATGATCAAAAGTATTTTCCAGATCAGGGTTTATTTTCTTTAAAACTGGAACAACTTCATTCCTTAAACTATTTCTTGCGTATTTTATACTGCTATTCGAGCTGTCTTCACGCCAGGAGAGATTCTTTTGAGCAACAAAATCCATAATCATCTCTTTGTCAGCAAAAAGCAAGGGTCGCACAACTTCTCCTGATTTAGAACTGATCCCGTGCAGGCCAGAAATTCCTGTTCCCCTCACCAAATTAAAAAGCACAGTTTCAAAAGTATCATTTTTATGGTGCGCTGTGGCCAGGAAGCTGTAACCATAATCTTTCATCACCTTTTTAAACCAGGCGTAACGTAGCTGTCGAGCGGCCATTTGTATGGAGACTTTTTCCTGCGCCGCGAAATTCTCTGTATCGAATTGATGTGTATGAAATGGCACCTTTGCCTTTTTTGCCAGCTTTTGAACAAATAATGCGTCTTCATCAGACTCATCTCCCCTTAGTCCGAAATTACAGTGTGCAATTCCGTAATTGTAGCAACCAGCGTCTTTAAAACATTGTAGCATGGCAACAGAATCTATACCCCCGCTGACGGCCAGTAAAACTTTATCTTCTGGCGAAAAAAGTTTCTTCTCAGTTATAAACTCAATAAATCGCTGAACCATAGATTTAGGTATAATTATTGTTTTGTAGCGTAGAAGCTTGTCATCCCTACCGATACTAAAGGATGTGATGATTTTTAGTTAGCTTTGCCCCAAATTTAACGGAAACCATGAGATTTCGCCCCATAATTTTATTTTCGTTGCTATTCTTCGTCACCGGATTTTTCCCTTTGATGGCTCAAACCCGGGAGCGTGTAATTCTGAAAAGTGGTGGCGATTATCTTGAAAGCGCCGAAAGAAATGGCGAAAAGTTTCAGAAGCTGATCGGAAGTCCATCTAATCAGGTACAGTTTGTTCAAAAAACCACCAGGATATTTGGCGACTCTGTTTACTACTTCAAAGAAAAAAATGTGGTGGAAGTATTTGGGCATGTAAAAATTCTTGAGGGAGACTCGATCACAATTACAGGCAAAAAATTAAACTATGATGGGAACGTAAAGCTTGCTCAACTAAGAGAAGAAGTGGTGTACAAGGATCCTTCAATGACTATCTACACCGATTATATGGACTATGACATGCCGGCGAAGATTGCCTACTATTTTAACGGAGGTGAATTGATTAATGATGATATCCGGCTCACGAGCAGCCAAGGCAACTATCAAACAGACATAAAATTTGCTTCATTCAAAGACAGTGTGCTACTGGTAAGTCCTGAATATACGCTGGAATCTGACACGTTACAATATAATACTGTTTCCCAAATCGCCTACACGAAAGGCCCTACAAAGGTGATCATGAAAGATGGGACGATACTCAACGCAAAAGAAGGGCTGGAGTATAAAACCCAGGAAAAGCAATCTTCATTCCAGGTAAGTGTGATCGAAACAGAGGATTATATATTGAAGGGCGATGAATTATTTTTTGATGATATAAAAAAGTTTTACACAGCCACAACCAACGTGGAAATGACATCAAAAGATGATAACATCATCATCTATGGAGATTTTGGACGATACTGGCGCAATGAAGGCCTCATAAAGGTATATGGCCATACCCTGATGAAGAAGGAGGTAAATATGGATACACTCTATATGACCGCCGACACCCTGATTTCCATTGAAGATTCAATAGCCGCAAAGAAGAGAATTCTTGCCTATAATAATGTAAAAATATTCAAAACGAACCTGCAGGGAAAATCGGATTCCCTCGCTTATCATAATCTTGATTCTATTCTGTACCTGTACGAAGACCCAGTTCTATGGTCGGACGAAAATCAGATTACTGCAGATTCTATCAATATTGAAATCATCAACAATGCGGTTGAAAGAATGAATACCACAGGAAATTCTTTCGTGGTTTCACAGGATACGGTGCAAAATTTCAACCAGATAAAAGGGAGAAATATGGTCGCGCATTTTAGGAACAGTAAGATTGATAAGGTCAATGTGAATGGAAATGGAGAAAGTATTTATTATGCCCTCGAAGATGACACCGTGACCGTAGGTATGAACAAAATTATTTGCAGCGACATGTTGATTAAATTTAAGGAAGCTCAGATACATACAATTTCATTTTACACCAACCCAGATGCTTCATTTTTCCCACCTCATGAAATCCTTGAACCCGATACAAGGCTGAGTGGTTTTAACTGGAGGGAAGAGGAAAGACCAAAAAAGGAAGAGGTTATCGCTGTAAGGAATTTCAATGCTGTTATCGAAAACCTTGAGGAATCCACCACCAGCTCGAGTACTACAGAAGTGAATACGAGACCTTTTGGAAAAAAAAAGGATGAATAGCTAAAAAAATAAAACAATATTTGAACAAGAACCTTATAAATTAAAGACGTTATAAAAACCAAATTTTTGATTAGTAATAGTAACAAAAAATTAATATCTTGAAGTCTTAATTTCGATACTTATTATCTAAATTTAAAAATTTTCAAACCAAAGGAAAAATTATTGAGAAAAACTTTACCCAACTATAAATGCGCGGCTTTTTAATATCCATATTATTTTTGATATCAATGAGTATATCCCATGCTCAAAGCTTGCGTCTTGTAAATACATCTAATAAAATATTCGGAAGAGTCGGATCAGAAATAGAGGCCCCTGTTTCTATTAAAAACATTTCCTCAAAACCGGTTGAAGTACTTATCGAAAGAACGAATAATAATATCTCCAGTGCACAGGAAAGTTACTTTTGCATGGGCAGAACTTGCTTTACTCCGGAAACAGAAATTGCCGCAGAAACAAAAATATTAAGACCGGGGGAAATATATGACGGTTTTAGAAGCGTCTTACGGTCTGGGATGGGCAAATCTACCACCCAAATTTCTTATTGTTTTGTAAATGTCGCAGATCCTAAAGACAAGCTATGTACAACTTTAAGCTACCAGATAGAGTCATCTGAAAATAATGATGTACTAATTTTCAATGATGATATTAGTATTAGCAGTATTTATCCAAACCCCATTAATGAAGTCGCATTGTTTGATTACACCGTTAAAAATTCATCGATCAAACCTAAAATTATTTTACACAACGTTTTGGGTAGTATAGTGGGCGAATACGTTTTAAATGAGTACGAAAATAAGCTAAAAATTTATACCCAGAGTTTCAAGCCAGGGGTTTATTTTTACACGCTAAACATAGATAACCAAAACCTGGTCACGAAAAAATTTGTGATTAAAAGATAATTAACCCTCCATTGAAATATTGAAATTAACCTGTCGTTCTTGCTGTGTGTTTTCCTCGTTTAGATGATTTTGAATTTACAATCAAAAAACCAATTTTCTCCACTTTGAACCTTTGCTGATCCTTTTAGGCCGAACGTTTGCTTTTTGCATCTTAACTTTACCTGCACTATATTTGCACCCTTATGTCAAAAATTAAAATTCTCTATCTTTTTTCTTTTGCTTTAGTGCTTTTCGCCTCCACCTCCTGCAGCAAATTCAGGAAGGTTCAAAAAAGCGACGACTGGAAACTGAAGTATGATGCTGCTATCAATTATTATGAGCGTGGCGAAAAAGGTGATTATTATAAGGCCTCAGTTTTATTTGAAGAAGTATTGCCTTTGATCAGAGGTAGTAAAGAAGCAGAAAAAGCTCAATTTTACTATGCTTATTCCCATTACTATCAGAGGCAGTACATCTTAAGTGCTCATTATTTTAAGACTTTCAATGATACCTATTCGAGAAGCGAATTGGCGCAGGAAGCCATGTACATGCATGCGTATTCTCTTTACCTGACTTCGCCTGTGGTCGATCTTGATCAAACCAGTACTTATGAGGCGATGCAGGCGATGCAAACGTTTATCAACCAGCATCCGCAAAGCAAATACCGGGACGATGCCACAAAAATAATAGATGCATTGCAAGTGAAGCTTGAAGAAAAAGCTTTCGAAAATGCCAAGTTATATCAAAAACTGGAGCGCTACGAGGCAGCCTTGGTAGCCTATGAAAACTTTGAAAATGATTTTCCGGGTTCTTCCAGGCTGGAGGATATTAAATATCTAAAGCTGGAAGTGCAATATGAGTATGCAAGAAAAAGCACAACTCGTAAACAACAGGAACGATTTACCAAAACAATTGATTATTATAGAGATTTCATAGATACTTTCCCCGAGAGTAGATATGTAAAAGATGCTGAGCAAATGTATGTTTCCAGCCTCGAAAACGTAAACAAGCTCAAGGACAATAACTTATAACTAAAATATACTTTTATGCAAAATATTCTGACTTCTAATGCTTCTATCACTAGCAGAGATGTTGACAAACTGGCTGCAACAACCGGTAACATTTACGAATCAGTAGCAGTAATTTCGAAGAGAGCCAGGCAAATTTCTTCCAAGATGAAGGATGAATTGAACAGCAAATTGGCTGAATTCGCTTCAACAGTGGACAACCTTGAAGAAATTTTCGAAAACAGAGAGCAAATAGAAATTTCCAAGTTCTATGAAAGAATGCCGAAACCAACTAATGTGGCTATAGATGAGTTTTTGGCGGATGAAGTTATGTTTAGAAGGCCTGATCCAGAAAACGAATAGTACCACAAGACTACCTCTAATCCGGTAAGGACAGCGTCTCGTGGTGCTGGTAAGGATTTTTTGAAGCTCTAAATTTATAAGATTTGCTCCAGGGTAAAAAAATTTTATTAGGAGTATGTGGTAGTATTGCAGCTTACAAAGCTGCAATACTGATAAGATTATTGGTAAAAGAAGAAGCAGAGGTGCAGGTTATTATGACCACCTCTGCTTCTTCTTTTATTACCCCGCTCACATTAGCCACCTTGTCTAAAAAACCCGTCTACACCAATTTTACTAAAGACAATCAGGGCGAATGGAATAACCATGTTGAGCTAGGTTTGTGGGCAGACGCAATGTTAATAGCTCCTGCAAGTGCTAATACAATTTCAAAATTAGCAAGCGGACTATGCGATAACCTTTTGCTTGCTACTTACCTATCAGCCAGGTGCCCGGTGTTCGTCGCTCCTGCCATGGATCTGGATATGTACAGACACCCTACTACCGTTCAAAACCTCCAAAAACTACAAACTTTTGGCAACACGGTAGTAGACGCAGTAGATGGTGAGCTGGCCAGCGGACTATTTGGAGTTGGACGAATGGCAGAGCCTGAACAACTTGTTAAAACATTAGCGCAATTTTTCAGCCTCCCTTCTGCTAATGGCAATTCCCTGGCAGGACGCAGGGTATTGATTACAGCCGGCCCCACTTATGAAGCCATTGACCCGGTAAGATTTATCGGAAATCACTCAAGCGGAAAAATGGGTTATGCCCTCGCAGAAGCAGCGGCAAGGGAAGGCGCCAGCGTAACCATCGTCTCCGGACCAACACATCTAGAGACGGATCATCCTCGGGTAAAAGTTGAACGGGTAATTTCGGCGCAAGAAATGTTTGAAAAAGCCAAAGGCCTTTTCGACGAAAATGATATCATCATATTTGCTGCAGCCGTCGCTGACTACACGCCTGAATCTACTGCAAAGAACAAAATTAAGAGCAACATCGAAACGCAGGTGGTCGCCTTGAAAAAAACCACCGACATCGCGGCAACTTTGGGAGCCGGTAAGAAAAACAATCAATTTGTGGTAGGCTTTGCATTGGAAACTGAGAATGAAGAAATCAATGCACTTGAAAAATTAAGAAAGAAAAATTTCGACCTAATTGTCTTAAATTCGCTAAACGATTCAGGCGCGGGCTTTTCCCATGACACCAATAAGGTGACACTTATGGACAAGGATAATAATAAAGAAACTTTTGAGTTAAAGAATAAAAAAGATGTTGCTGTGGATATTATAAAAGCAATAATCAAAAAAAATAGATATGTATAAAGTCATTTATATACTCATTGCGCTTACTTCTATTGCTAATTTAACTTTGGCACAGGAGTTGAATTGCAATGTGATGGTAAATGCAGACAGAATAGAAACCTCTGACCGAAGGGTGTTTCAGGATATGCAGAATGCCTTTGCTCAATTTTTAAATAATCGCAGATGGACTGATCAGGCGTTTGGGAATGAGGAACGCATCAATTGCAACCTGGTCATTACCATAGAAGACATGCCCACCATAGGCAGCTTTAGGGCTTCCGTGCAGATCCAGTCTTCCCGGCCCACATATGGCACCGGCTATGAGAGCCTAATGCTCAATTTTGCAGACAGGGACTGGCAGTTTGATTACAACGAATCACAACCTCTGGACTTCAACGAAAATAGCTTTAGCAGCAATATCACTTCAATGCTGGCTTACTATGCTTTCATTATCTTAGGAATTGATTACGACTCATTCTCAGAACTGGGAGGGACAGATTTTTTTGAAAGGGCAAACAATCAGGTTCTACTTGCTCAGGAATCAAACAGTCCGGGGTGGAAACAATTCGACAGTAACAGAAACAGATATTGGCTTACAGAAAATTTCTTAAATCCTATCTTTAATCCGGTACGGGAAGATTTATACACCTATCACCGATTGGCGTTAGACAGTTTTTCCGAAGACCCTGATGAAAGCAGAAAAAGAATCCTGGAATTCCTAAAATCGCTGCAACAGGCCAACAGTGCACGCCCGAACAGCATTTTAACCATAGCGCTTTTAGATTCAAAGTCAGACGAAATCGTAAATGTTTTTTCACAAGGTGATATGCAGGTAAGGAGGCAAGCCTATGATATCTTGAGAGCGATAGACCCTACCCAGGGAGCAAAATTTCAAAAAATCATTTCAAACTAACGGAAGCTGGGGTGCTGCTCCTACTTCAGTTATCTATAATCCGAGTTCCATTCTATGGCCAAGCGACAAAAGAGGATTCACGACCTGGAAAAGCTCTCAGACAAAAACTCACTTTTAGGTGAAAAAGCATCTTTCTGTATGAATGATAATCGTGTTATCTTTGGAACAATAATTGGATTTCAGGATAATAAATTTATCCTGAGGGATCAACTTTTAAAAAATCACAATCTAAGTGTCCTTGAAATTGCGGAGGTAGTTATAGAAAAGGCAGATAGTCTTTAATGGGAGAAGTTTTATAATATGTTAAAAAGCCTTTCAATACAAAATTATGCTTTGATAGAGGAGTTAAAGATGACTCCATCACCACAACTTAATATCATAACAGGTGAAACAGGCGCAGGAAAGTCTATCATGCTGGGAGCTGTTGGTTTAATGTTGGGGAACCGTGCAGATACAAAATCATTGCTCAATGAGGACAAGAAATGTGTTATCGAAGGCGTTTTCGATCTCAGAAGTTATGCTCTACAAACTCTTTTTGAAGAGGAAGACTTAGACTATGAGGAGGTTTCAATTATCAGGAGAGAGATTTCTCCAAACGGGAAGTCCCGTGCTTTTATAAATGATACTCCTGTCACGCTGGAGACCTTAAAGCGATTGGGCTTGTTTCTAATGGATGTCCATAGCCAACATGATAGCCTGTTGTTAACAACGAATGCTTTCCAGCTTCAGGTAATAGACTTTTTTGCAGGCACTCAGGAACTACTGGAGAATTATAAAACAGTCTACAAATCATTTCAAAAGGCAAAAAGGATCTATGAGCAACTTTGTGCTGATGCGGTTGAAATTAAAAAAGCAGGAGACTACAACAATTTTCTTCTTGAAGAGCTGGATAAAGCACGATTAGTGTCGCATGAGCAGGAAGAATTAGAAGAAGAGTTGAAAATACTGGAAAATTCCGAGGAGATAAAAACAAAACTCCACAGCGCAGTGGCCAGCCTGAGCAATGGGGACCTGGCGATTTTGACCATGCTAAGGGAGGCGGTCAATAACCTCAAGTCCGTAGGAAAATACGCTGAAACTTATGAAACGTTTCATCAACGGGCTGAGAGCTGCTATATAGAGCTAAAAGATATAGCTGATGAATTGGAGTCCGCTGAGGATCAGGTAGCCTTTGACCCGGAAAAAATTCAGGCTACAAAAGAACGGCTTAGCCTTATCTACCAACTCCAACAAAAACATCAGGCAAGTAGCATTGAAGCGCTATTGGCCATACAAGCTGACTTACAAAGGCAGGTGGAAAAAGTCCTGAATCTTGATGATGAAATAACGCAGGCCAAAATTGCTGCTGAAGAAACTGAGACAAAGACAAAAAAACTGGCAGGTGAACTTTCGGCAAAACGGATATCTGCGTTTGAATTATTTGAAGAGAAGGTGGT
>CAZHZR010000059.1:0-13986 GCA_964537095.1 uncultured Roseivirgaceae bacterium
CACGAATAATTTCCTTGTTATCAGGTAAATGCTCAGTTATAACAGGCGAAATCCCGCATTTTTGAAGCATAGAGCCCAGCAGGTGCTGATTGCTATTTCTAATTTGTACAGGAGAAACTGGGTCTCCTGCATTCACAACTTCATCTCCCGTTGTAAACAGCGCAACCGCAGGCACTTTTTTTACTTTTACTACAGCATGCCCTGTTGTGGCCAAAGCACTGATAACCGAGGGGGAACAGGAAGCTGGCGCTTTTATTATAAGGTCACCCTTTCTTGTATCCTCCCCTTGTCTTGCGATATTTTGGAAAGCACGTGCTTCCTCAGAAAGGATATTTACCATGCCTTCTGTCTCGACAGTGTCTTCTCTTCGTACTACGCAATTGGCAGAATCAGGTACAGCAGCACCGGTCATAATTTTATAACACGCACCCTTCTCTAATTCTTTAGTCGCTACCTGGCCTGCAAAAACAACTTCAGCAATTCTGAAGTTTCTGACTCCCTCCTGCCAGTCCGAAAAACTAAAGGCAAATCCATCCATGGCAGAACGGTTAAAGGGAGGATAATCCCTGTCTGCCACTACATCTGACGCCAGAATCCGCCCAAGCGCCTGCTCAAGCGGCACCTCTTCTTCCGCAAATGATTTGTCCGCCTGGGCCTCGGCCGCTTTGGTAACTATGTCTACCGCTTCTTCATAGGATATCATAATGTCTTTTTCAATGACCACCGCCCTTCATCATTTTGCGGGCATGAAAAACTGCTGGCAGAATTGCCTCCAAAGATTCTCGCACTCCATTTGTGCTTCCAGGCAGTGTAATAATCAACGTTTCTGCAATAGAACCTGCCACAGCCCTGCTCATCATGGCCAATGGAGTCCGCATTTGGCCAAAACTTCGCATGGCTTCGGTAATACCATCTGCATCCCGCTCTAATATTTCGCTTACCGCAGCTACCGTATTATCTCTTGGCCCTAAACCTGTGCCTCCAGTTGTAAAGATAAAATGCACATCTTCCGCCACCCAGGCTTTTATTTGCTCCTGAATCAGCACTTTGTCATCCGGAACAATGTGGTAATGCTGAACAGAGGCATTTACCTGTTCCAGCATTTCAATTATTTTTTTTCCACTGCTGTCTTCCCGATTTCCGGCTGCGGTGGAATCTGAACAAACCAAAACAGCACATTTTGGCGAAGTAGAGAAGAATTTCTTACGGTCGCTCTTTCCACCCTTTTTTTCCAACAATTTTATATGGCCGATCTCAAGCGCCTTGTCCACAGGTTTTAACATGTCGTAAATCTCCAGGGCTGCCACTGATACCGCTGTTAGCATTTCCATTTCAATGCCCGTCCTGCCTATAGATTTGGCATTACCACTGATAACAAGGCCACTTTTTTCAAAGACGTCCTTTTCAAACAGGGTTCCATGGATAGCTTCATCCAGGTAGTCAATTTCTATATCCATGCCGTCTATTGCCACCGGATGGCAGTGGGGTAGCAACTGCGGCGTTAATTTGGCACCAATAAAGCCTGCCGCTTTGGCAACATCAAAAAGATTACCCTTTGGCAATGTGTCCTCCTTTATCTGCTGAATGGTTTCTTCAGAGCAGAAAACCACACCTATGGCCGTAGCGGTTCGTAATGTTATCTGCTTGTGAGTAATATCTCGCATACTTTAAAATTTAAAACCACAGCCTGGTCTAGGCAGAAACTGATTTGTCAAAAATACTTTCCTTCAACTCTTTGATTATAATAGACTCCCCAACACTAATCATCCCCGTACCTTCATGCACCAGATTTTGGCCAAAGTAAATTTTGTTATTCTTTCTACGGTAATTGGCAAGCGTTTTCAAAGGTTCCTTGCCCGAGATGGCATCATCCTGATTGATGGTAGTTAAATTGCAGCGTGATGATAACTTGATACCGTAAAAATTGATTTCATTGATTAAAAAATGCGCAAGTGTGTCTTCAATGTGCGGCTCCCCTCCCGAAAATACAATGTTGGGCCTAAACCTGTTCATGGGCAGTGGCTTCTCCATGCGCCTGTTCAATTCCTCCAGAGATTTTTCTCCGATCATTAAAAACGGGTAGCTATCAGAGAATGAGTTAATTTCCTGATTATCCCGATGGGGTTCGCCTACCAGGCGCTCTGTTTCGTCTGGCATAAATACCAACCGACAGGATATTTGCAATTTAGCGGAAAACCATTGATCGAAGGTACTATTAAGGTGTATGGCTTTGCAGGTATCGTCCCAAATCTGAACCGGAATTTTTAAATTCGAATTAATCTCGAAGGGAACGAAAAGCATGTCTTCGGGTGCTGCTACATGGAAAACCTGAAGTCCTTCTTTAATAATTTTTACACGGAGCAATGCCAGCTGCGCCACTGTCCTCTGACTAATAAACCGGTTCGTTTCATCGACAAGCATCCAGCGCCGGTCATACTTAAACCCTCGATCGGTTACTTCAGCAGCCTTGAGTGAAATGCCACCCAGCGATTTTATAGGATAAATATATAAATGGCTAATTTTCATTGGGCGAAATTAAGATTTTAAGCAACAAAGATTAACGTTAGTTGAATAAAATTACCAGGTTCTAATTTAGAGGGTAAAAATTTCAAGAGCCTCCTAAAGTACAAGTTTCCGCAATAAATTATACGAACGGTTTATTTTTTATCTATTCTTCTTAAAAAAATTGTATTTCATAAATTGATAGGCTTCTTTTGTAAGCAAAATTCAAAAATTGACAGCAGAATTATACGTAATAGGAGCCGGACCAGGTGATCCGGAATTGATCACTGTGAAAGCTTCACGGATTTTACAACAAGCGAAGGTTGTATTGTATGACAATCTCGCAAATAAGGAATTGCTCGAACTAACCCCTCACGATTGCGAAAACGTCTATGTAGGCAAGCATCCTTATGGTTCTTATACCCCGCAGGAAAAGATTCTGGAGCTCATCAAAGAATACGCAGACAAGTACGGACAGGTAATTCGCTTAAAAGGTGGTGACCCGTTCATTTTTGGTCGCGGATTTGAGGAAATACTCTTTGCCAGGCAACAGGGGATGAAAACACATTATATCCCGGGCATCACAAGCATGCAAGCAGTCGGATTCGAAGATATACCTTTGACGCACAGAGCCTTGAGCGAGGGAATTTGGGTTGTAACTGGCACCAAGAAGGACGGATTCCTATCCGATGACCTGGAACTGGCGCTGCAAAGTAAGGCTACAGTAGTAATTTATATGGGAATGAAAAAGATCCACGATATTGCTGCTGCCTACATTAAAACCGGGAATGGCGACATGCCGGCAGCCATAGTCCAACATGCTTCGCTGCCGCACAAAAAAGTAGCTTTCGGAAAAGCCGCCGATTTGCCGGAGATTGCTGCGAAAAACCAACTCACACATCCGGCTATCATTATCATCGGCAAGGTGGTATCTGTCGGAAGCGTGATGTAGCTAAAAGCTAAACACTCAGGCGCTAGCTTTATGGGCACTGAGAGAAGCAATCTCTTCAAACTGAGCGGATTCTGTAGAGGATTAAATAATTTTGCATGGTCACGCGTTTGTGATCACCATTTCGATTTGAGTTAACGAAAAAGGGCGAAATAAATGAATATTTCGCCCTTACGTACTTTCTGCTCTTCAACTTTTATTTGAAAATAACTTCTAATTCTACCCTGCGGTTTGCCTTTTTGCCTTCTTTCGTTGCATTGTCAGCCACAGGATGATCCGGACCCATTCCTTCTACAATAAATCTGTCAGCTTCTACACCCTGGGCTATGATAAAGTCTGCTACCGCCTGTGCTCTGTCTTTCGACAATTTTAAATTGGTAGCTCTCTGACCTACATTGTCAGTATGTCCTACAATGTGTAGTTTCCAATCTGGTTTCAATTTCAGTAAATTAGCAAGCTCCACAAGCGAAGTATAGGAAGACAAGGTAATTTTTGCCTTACCTGACTCAAACTCCAGATTGGTGAAAGCTGTGTTTAAAATTTCCTGTTCTTCTTCCTTTATTTCAGGACAACCATTGTTTTCAGGAACACCAGGAATTAATACACACTCGTCATCTCTGTCTATGACTCCATCTCCGTCAGTATCAGTATAAGGGCATCCCTGGTTTTCTAATGGTCCGGCTACTTCCGGGCATTTATCTTCATTGTCAAAAATACCGTCGCCATCACTATCAGGGCATCCTTGTTTTGCTGCTGATCCTGCCAGATTTGGACACAGATCTTCGCTATCTATCACACCATCTCCATCTGCATCGGGGCAGCCATTATGTGCAGGCAAACCAGCTACATCCGGACAGGCATCCTCACTGTCTACAATCCCGTCACCGTCCGCATCGGGACATCCATTAAACGCTGCCAATCCTGCTACATCAGGACAAAGATCTTCTTTATCAATAATGCCGTCGCCGTCTGTATCGGGACAACCGTTAAATTCAACCAGACCAGCTACATCTACGCAGGCATCCTCACTATCCTGAACGCCATCTCCATCAGTATCCGGGCAACCCTCGAATTCCCAAACGCCAGGCACTCTTTTGCAAATGTCCCTTCTGTTGGATACTCCATCTTTATCCTTGTCTTTGGTTTTATGAAAAGGAAGACCAAATCGCAAAGCAAAATGAAAGTCAAAACTCTTCACATCTTTTCCAAAAACGCCATTGCTCAGCGCATTTCTTGATCCGACGACTAAATTGGCTATCCTTAAAGAAACCCCGGAACTTAAGTTGTCGAATTTATCGTAGGATATAGGCAAAGCCAACCCAAATGTTTTACCTTCTATTCTAGGCGTCAGCGAGAATGTGCTGATATATCTGCTTTTTTCTTTATCAGAAGAGCCGCCCTTTAGTCCGAATTGCGAGGTAAAGTTCAAATAAAATCCACCAGCTACGTTGTAGTCAAACTCGGCCAACAACCTGGTTGGCAAGCCCATTTTATAAGTACCTCCTCTTTGGAAGTTGAACAGATCTTCGAAGATTTCATCTATATCTCCCTCCAATTCATTGATATCAAGGTCGCTCGCAGTTCCTTTGATATTCCCGCTATCCTCGCTCTTTTTATATTTAATGGCACCCAGATCCAACAAAGAAACCCCTACACGAAATTTATATTTGTTTTTATCACGTCGTAAGAGACTGTCTACCCCATCCATCTTATATCGATACTTGTCAATCTTTGGTCTATATTCATAAACTGCACCTAAATCCAGTCCGATGCCCAAATTTCGAAAAGGCTCATAGCTAAAATCATCATCGTTAATGTTATCAGAAAGTCCTGTTTCAATATCTATTTGCGGAATATTTACCC
This sequence comes from uncultured Roseivirgaceae bacterium, assembly GCA_964537095.1. Lineage (GTDB taxonomy): Bacteria > Bacteroidota > Bacteroidia > Cytophagales > Cyclobacteriaceae > CAMPJM01. The sequence continues at coordinate 5,315 of CAZHZR010000059.1, forward strand.
TGTCACCATTTATTCCTGAAAAACGGAGGTCATTAATGTAGGTATAGCCGGAAGCGACCCCGGTTAATAATTTCACAGTACCGCCCGCTTTCAGGAAGCTCGTATTTTTGTCAAATATCACCCTTCCATAGGTGAGGCCAAGTTCTCCCCAAGCATGTGCCTGAACATAGGTGTTACCCAGGTCAAAGGAATCGTTTGGATCTATTACAAAATCATCTTCCTCAGAAAGTTCATCAATATAATTCGCTGTTTCTGAACTTATTCCATCAAAATTAACAATGGATCTAGCCCTTAGTGTCAATGCAAATGCATGTTTTGGGCTCATGGTGAGCATAAACGAAAATGGCGCATAAACATCCGTCGTGATATAACCACCTTTGTTCTGGCCATCATTGTTTCTCAACAACCGGTCGAAATCTATGTCAGACTTTTTGAAGTCTGCCGTCGGAATCGATAAATAATTGTTGCTGGCTCCAGCACTTATCCCTATCAGGTTCATCTGGAATTTATATCTGCTATCGACAATGGAAGCAGGTTGAAAGCTAATCCCCTGTACACCTGCGTAGTTACTGGAATGGAGTCCAAGCCAGTCCTGCGCCTTCGCGGTGCTTATTAGTCCAACAAAAACAATTAGCAAGTAAATTTTTTTCATAAGCAATCCTTGTTATTTTTATATTTAATCATTTATAAAATTCTAAGTGGCCCTAAAGCCCGCAATGCTATTATAAAATAACTGTTGTATATAAGGCAGCAAAAAAGTGGGAGGTCCGGGCATACTCGATGAGACCACCAAAGGACCATTCTGATTGATAAAAGATTACAATTATTTTGGCGCAATATCTGACTAATAAATAGTTTAATATTTTATATTTTTCATCAGAATGTACAATGTAACATTTCGACTATAATTATGGCTTCAACTAAAACTACGGGAGATCTTGGGGAGGACATAGCGACCGAATACCTCCAAAATCAGGGATTTACAATTGTGGAGAGGAATTACAGGTATAAGCGTGCCGAGATAGACATCATAGCGCGAAAGAGCAACCTGCTGGTCTTTTTTGAAGTAAAAGCCAGAAAGGGCAATGCATATGGTTATCCTGAAGAAGCTGTGGATGAAAAGAAATCTGAAATGGTGCTATTGGCAGCAAATAATTACATTTACGAGACGGGATGGATTGAAGAAATAAGGTTTGATATCATTTCAATCTCTATGCAAGAAGAACAGGAAATCACCCATTTCGAAGATGCATTTTACTAAAAAAAGCCTAGTGCAGGATAAAATCAGCTACTTTTCTTAAAATTTCCGTATCATTTTTCTGAAACTGCGTGATCATTTCTAAATGCGACTTTCCGGCGATTTCATAAACAGCAACACTGTCATTAACCTTTTTCAATTTATCAGCAAAAAGCGTATTGTCGTGAAGAAGAATAGGGTATGATCTGCTGCCCGTCAAAATCAAAAAAGGTATTTTTTTACTACTAATATAGTTGATTGGGGATGCGGTTTTCCAGGTTTCAGGGTCTGTGGTAAAAATGGCATCTATATGCCCCAGGAACATTGCCCCATGTGTCTGAATCATTGTACCGACATCTAAGCCAAAGGCATCGATCAACAACACTTTTCGCGTTGGATTTTCTATTCCTAACGCCTCAAAGTAGTGGTTGTTTAAAGCAATCAGTGCCCCCAGATGTCCACCGGCAGAATGGCCGCTTATGGTGATTTCAGATGTATTACCACCATATAAATGTGCATTCTCCGTCACCCATTTTACCGCCCTTGCACTATCTATAGCCATTTTTGAAAAATCAACATCGCTCCCTAGTCGATAATTGATGGTGACAACCACTATTCCGAACGGGATAAGGTTGCGGCCCAGCGTAGCATAAGGATCTTTGCTTCCATACATCCACGTCCCGCCATGTATAAAAACAAGAATGGGATAAGTGGCATTTGAGTCACCCCTTTCCGGGTAAAAGATGTCCAGGATATGCCGCGCCGAATTAAACTCCGGATCGCTTTCAGGAATATATTTTATGTTTAGTCTCTCTGCCACAAGGGAATAATTTCAACGGCTTTAGAAATTAGGGTTTCAATAGTAATAGGTAAACGCTGGTTTTGTTTTAAAAAAAATATACCCGAAAGAGGTATGTCTTTCGGGTATATTTAAATCTATATAAACGAGATTTATATGAGCTACTTGGAAGTTATGCCAGATAAGGCTGTAATAATTTCAAACCAGCAGTAGATCTCAATTTTCTCAAAGCTTTTTCTTTTATCTGCCTGACTCTTTCACGGGTCAGACCAAGACTGTCTGCAATATCCTCCAAAGATTGGCTGTATTCTTTTCCAATCCCAAAGTGCATGCTTATGATATCTCTTTCTCTTTCAGACAACAAGGACAAAAGCCTTGTCAATTCCGTAAATAACGAGCCTTGGTTAACCAGCGACTCATCCACAGAATCAGCATCCTGATCGTTCAAAATATCCAACAGTGAATTGTCCTCACCTTCTGCAAATGGCGCATCCAATGATGACTGTTTGATCGCTGCAGTATTGGCCGTTTTAATTTCGGAAACGTCCACACCCATGAAATCAGCCAGCTCTTCTTCGGTGGGCTGTCTTTCAAATTGCTGTTCAATAGTAGCCTCCGCCCTGCTTATTTTAGTAAGAGAGTTAATTTTATTTCCAGGGATCCTTACAAGACGGGAGTGATTATCCAACGACTGCATGATAGATTGTCTGATCCACCAAACAGCATATGATATAAACTTAAAGCCTTTGGTTTCATCAAACATTTTTGCAGCCTTGATTAATCCCAGGTTCCCTTCATTGATCAAATCATTGAGTGGCATCTTGCTGTGGTGGTATTGCTTTGCTACAGATACCACAAACCGCAAGTTCGCTTTTACTAATTTTTCCAATGCTAATTGATCCCCTTCCCTAATCCGTTGTGCTAAGTCAATTTCTTCATCAACAGTAAGTAGGTCTACTTTGGATACTTCATTAAAATACTTTTCCAATGTAGCACTATCCCTATTAGTGATAGTATTAGTTATTTTCAGTTGTCTCATCTATATATTTATACATTTTCAATTAAAAGAGTAACCCAATATTGTTAAATATTTATCGCTAGTCTTATAAAAATAATTTATATTTACAGTAAAGTTATTCAGTTTCAGTAGTGTACTAATGCTTGTTATAACATCAATGAAGCGTTCGGAGGAAAAGGTACTATAATCTGCGAATAAACTAAAATAACAACCATTTAAACCCTAATCCTCCCGGACACCGGTATGGTATATTTCCTTTCCTGCTCAAAAGCTAGTGTTACAAACTCCCCATGAGTTGATAATTACCTTATTCTTTACAATTTTTAAGAGTAATAAGTTCAACCTCATTCAAAATTCAAGAAATTCTTTTGAAAGAACGTTCAAAATCAGTATGTAATATAAATATAACAACGAAAGATAATTTGTGTACAAATAAACAAACTATTCAGGGGATTGACAAAAACTTTAGAAAGAAAAGCAGATTTAGAGACTATTAAATTTTAACAAATTGAAAGGGAGGCAGTTTACTTACAGTACATTATTTTTTACTGCTAAACATAAATGCAAATAATGAAAAATACTGAGACCTTAACTGTACCTGAAGTAAAATCAACTGATCTGGAATTCGTGGCTCCGGGAGTTTACCGATTGAAAATCGTATTTGTAAATGTTTATTTCATTGAAAATAATGGAGCTTGGGCCCTTGTGGATGCAGGATTAGCCGGCTCATCCGGGAAAATTATTAGCGCAGCGGCTGCACAATTTGGCAAAGACAAAGCGCCTGAAGCAATTTTTCTCACTCACGGACATTTTGATCATGTTGGCGCCATCAGGAATTTATTACCGCACTGGAATGTACCCGTATACGCCCATCCTCTTGAAGCTCCATTTCTGACTGGAAAATCGCACTATCCGCCACCGGATCCAACTGCGGGCGGCGGGTCTATGACCTTAATGTCTTTCCTATTTCCAAACAGGCCTATTGATATATCCGAACATCTTGAACAATTTACGGGCGCCACTCTGCCCGGCTTCGAAGACTGGAAAATTTTACATACGCCCGGACATGCGCCGGGTCATGTGTCGTTCTTCCGGGAAAGCGACGGCACACTGATTGCTGGTGATGCTTTTGTAACAGTAAAGCAGGAATCTCTTGCTGCGGTAGTTTCTCAGGCCCAAAAAGTTCACGGCCCGCCCCAATACTTTACTTACGATTGGTTTGAAGCGCATCAGTCTGTAAAATTGCTAGCCTCCTTAAAACCGCGCATCGCCGCGTGTGGGCATGGAATCCCAATTGAAGGAGAATTGTTGACGCTGGAGCTGGATGAATTGGTCAATAACTTTGCACTCTATGCTATTCCTGCACATGGACGGTACACAAAGGAGCCGGCCGTAGTGGATGCGAACGGACTAAAGAGCCTCCCGCCTATTTTGAACGAAGATAATAAACCGCAGCTAATCGGTATAATAGCCGGTGCGACACTGGCAATTGCAGGAGTATTCTTCTTTCGGTATTGGAGAAGCCGACAAAGCTAATGCCTTCAGGTCAGTCCCCGAAGCAATGTTAAAAAATCAAATCTGTTTTCATGCTCAGATAAGAAAATATAACGCTGCTTGATTAACTTTGCTCTCGGGGAGAATTTTATTATGGATCTTGAGGAACAAATATTAACAGAGCATTCGAAATCCAACATTAACGCTGTTGTTGCTTATATCGGAAGCAATCCAGAAAGATTTAAAGTGCTGATGGGACTATTTTTTAGCGGCTCCTATCGGGTAGTTCAACGCTCAGCATGGGTGATGTCTAGCTGCGCCGGTCTGCATCCCTCTTTGATCCGCCCCTATTTAAAACGACTGATACATAATCTTGAGAATAAGGAAAATCACGATGCAGTAAAAAGAAACAGCCTTAAGGTATTGGAAGCGATACAAGTGCCACCTGTTCACCATGGCACTTTGATAGCGCTCTGTTTCGATTTTTTAGCCAACAAAAAGGAGCCGGTCGCAGTGAAAGTGTATGCCATGAGCATCTTAGCGAATCTCACAAAAGCCGAGCCTGATCTTCAAAAAGAACTTAGAATATTGATAGAAGACCAGATGCCCTATGCTTCACCCGGTTTCAAAAGCAGGGGCATCAAAGTTTTAAGGCTAATGGAAAAAGATTTTGTTGACTACTAAACCAATAAAATGCCGGCAGCAAACCTGCCACTGTTTTTAGATGCACGTACTGAAAAGAATTTTTCGTGATTTGAAAAAGTGCAGATACCGGCCACTTCAATATTCTCTTCAGGTACTCCCATCTTTAGAAGTTGAATTCTATTCGCTTCCCATAAATTAAATTTTGATTTGAGCGTTGGTTCCACACCAGTAAGCAACCGAGGTGCTTCATCTCCAAAAGCTTCGACTACGGCAGTGATGACATCTTTGCCTACTTCATAAATCTGAGGGCTAATAGACGGGCCGATCCCTGCTTTTATATACTGCGGCTCAGATCCGAACTCTTCCTGCATAGCCTCAATGGTATGGGTCACAATTTTCGAAACAGTGCCCCTCCATCCGGCATGAACAGCAGCAATTGCTTTTTTAACAGGATCATAAAGTAAAATGGGGACACAGTCTGCAGCAGTTGTCATCAGGCAGATGCCAGAACGAGAAGTGATGAGCGCATCTCCGGTCTCTATACATCCATCGGCTGGCAGGTCTTTTACATGAACTACTTTATTTCCATGCTCCAGTTTCGGAAAAACGAGATTTCTTTCTCCAATACCCAACGATCTAGCCAAAAGCATTCTGTTATGCAACACATTTACTGGCATATCTCCCACATTGTAGCTTAGGTTCAGAGAGCCTTTCTCTCCTGGTGTTATTCCTCCTTCTCTGCCGCTCACAAAATGCCTGAGCGAAGATTCGGAAGAAAATATTTTAAACTGCCAAAGTGGAAGGCTATTGATATTGCGTTTAATCATGACCTCGGGTGAGACTAATCTATTTGTAAGCTTCTTTTAACAGCGATTGAAACTCTTTCTCAAACTTTTTGATCTTTGGCTCTGTCACAGAACGAATATAAGGCTCATTTGGATGGCTTGCATAGTAATCCTGGTGATAGGCCTCGGCTTCATAAAATCTTTCAAAAGGCACTACCTGCGTGACAATTGGATCCTGAAATTTGTTTTCGCTTTCCAACTGCTGTAAGTATTCATCTATCAATTCTTTTTGTTTCTCGTCATGGAAGAAAACGGCTGAGCGGTATTGTGCGCCCACATCCGGGCCCTGCCGGTTGAGGGTTGTAGGGTCATGGGTGGCAAAAAAAACTTCGAGCAACGTTCGGAAATCAACTTCTGCAGCATCGAAATACACAGTTACAGCCTCCGCATGGGAAGATCGCCCTGAACTTACATTTGCATAAGTGGGATTTGTCTCTGAACCGCCTGCATATCCTGATACGGCACTTTTTACGCCCTTTACTCTTTCAAACACAGCTTCTACGCACCAAAAACAACCGCCGGCAAAGGTGGCCTGGCTCAGGTTTTCCTTTTCTTGCTCGCTAAGCGTTCGGGGCGCCAGTCCTTGGCTCTGATTTTTCGAACACGAAGCCAGAAGGAGAGGAATCAAAAACAACGAAAGCAAAAGGCGTCTTTTCATACTATATTATTATTTTTTTGAACCAATTGGAGAGACTCTGGAGGCAAACGTAAAACACTTGCAAGAAAGTCCATTTTTGGCGTTTAATTTCTAACAATTATCCTCAATTTATAGTTTTGATTTCAATTTGTCATCAAAAAAATAAAACCATGAATCATTCTCTTTCTCTCATTGCCTGCCTGGGTATAGGAATAGTAATCGGTGTCTTTCTTGAAAAACAGTACCACATTGACCTGGCTTTCACCGCCCATGGGCAAAGGGAAGGAAGTTCAGCGCAAAAATCGAGCGGAGGAATGTATAATAAAAGTGGAAGCTATCAGGATCAATCGAAATCGGGAAAAGAAAAAGGACTGACCGAAGAAGCAAGAACCGGAAATGTTGAATAGCGTATCGATTCATCAATATAGCTACTAAAAACTCCATTATCTTTTCTGTACATCATCCATAAAGACCCTCAGAAATTGATTACTCGATTTAAGGAAGTTGCCACGCTCGACATACGATCCCTCTCCTTGCTAAGAATAGGAGTTTCCCTGGTGCTCCTGTTAGATCTATTTTTGAGGGCGGGCGACATGGAAGCGCATTACACGAATGACGGTGTACTTCCGCTACCTGCCTTATTCAAATATGCTTGGAATCCTTCCTACTTTTCTATTTATACCGGTGCGTCCAGTGAGGGGATAATCTCCCTGCTTTTTTTAGTGAATGTATTTTGCATCATCGGTTTATTGATAGGATTCAGAACCAGATTGTTCACTTTTTTATGCTGGCTGTTTCTACTTTCATTGCATAACAGAAATCCTTTGATCCAGCAGGCTGGCGATGACCTGATCCGAATCCTTCTGTTTTGGGGCATGTTCCTGCCCTGGGGAAATCGCTTTTCAATAGACGCGTTTCTAATGAAGCGCAACGCAAATGAACCGGAAAAGCTTACTTCATGGGCATGTATAGGCTATTTGTTGCTGTTATTTTCCGTCTATTTTTTTTCTGCCCTCCACAAATCATCTCCCGAATGGACAACAGATTTTACAGCCCTGTATTATGCCCTAAGCCTGGATATGATTCTATTTCCAGCGGGGAAGCTACTGTATCAACAGGAGTCGCTTTTAAAAGCGCTTACAGCAATTACTTTCTATGTCGAACTACTGCTTCCTTTTGTTTTGTTCCTGCCGTTTTGGGTGAAGGGCTTTCGAGTTCTTTTTTTACTAGCAATAAGCTTCTTGCACCTTGGAATTGCCATGTCTATCAATGTCGGGCTTTTTCCACTGATTTGCACCATCGCCATGCTGGGCCTCATTCCCTCCGGATTTTACGAATACTTCAAAAAAGCGAGGGTTCCCGTATCTTCGGGTGTTTCTCGGAGTCTTCGCTTCATCAGGAGCAATTTAAAAGCTATCTTCCCTCACTTTAACGTGACCGAGGGAGAACTAACACGAGCTAACAGAACATTACAAAACGGGATTAGTATTAAGAGTGTTCTCAAATCAGCATTTACGGTTTTCGTTATTTTTTATATGCTTATTTGGAACATCAGAACATTAAAAGTTGAAATCCCGGAGTTCGGCCTTACATGGATAGGGCATTTTCTACGGATAGATCAATATTGGTCTATGTTCGCTCCGGCAGTGTTTAAGGATGACGGTTGGTTCGTTTTAGAAGGAGCTACAGAACAAGGGAGCAAAATCGACATCAAACGTGGTGGCGCCGACGTCGACTATAGCAAGCCTGCGTACGTAGCGGGCACCTATAAGAACGACAGGTGGCGAAAATATTCAGAAAACATATTGTTTATCAGCAATAGTCACTATAGACCCTATTTCTGCCGATACATGCTCCATCAGTGGAACGATTTAAATCAGAAAAAAATCACGCGTCTTGAGGTTATTTTTATGAAAATCCCTTCTTTGCCAGACTACAAAGAAGATGGCCCTTTTAAAGAAGTATTGTGTACCTGTGAAATAAAAGCCCCTCAATAA
>CAZHZR010000060.1:0-5649 GCA_964537095.1 uncultured Roseivirgaceae bacterium
GGTCATATTTTGCCCGGAATTACCAGGTCAACGATTATTTCTTTGGCAAAGGAGCTAGGCTATAAAGTAAAAGAAACCCTGTTTAAACCGGATGTTCTGGAAGAGGCAGACAGTGCGTTTTTTACAGGAACAGCCGTAGAAGTAGCAGGTATAAAATCTATTAACGGTAAGGACTTAAAAGGAAAATGGGAAGGATCTATGGGCTATAATCTGAATCTGGCCTATAGACAAAAAGTAAAATTTAACGAATTTCAAGGATTGACTATTGTATAATAAAAAATGAGTATAGAATTAAACAAGTATAGTAAAGTTATAACTCAGGATCCTACACAGCCTGCAGCGCAAGCCATGTTTTATGGAATAGGGCTTAGTGATGAAGACCTTGAAAAGGCACAGGTGGGCATTGTAAGCATGGGCTATGATGGCAATACATGCAACATGCACTTGAACGAGCTGGCTGCCGAGGTGAAAAAAGGTGTGTGGGAAGAAAATTTAGTAGGACTCATTTTTAATACAATTGGAGTGAGTGACGGGATGAGCAACGGAACGGAAGGGATGCGCTATTCCCTGGTAAGCCGTGATGTGATTGCCGACTCAATAGAAACAGTGTGTGGGGCTCAATATTATGATGCACTTATTGCGCTACCAGGCTGCGATAAGAACATGCCTGGTTCCCTAATTGCCATGGGACGACTGAACCGTCCCGCAATAATGGTTTATGGAGGCACCATTGCCCCGGGTCATTACAAGGGCGAAGATCTTAATATTGTGTCAGCTTTTGAAGCCCTGGGCCACAAAATAGCGGGAAGTATAACGCCCGAAGACTTTAAACAAGTAGTAAAACATGCTTGTCCGGGAGCGGGTGCTTGCGGTGGCATGTACACTGCCAATACCATGGCAAGCGCAATTGAAGCACTTGGTATGAGCCTTCCTTACTCATCCAGTAATCCGGCCTTAAGTCCGGAAAAGCTCAAGGAATGTACAGACGCGGGTAAAGCCATTAAGTTGCTTTTAGAAAAAGACATAAAGCCTCGTGACATCATGACACGGAAGGCATTTGAAAATGCCATCACCATCATCATGGCCATGGGAGGTTCTACCAACGCCGTTCTACATTTGATCGCGATGGCAAACAGTGTGGACGTACCGCTCACGCTTGACGATTTTCAGGCTATTAGCGATCGAATTCCGGTTTTGACCGACTTTAAACCCAGTGGAAAGTACCTCATGCAGGATCTGCACCAATATGGAGGTGTTCCTGCTGTCATGAAATATCTTTTAAAGAATAACCTTCTTCATGGCGATTGTTTAACTGTAACAGGAAAGACAATAGCAGAAAATCTGGAGAGTGTGCCAGATCTGGACTTTGAAGAGCAAAAGATTGTGTATCCCCTCGAAAACCCTATAAAGAAGACGGGTCACTTGCAGATCCTTTATGGCAATTTGGCCTCAGAAGGTAGTGTGGCGAAAATTAGTGGAAAAGAAGGCGAGCTGTTTACCGGTACTGCCCGGGTATTCGACGGAGAATATGCGCTTATAGAAGGCATCAACACTGCCAAGATCAAAGCAGGCGACGTGGTCGTGATTAAGAACGTGGGCCCTAAAGGTGCTCCAGGAATGCCTGAAATGCTTAAGCCTACATCTGCCATTATTGGTGCAGGTTTAGGAAAATCCATCGCCCTCATCACCGATGGCCGTTTTAGTGGCGGTACGCACGGGTTTGTGGTGGGCCATATCACTCCCGAAGCCCATGAAGGTGGCTTGATTGGATTGGTGGAAGACGGGGATATCATAGAAATTAACGCAGTAGAAAATCGCATAGACCTAAAAGTTTCAGATGATATTCTGGAGCAAAGGAGGCGTAGATGGGTACAGCCCGAACTCAAAGTGAACAAGGGCGTCCTGTATAAATATGCAAAAATGGTTTCATCAGCATCAACAGGATGCATAACCGACCTATAATTATGGAAACAGAAACAACATTGAAATCTTCAGTTATAAAAAAGTCAGAAAAGAAGTTGGTGGTGAGTGGGGCAGAAGCTATTATTCTCTCATTTCTAGCTGAGGGCGTTGACACCATATTCGGATATCCGGGTGGGGCCATCATGCCTGTGTATGACGCCCTTTATCACTATCAGGATAAGGTGAACCACGTACTGGTCAGGCATGAACAAGGTGCTATCCATGCAGCCCAGGGATATGCCCGGGTAAATGGGAAGGTGGGTATATGCATGGCCACTTCCGGTCCGGGGGCAACCAACCTTATTACGGGTTTGGCCGACGCACAAATTGACAGTACCCCTTTGGTCTGCGTTACAGGACAGGTAGCTTCTCCTCTGTTGGGTACTGATGCCTTTCAGGAAACTGATGTAGTAGGCGTTTCCATGGCTGTTACGAAATGGAATTTTCAGGTGACCAAGGCCAGCGACATTGCTGAAACAATGGCAAAGGCTTTCTTCATTGCAAGGTCAGGAAGGCCGGGACCTGTTTTAGTAGACATTACGAAAGACGCTCAGATCGATTTTGTTGAGTTTGATTACAAGCCGTGTACAAGGATAAGAAGCTACAACCCAACGCCAACCTGGGATCCATCGGCCGTTACTGAAGCAGCAGCTTTGATCAACACTGCCAAAAAGCCACTTTTATTGGTTGGGCAAGGTGTGGTATTATCTGGTGCAGAACAGGAGTTAATTTCTTTTCTGGAAAAGACTGGCGTGCCTGCAGCGTGGACATTGCTGGGCTTGTCTGCTTTGCCCACAGAGCATCCCCTGAACGTTGGGATGCTGGGAATGCATGGCAATTATGGTCCCAACGTAAAGACCAACGAATGCGACTTGCTCATAGCGGTAGGAATGCGTTTTGATGACCGTGTTACAGGCGACACCAAAAGATATGCGAAGCAGGCGAAGATTATTCACATTGATATTGATCCAGCTGAAATCGACAAGAATATTCCAACTGATGTCGCCATAGTGGGTGACGCCAAGGCTGTTCTGACAGCCTTAATACAGGAAGTATCGAAAAATTCACACAATGCCTGGTTAGACGAATTTAAAGTTTGTGAAGACCTTGAATACCAGAAGGTTATAGAAGGAAACTTTTTTCCAAAGGGAGAAAGTTTATCGATGGGAGAGGCTATTAAAATAATTTCAGAACGTGGCAAAGGTGATGCGGTTTTGGTTACCGATGTAGGACAGCATCAAATGGCGGCCTCGCGTTATTTCAAATTCAACAAAACCCGGAGCAATGTTACTTCCGGCGGATTGGGTACGATGGGTTTTGCTTTGCCGGCAGCATTGGGAGCAAAAATTGGGGCGCCAGACAGAGAAGTGGTGGCAGTTATTGGTGATGGTGGCTTCCAGATGACACTACAGGAGTTAGGAACTATCTTTCAAACCAAAGCTGCAGTGAAGATCGTCATTCTAAACAATAATTTCTTGGGCATGGTGAGGCAGTGGCAGCAGCTATTCTTTGAGAAGCGTTATTCATTTACTGAAATGACCAATCCGGATTTTGTAGGTATTGCCCAGGCTTATGGAATTAAAGCCAGTAAGATTTCAGAAAGAGGAAACTTAGCGCAGGCAGTGGATGATATGTTTGCGCATGATGGCCCCTATTTGTTAGAAATAGTAGTGGAAAAAGAAGAAAACGTATTTCCTATGGTTGCATCAGGAACATGTGTGTCAGAAATAAGACTTGAATAAACAATTGCAATAATGGAAAATAATAATTTCACAATACTGGTTTTTACAGAGAATCATGTGGGGCTTTTGAGTCGCATTACATTGATTTTCTCACGAAGGCATATTAATATTGAAAGTATTACGGTGTCAGAGTCGGAAATCAAAGGAATTCATAGATTTACGATTGTCATCAATTCTGATGAAGTTCAGGTGCAAAAGTTGGTGAAGCAAATTGAAAAACAGGTAGAGGTGTTGAAAGCTTTCTATCATTTTAATGAAGACACCATTTATCAGGAAATTGCACTGTACAAGATCGCAGTGACATCACTCGTGCTGGATGATAATCTTGAATTATTAATCCGGGCAAATCATGCCCGCATCCTTAATATTTCTCCTGAATTTATAGTAATAGAAAAAACAGGGCATGAGGATGAAACGAAAGCACTTTTTGAAGAATTGCAGCCCTTTGGCGTATTGGAGTTTGTCCGCTCGGGCAGAGTATCCATTACAAAGGCAGCAAAAGCTTTTTCAGCCTATATGGAAGAGCTGGAAGAGGCAAACGCTTAACAATAACCTTAACATTTATTAAACAAACAAAGTAAAATGGCTAAAATCAATTTTGGAGGAGTAGAAGAAAACGTTGTGACAAGGGAGGAGTTTCCTTTGGAGAAAGCAAAGGAGACTTTAAAAGACGACGTAATTGCAATCATCGGATATGGCGTGCAAGGCCCAGGGCAGTCTCTTAATTTGAAGGACAACGGTTTCAATGTGATTGTTGGACAAAGAAAAAATTCAAAATCCTGGGATAGGGCGAAAGCAGATGGCTGGGTAGAAGGTAAAGACCTTTTTGATATTGAAGAGGCGTGCGAAAAAGCAACCATTATACAGTATCTTTTGTCTGATGCCGGTCAAATTTCCCAGTGGCCGACTATTAAAAAATATTTAACACCTGGAAAAGCCTTGTATTTTTCTCATGGCTTTGGAATCACCTACAAAGAGCAGACAGGCATTGTACCACCTAAAGATGTGGACGTGATCTTGGTAGCTCCAAAAGGATCAGGTACTTCTTTAAGAAGATTATTTCTTCAGGGAAAAGGCTTGAATTCCAGCTATGCTATCTTCCAGGATGCAACAGGTAAAGCCAAGGACCGCGTAGTTTCATTAGGAATCGGCGTAGGATCAGGCTATCTGTTTGAAACTGATTTCCAAAAAGAAGTATTTTCTGACCTTACAGGAGAGCGTGGCATCTTAATGGGTGCACTTGCAGGTCTTTTTGAGGCACAATATGAAGTTTTGAGAAAGAACGGTCATTCACCTTCAGAAGCTTTCAACGAAACAGTTGAAGAGCTAACCCAAAGCTTAATGCCATTGGTAGCTGAGAACGGAATGGACTGGATGTATGCAAATACTTCTGTTACTGCTCAACGAGGTGCCCTTGACTGGAGACATAAGTTCAGAGAAGCAACTGCACCGGTGTTTGAAGAGCTTTATGAAAGAGTAGCTTCAGGCAAAGAAGCTGAAGTTGTAATCAAAGCTGGAGAAAAGGCTGATTATCGTGAAAATCTTGAGAAGGAGTTGAAAGAGCTTAGAGAATCCGAGCTATGGCAAACAGGTCAGGCTGTAAGAAAGCTAAGACCGGAAAGTAATTAATTCTGATTGAGTGATATATTGATTTGCGAATGATGCCCTCCGGATTCGGGGGTTATCATTCGCATTTTTCATAATAGGCGGTGGTTATACAGCTACCGCAACATAACAGCAGTGCTTCTCAGTTTATCTTGTACGGTAGAAATTCATCTACATTACCGCCGAATTTATGGACTTCTCTGATAATGGTAGAGCTGATGTGTGCAAGATCAGGCGAGGTAATTAAAAAGACGGTTTCAACGCCGTTCAGGTGGCGGTTTATCTGAGAAATACTGTTTTCATACTCAAAATCTGTGGTGTTTCTCAGTCCCCTCAATAT
>CAZHZR010000060.1:5749-13917 GCA_964537095.1 uncultured Roseivirgaceae bacterium
GCTTACAGGGCTTTAGTCGCATAGATTGATACTGAAGAGATCAAAATATTGATGGTCCTCAATCTCGTCAAAAACATATCCATAATGTATAATAGGTAACTTTCCACCAAATGAAATGTTGAAGATATAATTTTGCAGGTGCTCGAAAGTCGGGTCATTGGCATCAACATCTCCCCATACGAGGGTTCGGGTATCATATTGATCCAATTGTAGTTCATGCATGACGGTCATCACGTATTGCATCAGTTTTTCAGGACTTTTCGCTTCAAAGCGATTGCTGTAAAGAAGTTGCTGACCCTGATGTACCAGAATATTTATTGCCCCTTCTTCCACAACCAGCGCCATATTTTTGTTAAACGAGTAATCCTGATATTTATGGACTCCTTCTATCAGCAGGCTTTCCTGATGCAGGAAATGAAGGGTGGTGCCGGGATAAGCCCTGTTGAAAAACGTAACAAGCTCTGTTGACGCGGCGAAAACATTGATTGCCTTGAGCTGATCATGTTTATAATAAAAGAGCGAATCATTTTTAGAGGCTGCGTTGATCTCCAGATAGTCTCTGAGGTTTTCTCTGTCAAAAAGACTCGCGGGGATGAATGAGAACTTATTGTTCTTAAATGCTACTTTAACTGAATTCCAAAAGCCCGCCTTCAAAAAATGATGGTCTTCAAAAATAGAAACCAAAGCTGCTATCAGCCTGCTGGATGCAGGGATATGATAGGATTCCATAATCAGGCACCTATGATCTCTGTTGTCTACAACAGCTATACGAAAATCAAAAGCACCTATATGAAGAGACAAGTTATAATGTTGAAGTAACTCAACATTAAACTTGTCATCCTTAATTTGTTTATTTATATGATAAAGTGTTTCGCTTGAATTCAAGGTCTATTCCCAATTTCCTGCAGTGGTTACTTCCGTACGCGACCCAACTCTTAAAGGACCTCTACCGGTTTTTGCTCTTCGAAGAGGATTTACCGGATCAGGGTCTTTCACTTCAAATACATCTACATTTACACCGCTTTTGTTTAGTTCGTCAGCATAAATTTCAAATTCTTTCTCAGTACCAGGTACATAAGGTAGTCTCTGTAAATTGAAATTTGGATATTTTGTTCGTGAGAATAAAGAATCTTTCACACTGACAGTACCCAAGGTGTCAATTTCTACTGCTACGCTATCCGCACCATATTCCAAAGTGATAATATGCTCCCGTCTTTGCGTAATATAGATTCTCCCTGTGTCTACAAAACTTATCAGCTTATCCCAATCACTTGTATAGTTTCCATTTACAGTCTGGTAGGCAATTTGAGCATCGCGGATCATTTTGAGTTTGTTGATGATCTGTGCTTCTATGTTGGCTATTCGCCCTTCTTCCTCTATATCTTTTTTAATGCTATCTGTCAGAAAGTAGGCCAGTCCAACGCTGATGAGAATAAAAACAATGGTTAGGATTTTTGTCAAATTCATTTGAATAGTGTTAGGTTAAATGCATTTAAAGTTCCTTCATTTAAGCTATGCGAATGTATAGCTTACTTATTTCAAATTGTTATTTTTTTTAATTGCAATAATAAAAATTTTATCATGCAAAACATAATTTAAACCCTTGCTATTTTATTTTAATAGATAATTTGTAAGAATAAATGCACGAAGCTAAATCGAAGATATCCATTTTCGCGGGTTTTTGCTAATCAGGGACAAAATGTCTTTAAAGAACCTCTTAAATAATATAATATCCACTTTTGTTTAATAGGTCCTCTAGCCGATTTATGTCAGTGAGGGCATGGTGTAAAGCGGGCTGCGAAATTTGTCTCAACTGGTCTATGTTAAGAAATTTAACTTCTTCAATAATCTGATCTTTTGGATTTAATTCCGGATCGAAGCCTTTCGTGAGCTGTCCTCCTTTTCTGTCAACGCTGAAGAACAATTCTACCGCATGAAATGGTGGGCTTATTAGCTCACAAGCAAAGAGAAATCGTTTTACCTCAATAACAATACCTGTCTCTTCTAAGAATTCTCGTTCCAGGCTTTGCATGGCAGGTGTACCAAATTCCACTCCGCCACCGGGTGGAGCCCACAAATGCCCGGACGCTCCTAATCCTTTATGCTTTACCAAGAGCAGGCTATCGTTTTCGATCAAAATGCCAACTACCCGTACCCTAAGCCTGTTTCCAAATTCAGCAGTGATTATTTCAGAGGTCATCGTTGACTAAGATTAATTTTAAAGTTTTAGCTTTGCTTATTCCGTTCACGTGGCGCCAATGTTTATTAGGATAGCGGCGCCTGCAAATTGCTTTTAAAGATGTATAAATTATACAACAAAGAATATAAAAGTAGAATAGAAAAATTCCTTCAGAGGCAACATTTCATGAAGCTGGTAGGGATTTCGCTGGATGTGATCGATGAGGGCAGTACAGAAGCATCGCTGGAATTAAGAGAGGAACATATGCAGCAAACCGGGTTGGTACACGGGGGTGTTGTTGCCACGATTGCCGATATAGTTTCCGGGCTCGCGGCCTATACGCTGATGCCGGATGATCATCATGTGGTAACAGCAGAACTGAAAGTTTCGTACCTTAATCCTGGTAGGGGGCAGGCACTATTTGCGAAGGGCTGGGTGCTCAAGCAGGGCTTCCGAATCAATTTTTGCGAAGCAGAAGTGTACGCCATCGATAACGGTAACAAAAAGTTAATTGCCAAATGTACGGCTACCATGGCAACGCTTTTTCCTGAGGATGTAAACAAACGTGTAAAAGAATAAACTTTGGCGAAACCATCGGCAATTATTCAGCATTATTTTCCTTTTACCCCCACCAGTGGACAAGTCCGCCTTTTTCAGATGTTGGACGAATTTATCTTAGGTGAAACCCCCTGTCTATTGTTGAAAGGATTTGCAGGAACAGGCAAAACCACTGTGATTAGTGCATTGGTGAAAATGCTCCCCCATTTTAATCTTAAGGCGGCTCTAATGGCACCTACCGGCAGAGCAGCCAAGGTGATGGGACAGTATTCGATGCGAACGGCCTTTACCATTCATAAAATCATATACAGCCAAACAGCCGAGCCTGGTTCTACAGAGTTGTCGTTTAAACGCCAAAAGAACTACAGCAAGAATACTATTTTTATTATCGACGAGGTTTCAATGCTTACTGATGAAGGTGACTTTGGGAAGGCAGGCCTGTTAACCGACCTTTTTCAATTTGTCTTTTCAGACCCTTCCAATAAAATTTTACTGGTAGGCGATACAGCCCAATTGCCTCCTGTAGGGAAGCTTAACAGTCCTGCGTTAAATAGGAGTTATTTATCTGCTAATTATAAAAAGGAAGTTATAGAAATTGAGCTAAAGGAGGTGGTAAGACAGGAAAGCGAGTCGGGCATTCTCGCCAATGCAACCTCTTTACGTAACCTGCTTGAGAAAAAATCTCAAAAAATTAGCTTTCATACTTCTTCCTTCCCTGACATCTTTAGGATGACGGCAGAAAAAATGGAAGATGGTTTGCGGTACGCTTACGACAAATATGGAACGGAAAACACCATTATTATTTGCAGATCGAATAAAAATGCGGTGCAGTACAATCAGTTTATAAGGCGAAATATCCATTATACCGAAAGCGAGATAGATGCAGGAGATTTTATCATGATCGTCAAGAATAATTATCATTTTCTGCCTTCTGATGCTAAAGCGGGGTTTTTAGCGAATGGTGATTTTGCCGAGGTATTGAAAATAGTGCGTTATGAAGAACTATATGGCTTGCGTTTTGCTGATCTGGAGATAAGGTTGACCGACTATCCTGACGAACAACCCTTTGAAGTAAAGGTGGTGCTTGACACGCTGCACAGTTATGCGCCTTCATTGCCGTCCGAAACTTATAGTAAATTATACCAGGCGGTGAAGGAAGATTACTATGACGTTGCAGATCCGAATGAACTTAAGCGAAAATTAAAAAGTGATCCGTATCTGAACGCTCTGCAAATAAAGTTTGCTTATGCATTAACCTGCCATAAGTCACAGGGTGGACAGTGGAAGGCCGTTTTTGTGGATCAAGGCTATCTTACAGATGAAATGGTAGATGCCGAGTATGTTAGGTGGTTGTACACCGCTGTAACCCGTGCAACAGATCAGTTATTTTTAGTTAACTTTAATGCGAATTTCTTTTAGGAAATATTTGTTACACTTTTGTCCTGTTTTTGGGCAGGATTTTTGTTATAATTGTTACCGATATTTAATTTAAAACCAGAATTATTATGAAAAAATTATTTCTATTTGTAATAGGATTGTTCCTGGTAGGAACGGTTACTGCGCAGAACAGCGGCTCAGAAACTGCTTCTGGCCCCCAAATTACTTTTGCCGAATCTTCTTTCGATTTTGGAGATATTAAGCAAGGCGATAAGGTAGAGCATACTTTTACCTTTAAGAACTCAGGAACAGAACCGCTCATTCTTTCAAACGTGTTGACGACCTGCGGTTGTACTGCAACCAATTGGCCAAGAGATCCTATAGCTCCAGGCAAAGGCGGTGAGATTACCGTTAAATTTAACAGCGCCGGTAAAATGGGAAGACAGAATAAAGTGGTAACCGTGGTTTCCAACGCTACCAATGCGCAGGAAAGGGTGAAAATTATCACGAACATATTGCCGAATTCAGCCAAGGCTGATTCTAATTCTTAAAAGTCTCGCGACGCATGCAGATTTCATTGATTTGCAATTGCTGAGTGGATTTATATGAGGTATTCGATTGATAAAAAAGCGCGGTTATCGCGCTTTTTTTTGCCTTGCATGCACACATATTCTATCTGCTGAATTGCTGAGGCTCACCTAAAACCTGCAGAAACGGCTTTGGGGCAGGGATAAAGACGGGATATTCTCCTGTCTTTATCCCTGCCATGAGTCGTATATTTTTTATCGTGGCAAACCTGTGCCTGGGAAACTACCAATGTTTACTTTTGGAATACTTGCCCCAAATTTCTGGTTAATGGCTTCTATAAATATATTGGCTGTAAATGCGTATCCACGTGAATTTGGATGTACGCCATCTTCAGAAAATCCGCCGTAGGGAGGCGCCAGTGCAGCAGTCATTAATACGCCATCGATAAATAGTCCAGCGGCTCCGGCTTGGGCAAGCTCACTAAAGGCCTGGTTGACATCTGCCACCGCTACCCTGTCATCGGAAATGTTGTTGGCAGCGTTCGTGATGATTTCATTGAGCAAATCGATCCTTTCTTTTATTTCCTTAAGTTCAAGGGCTGTTAAAATGAGGCCATCAGGTGCGGGCGAAGCGCTGCCCACTCCAAGCGGCAATTGTGTAGCGGCACTCAAAATAACAAGCTCGCCGGCATTCATTTGTCTGTAGCTGGGAATGCCAAATGGAGTAAGATCCGCCAAATCATCATCTTCAATTACAATTGGATTTGGTCCGGCAGCAAATGAAATTTTTGTGCGCGGAACAGGTGGAGGGGTGCCGCCAGACAAGGCGCCGCTGTTATACATATCTACTCCTGCATTAAATGCTGCATAGCCTTCATTCAATACATCTGCGGTAGCCTGATCTATAGCGACCGCATTGTAGGGGACGGTAGTAAAAAACGGAATGCCGGTCACATCCGGAATGGTGGCCACAACGCCTTTGATTTCGGGATTTGACGTTAATGCATTCAATGCCATCTGATATTGAAATTCAAAAGCTTCAGGCGCAGTAAATATCTCAGATCTGGTGGCACCACTCACGGCATAACCCAGTACATCATTATTTCCAAGCCAGAAGGAAAAGAAGGTGCCCTGAGCTGTAACTGCATCGCCAATAATGGTTGATGTGCCGGGCTGCGATGCAAATCGTGCGTAAAAAGGATTAAATGCTGGGTTTTCTGGAATGTTAGGACCACCCGTCAACGGAGTAAGCGCCTGTCCCAGTAAAATTCCCGGAGCACCAAAGTTATTCAGGCTGGATTTATCTCCTTCAAACGGAGCAATAGCCTCTCCAGGCAAGGGTGCCGGAGCAGGAGGGTTTCCTTGTAAAACCAAGCGGCCAAGGATCGCGCCATTTTCAGGATGAGGGTTCGGCAGCGCGGTGTTGAAGCCATTCTCTGATCCTATATCAGGTTGGTTGAACTCCCCTCCACCTACCAGCGCAAACTGCCTGGCCAGGATAGCAGCCAGCGAATTTTGCTGCCCGGCTGTAAAAAGAGCACCTGCCTGATATCCTGCAGTTAGAGAATTGCCAACGGCCACATATTTTGTAAAGTCTGCATTGCCGGCATCCGGCGTTTCGCCGGTGGGTGGAGGATTGTCGGGCTGATCTTTAAGCGTGATGCGTTCCTGCTCGCAGGAGGCAAGGAACAAGGCAATGAAAATGATATAGATATAATTTTTCATGTCAGGGGATTTTTGCTATTAATTCAGAAACTGATCAAACGTGAGGGAAACATAATATTGAGCGCCTACGAAACCTGCACCGGCATTGGTGCGGTAGTCATTCCTCAGGATATTTGTTCCACCTATTTTGATGATGGATTTTAGCGCTTCCAGTTGATAATTGATTTGGGCGTCTAATGATCCAAAGGCGGGTATGATGGCCGTACTGAAGCCAGACTGCCATAGGAATTCATCCTGCCACCTCCAGGCAATGTTGAAGCCCAGGTTGTCAATTACTTTTCTATTCGCCAAAGAGATGCTAAAGCGGTGTTCAGGCGTGTTGAACTGCGGTTCAAATTCACTTCCGGGTTCTTCATCGAGATCAAAGGACGCATAATTGTAATTACCGCTAAACACAAAGTTTGAAGGCAGATTATAAGTGGCGCCAAGGCCAATTCCCTGAGAAGTTACTTTTTCACGGGCGTTGGTATAAGGCCTGAAAGATGTACCGGCAGGAAGCGTATTTCCCTGATGCGTGGTTGCTACTTTCGAAAACACAGTTTGCGCAGAAATAAAATCATTGTAGGTGTTGAAATAATAGTTCAAATCGACCAGCAATTTTCTGCCGATTACGCTTTTATATCCTATTTCATACGCCGTCAACTTCTCTGGCTTGATAAAATCGAGTGTGACAGTTTCGCCCGCACTGTTTTCTGCACCACCGTTGTGGATTCCATACCTGCCGGCGTTTGATTCAGTTCCGCCCAACAATATTCCCGATCCTGCCGGAAAATAAATGAACTGTGCCTGGGTGTCGGGGTTTCTAAACCCTGTCTGAAATGAAGCTCTGATATTATGTGTTTCTCCGGCGGTATATACCGCGGAAATCCTGGGCGTTAGCTGTCCGTCAAAATTTTCATTTTTATCATACCGTAATGATCCGGTAAGCTTTAGGTTAGAAACAATTTCTTTGGAGAGCTGTGTATAAAAGCCATATTCATCTATGGTGATCCGCTCGAAATTTTCTCCTGTTTCCGGGTCTTCATTGAAGACGGTACCGTCAGAGAACAGGTCATAGCGACGGAAATTTCCACCAATCATAATTTCTACAATATCTGCGAGCTCTTTAAAACTATAGTTTGCTTCTGCATGATATAGTTTGGAATTATCCACAAAGCCAGCCCCCGGAGGATTTCGCTGGAAGTAGTCGTTTCTAACGGCATCTATTGTTTGCTGATAGGCTGCTGAACCTCGCTCAGGAATAACAGCATCTGCCTGAGATCTGGCGAAGGCATGTGCTGCTGCCGCATTTCCGGTGGGGACACCAGCATATCCCTGCCTCGCCAACACATAGCTTTGTCCATATATTTCGGCCCAAGAGGGGGCATCATTCGGATCAGCGGTGGGTGCGGTAGGGATAAAACGCTCATTGGCAAATGCGCCTAAAGCACTTAGATTATAAGAGTCCCCTGCATCGGTAATGGTGTGATAGGCCCTGACAAAATAATTGTCTGCCTTGAGCTCAATTTTATGAAACTGCTGCGTGAGGTTTCTGAGCGCGTATTTTTCGTTCCCGTGGTAAATGGAATTTCCTCCACCGTACCGGTAATTATAGATGGCTTCCAGGTTTTCTGTGATCCTGTAGTGCAGGGCTACATCTCCTTTTAAACTCCTGGCACTATAATCGTCCACAAGGTCCTCTTCGGGGAGGCCGGTGCGACGAAGTTCGAGGGTCCCATAAGGCGGACCTAAAGGTATTGGCACCCGGGTCTCATCGCCATACAGGTTCAAGCCGTCAAAATTTGGCTCAGAAGTTAAATCAA
>CAZHZR010000061.1:0-6935 GCA_964537095.1 uncultured Roseivirgaceae bacterium
GGGAGTTTTTAGAGCTAAGAAGTTTTATCATTTCAGTAATTGATAATTATGGTTATTTTTGCAGTCCATAAATAAAATCCTATGCACTTAAGTGAACAAGAAATATTACGCCGGCAAGAACGAGAAGATCTAATAAAGTTGGGCATAGAGCCTTATCCTTCTGAACTTTTTGTTGTTAATGTATCAGCAGAAGATATAAATAATAATTACGAGAAGCAGAAAACTGACTACAAGGATATTTCTATAGCAGGTCGAATTATGAGCCGAAGAATTATGGGTTCCGCTTCCTTTGCGGAAATTCAGGATGCAACTGGACGAATTCAGCTCTATTTTCGTCGTGATGATCTTTGTCCGGGCGAAGACAAGACGCTGTATAATACTGTTTTTAAGAAGTTGCTGGGTATAGGAGACATAATAGGGGTGAAAGGCTATGTGTTTACCACACAAACAGGCGAAATTTCTATTCATGTTACTGATTTTAAAGTACTCACTAAATCTCTGAAGCCACTTCCTATAGTGAAGACAACGGAAGATGAGGAAGGGAACATAAAAGTGCACGATGCATTTTCTGATCCTGAAATGCGTTACAGGCAGCGTTACGTGGATTTGATCGTAAATCCACACGTGCGCGAAACGTTCAAGAAAAGGACGCAGCTTACGAATACCATGCGGGATTATCTCAACAACAAAGGTTATCTCGAGGTAGAAACGCCTATTTTGCAGCCACTTTATGGAGGAGCTGCCGCCCGGCCATTCAAAACGCACCACAATACGCTGGATATGACCTTGTATTTGCGTATTGCAAATGAATTATATCTGAAACGACTTATAGTGGGAGGTTTTGAGGGTGTATATGAGTTCTCTAAAGATTTTAGAAATGAGGGTATGTCCAGATTTCACAATCCGGAATTTACCCAGATAGAGCTTTATGTAGCTTATAAAGATTATAATTGGATGATGGATTTGGTGGAGGAAATGGTGGAAAAAGTTGCCATGGATCTACACGGAAATACGGAAGTTCAGGTAGGAGATCAGGTAATTAATTTTCAGAGACCCTGGAAGCGTTACACCATGTTTGAGGCTATCGAAGAATTTACAGGCATCGATATTTCGTCTATGGACGAGCCAGCTTTAAGAGAAACGGCCAAACAGCTGAAGGTGGCTTTAGACCCATCTATGGGCAAAGGAAAAATTATTGATGAAATATTTGGAGAGAAATGTGAGCCATACTTGATTCAGCCTACTTTTATTACTGACTATCCGGTTGAAATGTCACCCTTAGCAAAAAGGCACCGGGAAAAGGAGGGGCTGGTAGAGCGTTTTGAAGCCATTTGTAATGGCAAGGAAATCTGCAATGCATTTTCTGAATTAAACGATCCTATTGACCAACGAAAGCGTTTTGAAGAACAACTCGAGCTAGGGAAAAGAGGTGATGACGAAGCCATGGTGCTGGATGAGGATTTCCTGAGAGCGCTGGAGTATGGAATGCCTCCTACTGCTGGTTTGGGTATAGGGATAGACAGGTTATCAATGATCATGACCAATTCAAACTCGATTCAGGACGTAATCTTTTTTCCACAGATGAAGCCTGAGAAGAAGATAAAATTTGCTGAAGATATGGAGTATTTGGATCGCGGCGTGCCTGAAAATATTATCCCTATTTTGCAGAAAATAGGCGTCAATACCATAGAGCAATTGAAAAATGCAGTTCCAGCCAAGTTGTTCAATGACGTCTGCGGTATGCGAAAAAAGATGAAGCTAAATGATGTCAAGAACCCAACGCTCGATGAGGTGAAGCACTGGGTGGAAAAGTAAATTTAGAGTTCAAAGTGTAGAGTTCAAAGTTCGGACAGACATCTTTAGCAGCCAACAGCTTGGTTTACCTTCTCAGATTCTCAATAGGAATCTGAGAAGGTACAATTGCCTACCCACTACAACATCATAAACGCCAACAGCCATCAGCTAATCGCCAACAGCCAATCATCGCTAGAAGAAATTATTATCCTGGAAGCTTCTTCTCCTACTCAGCTTTAGATCCTGTAGGATAGAAGCTTTTACGTTGATGTTCAGTGAGTAAGATTGATACCGGCCAAAAGGCACCCATGTCACTCGCATTTCCCAACAGTGCAAGTCTCTGTGTATGTTTAAATTGGTATGGGTAAGATCTTTGCGTTCAAAATCGTAGCCGGAACTAAAACCCACTTTCCATTTTTCGGTCAGGCTTACATCTCCTGAGAACTGCAAAGATTGTGTAATATTGCTTTCCAGGAATCCGCTTTTGCGATAATTCAGCGTATAAGACACTCTAAGGCTCCAGGGAACATCCCATTCCACATATAAATCGGGATTTGCCTGTATATAGGCAATCTCATCTTCTTCTTCCAGGGTTCCTTCCTCGGCTATATTGTTTGTCCTTGCATCTTCTCTTCCTTTTGCTGCCGGATTTAAATTGGTACTCAGGGCCAGAGATGCGTTTGTTATTTGCCCCAGGCCCCTCCCTGAATTCCAGGCGAACTCATCAACCCTTCGCTGTCTTATCACCCTTCCTGCGTCGTTGATACTATCAATCCGGTAAATATATGGATCAAGGTTTCCCGATACGTTCACGTCAAGCCGATTGTTAAATAATTTCGTCCTCGTCCTAATAGAAATGTTCGACAGCTTGAAAGAATCTGCCAGAAAATTATAGCCTGATGACAAAGAAAGATTCTCCAGCAAAGGCACTTTTTTATATTGTTGCTTGGCAGTGTCCGCAGCTTCTTTATCCCTCACTTTCATTTCCAGGTTGTTGTTTAGCGAAAAGCTCATGGAAGCCCTTTCGCCCAATGCTGGACTCCCATAGGCAAAGCCCTGGTACCTTGATAAGAAACGCGTCTTGGTAGGATCGTTTCGGTCGGTACGTACTTCCTGATAATACCCGTATCTTGGATCACCAAAATTGGGACTGTATCCGAAGCTCACGGAAGGGGTCATCACGTGGCGTATTGCCTGGATGTTCTTGCTCTTAAAATGATACATTCCGTATAGCCGTGTATTAATTGAAGCGCTAACGTCATAGGTATACGCAGTTGAAAATTTGTTAGTGGTATCTACCCTGATGGCATTTTCGGATTCTATAAATTCGTAATCCAGTTCTTTGAAGTAGAAAAGCTGGTTGAAATTAAAGCTGGGACTGAGTGTAAAATACTTAAGCAATTTGGTGGAAGTACTGATCGGAATGTTGTGCCTAAAGCCATTTTGACCTCGCTTTAACATTTCAGGAAGATTATTGAGGTTAAACTGCAGCGTATCCCGCTCGCCTTGATTGGCAGGCACAAAACCCAGTGAACCAGAAGCCTGGTTAGTAATTTCATTTTTTCCATTGAGCGAATATCCTATACTCAATTTTTGGAGCCAGCCATTTCCCTTTACGTTCTCAAAGGGGTACTGCCGGTTTATATTAAAATTTAGTTCCGGGAATAATACTGACACCACACCTGTCCTTAAGTTCTGGCTATGCCTGGCGCTCATGGAGAGACTAAAAGGCGAATTAGGGAAGGTCTGACTAAAGTTGATGCTGGAATTCATCTGTGGCGTTATTTGCTGGCTTACGTCGCCCAGGTAATTGTTATTTGTGTACGAGGAGCTGGATGCGTTTACAGAGGCAGAAAACCTGCTGTTTCTCCTGCTTTGAGGCGTATGACTCCACTGAATTCGAAAATCTTTGCTTTCGCTGTCTTCTCCGACATTTCCACTAACTCTTTTATTATAATGGAAATTAAAAGAGCCATTGTAAGCATATCTTTTTCTGTAATCGGATAGTACCTTAAATCCACTGCCACCTTTTGTATAAGCTTCCCCTAGCACGGTGAGGTTAATATAATCACTCAATGCGAAGAAGTAGCCGCCGTCCCGAAGAAAAAAACCTCTTTGACGCTCTTCTCCATAAGTTGGAATAATTATTCCTGACGTCTTGGTTCTGGGAGAAGGAAAAATACCGAAAGGAAGCCCCAGCGGCGTAGGGATATCATTTATCACCAGGTTAAAGGGACCCGAAACAATTTTGTCCTTCGGGATCATCTTCAGTTTTTTTGCCGAGATATGAAAATGCGGATGCTCTAAATTACAAGTCGTGTATTTCGCTGAGCTTATAAATAATTCATCCTTCTCGTTTTTCTTAACCCTTTCTCCATGTATATAGCCTTGGTCTTGTTGTGTAACAACTCCTGAGATGATGGCTTTTTTGCTTTTTAAATTATATTCGATAGCCTGGGTTTCGTATTCATCCGGGCCGTCTTTAAAAACCGGAACACCTATTTTTTTTCCTGTTGAATCGGTTACGCTTTTGGCTTTAAGCGTATTCGTTGCCCAGTTTATTTCAATCTCGGCAGCTGCCAGATTTATCTCTCCATAGGTAATTTGTGCGTCGCCATATAGCCTCACGATCTGGTTTTGTACATCCGAAACGATGGAATCTTTGGCCGAATATTTGATTGTGGTCTGTATATCTCCTTTTGGTTGTACCGCCACGGAGTCGGTCAGAACAAGCGTAGTGTCAGACTGGATCGTGTCAGCCACTACTAGCGTATCCCCTGCAGGGGCAGAAATGGAATCCTGGATATGTATAGGAAACTCCTGAGCAGATATGTCTAAGATGCTTATGAACATGAACCCCAACACTAAAAATATACTCTTTTTAAGAGAAATGTTGTAAAAGAACAGGTTCACCAAGCGTTTTGCCAATATATAATTATGTATGAAGTGTTTAAATAAAGCGTATTTGAAATTATACACTAGTTTTTTCGGTTTAACGGAAAAATTCTCAACTTTGCGTAAAGTTATTTCTTTAACAGCTAACAACCGAAACATTGTGCGAAATATTGTACAAAAAACTGTCTTCCTATTGAGTATTGCCATAGTACTGTTATGTGCTGCTTTTAGCCCCCTTGGAAAAAAAGAATATAAGGTAAAGAAAATAGTGATTGACGCAGGTCATGGAGGTAAAGACTCCGGTACCTTAGGTAGTTTCTCCAAGGAAAAAGACGTAGCGCTTGAAATAGCATTGAAACTCGGCGAAATTATTAACAAATATCTGGACGATGTAGAAGTTATCTATACCAGGAATGACGATACGTTTATTGGCCTTGAAAACCGTGCCAGTATTGCTAATAGAAATGGTGCTGATCTATTTATTTCAATTCACTGCAACGCTGTTGGAAATCATGAGGTGTACGGAACGGAGTCCTGGGTTATGGGACCACACAAAACTGCTGGAAATCTGGAAGTTGCCAAGCGTGAAAACTCGGTGGTGCTGATGGAGGAAAATTATGAGGAAAATTATGAGGGATTTGATCCTACGGCACCGGAATCGCACATTCTGTTTTCGTTATACCAAAATGCCTATATTGGCAATAGCCTTAAATTAGCCAGGAATATTGAGGATCAGTTCAAAAACAGAGTAGGTAGGCACTCAAGAGGAGTGAAGCAGGCCGGATTTCTAGTGCTCTGGAAAACATCAATGCCAAGCGTGCTGGTGGAGGTAGGATTCTTAAGTAATAAAACAGAAGAAAAATATTTGAATGACGACCTGAAGCAGACGTATATTGCTTCGGGAATATTCAGGGCTTTCCGTGATTACAAATTGGAAATCGAATCAATGGATTGATTTTCTTAAAGATTAAGAAACAATTTAACCCTAAGGTCAAAATTTAGTGGTAATATTATTACTTTTATAGGGATTGTTTTAGAATGTAAAACCTAAGGCTTTCAAATCAGTTGAATGAGAGAATTATTGTTGATTTGACAATAACTGTAAATATTTGTCCAGGCTAAATACATAGCGAGTGAAATTTTCGAAAGAGTACAAGGTAGGATTATTGGCAGTAGTTGCTTTTGTGATTTTATATTTTGGCGTCAAATTTCTAAAAGGAAGTGATTTCCTTTCGACTACAAATACTTACTACGCTATTTATGATGAAATTGACGGCCTAACAGTATCTAACCAGGTTTTGATTAATGGCCTCTCCGTAGGCAGGGTCAGTGACATCTCTATTATGCAAAATAGGGAAAATAAGCTTTTGGTTGCAATGGATATCGAAAACGATATCGAACTTGGGGACTCAACCGTTGCCTTGTTATTCAGTAGCGATTTGCTGGGCAGCAAGGCTATTACTTTGAATGTAGGTAAAGTTACCACTCCGTTAAACGATGAAGATACGCTCATTGGCCGGGTGGATGAAGGTTTTACGGCGGCAATTCAGAAGACCGCAATGCCCATCATTGACAACATAGATTCTGCGTTTTCCAATATTAATATACTTTTGGCGAATCTGAACAGCAATAACGAAGCTATCAACAGCATTTTCGCGAAGTTCGACTCGGCTGCTACCGGACTTCAAGGGTTGGTCAATGAAAATCGACGTAATCTAACCGGGATACTGAATGATATGAATCAGGTAACGTCCGCACTTTCTGATACCGAGACTGGTCTGGAGCCCTTTTTGGCTAAAATGAACAGTATGGCCGATAGTTTGAACGATCTTGAACTGAAACAAACTGTGGCCGAGGCGAACATGGCTATGGCCAACCTGAGACAGATTACTGAAAAGATCAATGATGGAAATGGTAGTTTAGGAAAATTGATGAACAACGATTCACTCTACGATAATTTTAACCGCTCTGCGAGAGACCTTGACAGGCTGTTGATTGATATCAGAGAAAATCCGAACCGATACATACACTTCTCTGTTTTTGGAAGAAAAGACAAAGGAGATGCAGATGATGAACCAAAGGGCCTGAAATAAAAGGATGATCTTTCCCTTTGATTGGAAAAGGCGAAGGCAACCTCACTTGGTTTGAGGGAAATCTCGCACTTTGGTTCAGTGCTCCGCTGAAAAGCATAAGATCCATTCAGGAAGATGTTATAAAAATCGAAATTCATTATAGCATTTTAGCAC
>CAZHZR010000061.1:7035-13554 GCA_964537095.1 uncultured Roseivirgaceae bacterium
TATCGGGCGAACCAAGCCTTGTAACGAAAGTTTGCACTCTTATGGATATAGAATTTAACAAAAACGAGGACAATAATAAACAACTGATTTTTCGCCTTAACAATAAGCTGGCTCAGGTTTATCAAGGCGGCGGTCCTTCCAAAATTGAGGCACAACATACAAAAGGCAAATTAACAGCAAGGGAAAGAATTCAGTATTTATTAGATGCAGATACCTCTTTTGTCGAAATTGGCGCATTGGCTGGCGACGGGATGTACGAAGAATATGGTGGCTGTCCTTCCGCGGGAGTTATCGTCGTAATAGGATATATTTCAGGAAGGCAGTGTATAGTAGTGGCCAATGATGCCACGGTTAAAGCCGGAGCCTGGTTTCCGATTACCGCCAAAAAGAACCTGCGCGCTCAGGAAATTGCTATGGAAAACCGCCTTCCAATTATTTATTTGGTAGATAGTGCAGGTGTGTTTTTACCATTGCAGAATGAAATTTTCCCTGATAAAGAACACTTCGGCAGGCAATTTCGAAACAACGCGAAGATGTCATCAATGGGAATCGTCCAAATTGCTGCTATCATGGGCAGTTGCGTGGCGGGAGGCGCCTATTTGCCCATCATGTCTGACGAGGCTATGATTGTAGATAAAACGGGTTCCATTTTTCTGGCCGGCTCTTATCTTGTAAAGGCGGCGGTAGGTGAAGAAATTGACAATGAAACGCTGGGGGGCGCTACCACTCATTGTGAAATATCTGGCGTTACGGATAACAAGTTTGAGAATGACGAGCAGTGTCTCGATGCAATAAAAAGAATATTTGACAAAATCGGGACTTCTGAGAAGGCAGGCTTTGACAGAAAAGTGCCGGCAACTCCTTTGATTGATAAGCAGGAAATTTACGGAATGCTTCCTTCTGATAGAGTGAAGCCCTATGACACCTTGTCGATTATCAAATGGCTGGTGGATGCTTCCGAATTTGACGAGTACAAGGCCCTTTATGGAAAATCCATTGTATGTGGCACCGCAAGAATTGATGGTTGGGCCGTAGGAATAGTGGCTAACCAAAGGAAAATTGTGAAGTCAAAGAAAGGTGAGATGCAGATGGGCGGGGTTATTTATTCCGACTCAGCGGACAAGGCTGCGAGGTTTATCATGAACTGCAACCAACGAAAAATCCCCCTTGTTTTTTTGCAGGACGTGAGCGGATTTATGGTGGGTAGCAGGGCAGAACATGGAGGAATTATAAAAGATGGCGCCAAAATGGTAAATGCCATGGCGAATTCGGTCGTTCCGAAGTTTACAATTATCATAGGGAATTCTTATGGTGCAGGTAATTACGCAATGTGTGGAAAAGCATATGATCCGCGATTGATTTTTGCCTGGCCCACTGCGCAAATTGCGGTGATGAGTGGTGCTGCGGCAGCCAAAACCCTGCTGCAAATTAAGGTTGCAACTTTGAAAGCTGAGGGTAAGAAGATTTCCAGTGAGGAAGAAAACGAATTATTAAAAGAAATTACAGACAAATATAACGAACAGTTAAGCCCCTATTATGCAGCGGCAAGGATCTGGGTAGATGGAATTATAGATCCAAATGAAACCAGAACTATAATTTCCATGGGAATAGAAGCAGCTAACCATGCTCCAATTAAGGAGGCATTTAATGTAGGGGTGATACAAACGTAAAAATTAAAGCATGAAGGATAAGGAATTAAAAGCATTGATCTCGCTTTTGGATGATGAGGATACAGATATTTTAAACCATGTAGAAAAGAAAATTATATCACTGGGCGAAACCATCATTCCTTTTTTAGAGAGTGAGTGGGAAAATAACTTCAATCCTGTTGTTCAAAAACGATTGGAGGATCTCATCCACACCCTTCAATTTGATAATCTGGTGGAGCGCCTGGTTTCCTGGAAAACAGATGGCAGCAAGGATTTATTAGAAGGAATGTGGCTCGTTGCTACTTATCAGTATCCGGACCTGGAACTTTCAAAACTAAAAAAGGAACTAGAACAGATCTATTATGAAGCCTGGCTGGAGTTTAGAGATGAAGCGCATCCTTTTGACCAAATTAAAATCCTCAACAGCGTAATTTTTAGTAAATTAAAATTTGGCGCCAACACAAAAAATTTCCATAGTCCGGGAAATTCGATGATCAATGTGGTGCTGGAAAACAGGAAAGGTAACCCTATAACACTTTGTGTAATTTATCTTTTCGTGGCCCAAAAACTAAAGTTGCCTGTTTATGGGGTCAACCTGCCAAACTTGTTCATCCTGACGTATAAATCTGATGAAACTCAATTCTATATCAATGCATTTAACAGAGGATTGATTTTTACGAAAGAAGACATTGATAACTATATATCCCACCTGAATTTAACACCCATGGATATATTCTATCAGCCCTGCAGTAATCTGGACGTGATAAAAAGGGTGTTGCGAAATTTGATAGTGTCCTTTGAAAAAATTGGGGACACTGTCAAACTAGACGAAATCAGAAGATTGATAGATACCATCTCCGATGAAGGAGAATCAGAGATGAACTGAAAAACGAATTATTTCTTTTTGATCATGCACCCGGTGGGGCGTTCAAACGCTTTGGCTATCGGTTTTCCTGATAAATGATTGTTGATGGCTTCCTTTAAGTAGGCTTTGTTTACATCGCCGGGTACCTGCGGATTGTCGTCTATTGCACCGCTGTACACGATGGAAAAGGAACCGGAGACTGGCTTCAATAAATAAACCTCAGGAGTTTTTGTTGCTCCCAGAGAATTGGCCACCTGTTGGTCCTTATCAGCTAAATAGGGAAAGCTGAACCCTTTTTCCCGGGCCTGCTTTGCCATTTCTTCAATAGAATCGTCTTTGCTCGCCATAGGGTTGTTGGGGTTAATTAAGATAAATTGAACTCCTTTTCCCGAAAATTCATTTGCAAGTGCCTCGATTCTCTCCTCATACAGTTTTGAATAAGGACAAAAATTAGAAGTAAAGATAATTACAACCCCCTTCTTATTCTGAAAATTTGACAATGAGAGCTGATTATTGTCGACGGTATTCAATAGAGAAAAATTAGAAATCGATTTGCTGGTTTGCGCAATCGTCGGATTAGCAGCAATCAGGAAAATCGACAGTATTAATAACGTAGTTGATAGTTTCATGATTTATAGAGTAAAGTCTCTGTTTGCGTTTGTACAACGGTTTTCGCTAGCAGCCTAGCCAATTGCCAAAACCCTTGCCTGTAACTTCATAAATTGTAATGCTGTTATCGATTCTATAAAATTAGTTAAAATAATATCTCAATATATCTAAAATTTCAACTAAACTTTATAGAATGTAATATTATCAAGGTATTCGCTTGATTGCCATTCATACGCAAAAGGTGCAAAAAGTAATCCAATAATTTATGCTAAATGTTAAAACAGACAACATGGTTCTTCCAGAACATGTATTTCAGGTCTACTGTTTGTTGTAGGTCGTGCATCGCTATTGCTCCTTTGATTATTCCTTCGGTTTGAATAGTAAAAGGTTCCAATGAAAGATGCTGCGAAAAAATCACCTGCTTTCTTCCATACATTTTATACAGGGCTTCTTTGGCACACCAATAGACACAAAGCTGCTTTTCGTCTATATCCCGAAGATTAAGTTCCGCTTCCGTTAAAAATTTATGGGCAATGCGGAATAGTTTTGGCTGTGGCCTTTCGATATCAATACCGGCTTGTTGGTGACTGTGTATAATTGCTCCGGCAAGCGGAAAAGAATGCGTCATCGATATAGCTTCTGAATGACCTTTGAGAAAAGGCTTGCCACAATCATCTTTACGGATGCCTTGAAAGGTTTTATTTCGCTGCTCCACAATTTCTTTCAAAGCCAATCTGCCGGCAAGGTACTCCATTCTTTTATTGGCATGTCTGATCTGCTGCCATTCAGCACTTTCCCCTGCAGATGGATTGGCTAAGGCCAACAGCTCATTTTCGGATTCAGTGATTTCCCAAATCGCCCATGAATAGGTGGAATTGCTTTCAAATTTTACTATTGGCATAGATTATTGCAATATAATAACCAAAGCTAAGTAAATTTTTAGCAAAAAGGCCGTTCTTTTTGATAGCGAAGGAACGGCGGCAAAAATCAATGGAAAAAACCATAAAGAAATTTTGGGCCTGGCTACAAGAAGCCTCAGGTTGCATATAGTTTTTATTTTTAAAAAGACATATCTTTAAGAATATTTTTCTTATGATACTTCAATGAAAAAACTACCTGAATTAAAGGCGCTTTATCTTTTCCTGGTTCTCCTATTTTTCATTTCGGCTTGTAATGACGATGATAATGTCAAGATCAGCGATGATTCTAACAACGCTATCAACACCTGGGTGTATGATGTGATGAAAGAGGTGTATTACTGGACAGACCAGATTCCAGCACGTGTAAATAAGGAACAAGCGCCAGAAGCGTTTTTTAAGAGCCTAAAATATTCAGGTGATGATTTCTCCATAATTGTTTCTGATTTTCAGGAATTGATCAAGGCATTGGAAGGTGTCACGGAGGAAGCGGGATATGAGTATGATCTGTTTTATGTTGATGGCGGTGGTGATGCGGTGGTAGCTATTGTTTCCTATGTCAAAAAAAACTCACCTGCCAGTTTTGCAGGGTTGAAAAGAGGAGATGTTATCTCCCTTATTAATGGCACACCTATTACAGAAGCTAACTGGAGTCAGTTGTACGAGCAGATGTTTTCAAGCCATAGCCTTACCTTTTCCCGCTTTGTGGAGCGCAACGAAGTATATGAGTTACAGCCCGAGATTAATTTGACTGTCACAGAAATCCAGGAGAACCCAAACTATTTAGACACTGTTTATACCGTAAAAGGCCGGAAAGTAGGTTATTATGTTTACAATTTCTTTGCCGGCGGGCTCACAAATAGCAATGAATATGACCAGCAAATGGATGCCGTTTTCGCGCGCTTTCAAAGCCAGGGTATTACAGATCTCGTGTTAGACCTCAGATACAATAGCGGCGGTGCTATATCTTCGTCTCTTAATATGGCTAGTCTTATTGCGCCAAACGTCACTACGGAGGATGTTTTTTTTGAAAACAGGTGGAATGACTTCTATATGGATTATTTCAACAATGATGAAGACGGTGACAAAAACTATAGGGGCAGATTTATTGACAAAGCTGCGAACATTGGAAATCAACTAAACGGAAAGGTTTACATACTCACAGGTAGCAATACAGCATCTGCCAGTGAGCTGATTATCAATGGTCTGAAGCCTTACATGGATGTGGAACTGATTGGGGATAAAACCGTGGGTAAAAATGTGGGTTCCGTAGCCATTGAGGATGAACGAAACTCTTTGAATCACTACGGCTTATTGCCCATTGCTTTTCAGGTTTACAACAGCGATGGCAATTCAGAATACTCAGAAGGTTTTTTCCCAGATATTGTCATAGATGATTATGCGCTTCCAATGAAGGCGCTTGGAGACATGGAAGAAAATTTGCTTTCCGTCGCCATCAGTAGAATTACCGGCGATTCACCTCAGCCGAGCAGAATATCAGGGGGCAAAATTGAAAGAAGAAAGATCATGTCATCTATTGATAGAAAACTTCGCTCTAACCGCTTGATCATAGAAGACGGAGATCTCCTGAACCAATAATATCTTTCTGTAGGGAAGTGGACATTCCACAGGAAAATTTTTTTTCTGGCTCAGTATCCTATTTAGAAGGCTTTTTGCCTTTCATGATGAGTTCAATTTCATCCGGCGCATTTTCATCTTTCACTTTTTCCTGTACAATATCAGGAAGTGTTACAGGATCTATATAACCTCTCTCTGCGGCATGAATAGCAGCTTTTTCTGAATTTTCAACCAATAGCATTTCTATTCCAGCTTTAGCCACTTCCGTTGCCAGTTGTTGAATCGCTTCATCTCTCTTGCTGTCTGTTACATCTCTAATGTAGATGCAGGCTATCCTGTCTGGAAAACCATTTACAACTTGGGTAAAAATTTCAGGGTCTTGTTCGCCGCTGTCCCCGATCAAAATAAATTTCATGTTGGGGTATGTCTTCATTATTTTTTCGATCTGAACGATCTTGTGATCCCCATGCGCTGACTTGATGAATTTTGTTTCATCAATACCATAGTCTCTTAGCAGGAATGGCCCCATCGGAATGTGGTGCAGTTCGAAAAAGTCTTCTAAAAGATCATATAAATTCCAGGGGCTGCTGGATACATAAAATAAGGGATTGCTTGAAGACCCTTCGGTCCCTTTGTGCAGGGCGCGGTAGAACGCGGCTACACCTTCAAAAGGGAGCCTTGTATGCGCATTATTGAGCAGGGTAATTCTGGCCATGCTCAGAAGATTAGAAGAATTGGTTCTTAAAACTGTGTCGTCAATGTCTGAAATTATACCCAGATTACTTGTTTGGGCGGGAATTAAAAATTTTCCCACCGTTTCTTCATCCAGACCCGATGGCTCTACAAGGCGGAGTTTTACGGTATGCCAAAGCTGGTTTGGGGGCAGCGGCTTACTTAAGTC
>CAZHZR010000062.1:0-13524 GCA_964537095.1 uncultured Roseivirgaceae bacterium
ATGTAGAGAGTGTTAGGACTATGATTTACCAGGGGAAAAGCAAAAGCCGATATACTAAATCAAAGGTGGTATCAGGTAGAACTGCTGCTTACAAAAAAGCAATTGTTACTGTAGCCGATGGCGAGGTTATTGACTTTTATAGTGGAATATAAAATGCACAATTGGATCATGATTTTAAGATTGAATTAAAATTCTGATTCATAATTCATAATTAGAGAAAATGGCAATTAAGAAATTAAGACCGATCACTCCCGGGCAGAGATTTAGGGTTGCTCCTGGATTTACTGAAATCACAAGTGATACACCAGAGAAGTCACTTTTGGTGTCTGTAAAGAGATCCGGAGGAAGAAATAACTCTGGAAGAATGACCATGCGCTACATGGGCGGGGGACATAAGCAGAGAATGCGTATTATAGACTTTAAGAGAGATAAGTTTAATATTCCCGCTGTTGTTAAGTCAATTGAGTATGATCCGATGAGATCTGCAAGGATTGCACTTTTGTATTACGCAGATGGCGCTAAAACATATATTATTGCTCCTGAAGGTATCGGAGTTGGACAAACGCTTCTTTCCGGGAAGGGCATAGCGCCTGAAGTTGGCAACGCGTTGCCTTTGTCGGACATCCCATTAGGTACAATCGTGCATAACATCGAGTTGAAGCCAGGTAAAGGTGGAGCTTTAGCAAGAAGCGCCGGATCTTACGCGCAGTTGTTAGCAAGAGAAGGTAAGTACGCTACATTGAAATTGCCATCTGGCGAAATGAGACTAGTGTTGACAATTTGCATGGCTACTGTTGGAACAGTGTCTAACAGCGATCATATGAACGTGAACCTGGGTAAAGCTGGTAGAAAGCGATGGTTGGGAAGAAGACCTAGAGTGCGAGGCGTTGTTATGAACCCGGTAGATCACCCAATGGGTGGTGGAGAAGGTAGGGCGTCCGGTGGTCATCCAAGATCAAGAAACGGTATGTTGGCCAAAGGACTGAAAACCAGAACTCCGAAAAAATACTCTAATAACTTAATTATCGGTAAGAAAAAATAATATGGGACGTTCGTTAAAAAAAGGACCTTATATAGATTTTAGATTGGAAAAAAAGGTTGATACCATGAATGATTCTGGTAAAAAATCGGTTGTAAAAACCTGGTCTAGAAGGTCAATGATTTCTCCTGATTTTGTAGGACATACTTTTGCTGTTCATAATGGCAATAAATTTATTCCGGTATATGTCACGGAAAATATGGTTGGGCATAAGCTGGGAGAATTTTCACCTACCAGAAATTTTAGAGGACATATCGCTAAAAAGGATAAAGGCAAAAGATAATTATGGAAGCTGTAGCAAAGTTAAATAACGTACCTAGCTCTCCTCGTAAAATGAGATTAGTTGCTAATCTGATCAGAGGACAAAAAGTAAATAGAGCACTAAGCATTCTTAAGTTTGAATCAAAATACGGTGCAGCAAAACTTGAGAAATTGTTATTATCAGCAATCGCAAACTGGCAGGCAAAAAATGAAGATGCGCGTTTAGAGGATGCAGATTTGTTTGTTAAGGAAATATTTGTTGATAGTGCAAGAATTTTAAAGAGATTAAGACCTGCTCCTCAGGGAAGAGCACATAGGATCCGTAAAAGATCTAACCATGTAACTCTTGTTGTTGATAGCAACACTTCAGTAGAAATTACCGAGGATAGCGAAAAAAGTCAGAACTCAGAAAATACAGATAAATAATGGGACAGAAAGTAAACCCTATAGGATTTAGACTTGGAATCACCACTGGTTGGGACTCTAGTTGGTTTGGTGGTAAGACCTTTTCTGATAAATTGGTTGAAGATCATAAAATCAGAAAATATATTGATGTTAGAATCCCTAAAGGGGGAATTTCTAAGGTGGTCATTGAGCGAACAATAAAAAGGATCACGTTGACCATTCATACTGCCCGTCCTGGTGTGGTAATCGGTAAAGGTGGTGCTGAGGTGGATAAAATTAAGGAGGAGTTAAAGAAGCTTACCGGTAAAGACGTTCAAATCAACATCTTTGAGATTAAGAGACCAGAAATCGATTCTAGATTAGTTGGTGAGTCAATCGCGCAACAACTTCAGGCAAGAATTTCCTATCGAAGAGCAATGAAACAAGCCATTGCTTCTGCCATGCGCGTAGGTGCTTTGGGTATTAAAATAAAAGTCTCTGGTCGGTTAGGTGGTGCTGATATGGCCCGGACTGAGCAGTATAAAGAAGGACGTATTCCTTTGCACACCCTTAGGGCTGATATTGATTATGCAGTGTCTGAAGCGGATACAGTATATGGAAAAATCGGTATTAAAGTTTGGATCTTCAAAGGTGAGCTTTTTGGAAAGATTGATTTATCTCCAAATGTAGGTGCGTCCAGTGCAAACGCAGGAAGTAATGCTCCAGGCGGCCAAGGTGGCGGCGGCGCGAGGAGAAAAAGAGGAGAAGGACAAGGCGCCCCTAGAAGAAGAAAAAGGCAATAATTTCCGATTTGAGGTTTCAATTCGTAATAAATAAAGATTAAAACAATTTAGATGGCCTATATCAAATAGCGGTCTAATATAGCAAATACAAGAAGATGTTACAGCCGAAAAGAACCAAATTTAGAAAGAAACAAAAAGGCAGAGTTAAGGGAATTGCTCAGAGAGGTCATACTTTAACTTTTGGATCCTTTGGTATTAAAGCATTAGAGCCGGGATGGATAACAAGCCGTCAGATTGAAGCTGCTCGTATTGCTATGACTAGGGCTATGAAAAGAGAAGGCCAGGTTTGGATTAGAATTTTTCCAGACAAACCAATTACCAAGAAGCCTGCGGAAGTACGTATGGGTAAAGGTAAGGGTGCCCCGGAATATTGGGTAGCTGTTGTAAGGCCAGGAACCATACTGTTTGAATCAATCGGTATTTCCCTAGCAGATGCACAGGAGTCTCTAAGATTGGCAGCCCAAAAATTACCAATAAAGACAAAATTTGTTGTACGTAGAGATTACGTAGCATAATAATACCATTCCTCCAGCATACCAGGCTGGTACTTTAAAAAATTAATGGTCAGATGAAGAATTCAGAAATTAATACACTCAGCGTTGACGAGCTTAATGAGAAACTAGCAGCGGAAAAAGAAACGCTTCAGAAGCTAAGGTTTGCTCATGCTATATCTCCTATAGAAAACCCGATGAAAATCAGGCAGTCTAGAAAACTTGTGGCTAGGCTTAATACCGCTTTACGTGCTAAGGAACTTTCAAAATAAGTTAAGAAATGGAGTCGAGAAACCTCAGAAAAGAAAGAGTAGGAAAAGTTGTCAGTAATAAAATGGAAAGTACTATTACTGTAGCCGTTTCCAGAAGGGTAAAACATCCAATGTATGGTAAGTTTATCGGAAAAACCACAAAGTTTATGGCGCACGATGCCAAAAACGAATGTGGAATCGGTGACACCGTAAGAATTATGGAGACCCGGCCGCTTAGTAAGAATAAGCGTTGGAGATTAATTGAAATTATTGAAAGAGCTAAATAATCATGATACAACAAGAGTCTAGATTAAATGTTGCGGATAATAGCGGAGCTAAAGAAGTTTTGTGTATTCGTGTTTTAGGAGGTACCGGCAAGCGATATGCTTCGGTTGGAGACAAGATCGTAGTGAGTGTAAAGTCTGCTCTTTCATCAAGTAACCTAAAAAAAGGTACTGTATCTAAAGCAGTTATCGTAAGGACCAAAAAGGAAGTTAGACGAAAAGATGGTTCTTATATCAGATTTGAAGATAATGCCGCTGTCCTTTTAAATAATAATGATGAGCCCAGGGGTACCAGGATTTTCGGACCTGTTGCTCGTGAGTTAAGAGAAAAGCAGTTCATGAAAATTGTGTCATTGGCACCTGAAGTATTATAGAAATGAAGAAATCATCTAATAACAAAGTAAAACTTCATATTAAAAAGGGAGATACTGTTAAGATATTGGCTGGAAACTCTAAGGGAAAATCCGGTAAGGTACTTGACGTTAACACTGAGAAGTTGAAAGCTATTGTTGAAGGAGCAAATATGGTGACCAAGCATACCAAACCTTCTGCAACAAATCCAAACGGAGGCATTGAGAAAAAAGAAGCGCCTATTCATATAAGCAATCTTATGTTGGTAGATCCAGCTTCAGGAGATGCTTCAAGAACTGGTAGAAAGTTAAATGACTCCAATAAGCTTCAGCGATATTCAAAGAAAACAGGAGAATTTATATAACATGGCAAATCCTAGATTAAAAGATAAATATCTTTCGGAAATAGTTCCCGCACTCAAAGAAAAATTTGAGTACAAGTCTGTAATGCAAGTTCCTAAAATTACCAAAATCAGTATAAATAAAGGTATAGGAGCTGCCGTATCAGATAAGAAGTTGGTAGATGTTGGGGTTGAAGAACTTACTACCATCTCGGGTCAGAAAGCTGTTCCTACCAAAGCAAAGAATTCAATCTCTAACTTCAAACTTAGAGAGGGAATGCCGATAGGTGCAAAAGTTACCCTCAGGGGAAATAAAATGTATGAGTTTATGGATAGATTAATGTCTATCGCACTTCCAAGGGTAAGGGATTTTAGAGGTGTTAATGAGAAGGGTTTTGATGGCCGGGGAAACTACACTTTGGGGGTAAAGGAGCAGATTATATTTCCTGAAATTAGCATAGACAAAGTAAACAGAATTAGTGGAATGGATATCACTTTTGTTACCACTGCTAATACTGATGAGGAAAGTTACGAACTGTTAAAGGCCTTCGGAATGCCTTTTTCAAATAAAAACAAGAAATAATTATGGCAAGAGAATCTATAAAAGCCAGAGAAAGAAAAAGAGAAAGGTTAGTAGCGAAATATTCTGCTAAAAGAGCTGCTTTGAAAGAAGCTGGTGACTACGAAGCCTTAGACAAACTTCCTAGAAATTCTTCCAAAGTTAGATTGCATAACAGATGCAAACTGACCGGCCGACCAAGAGGTTACATGAGGAAATTCGGAATTTCCAGAGTTACCTTTAGAGAAATGGCATCATTTGGGAAAATACCGGGGATCACAAAAGCGAGTTGGTAAATTATTCTCTTTTTATTTTTTTTATATAAAATGTTCTGTATTTTTGCAGGCCAATTTAAGGACATGCGATTATTAAATAGTTGAAAAAATGACTGATCCAATAGCTGATTATTTAACCCGGCTTAGAAATGCAATAAAAGCCAATCACAGGGTGGTTGATATTCCTGCTTCTAACATTAAGAAGGAGATCACCAAGGTATTGCATGAGAAAGGCTATATTCAGAATTACAAGTTTATAGATGATATTAATGTACAGGGTATTATAAAAATTGCCTTGAAATATAATCCGGAAACCAAAGCTTCTGCAATAGTAAATTTAGAACGTATTAGTAAACCAGGGCTTAGAAAGTATGCAAATGCTGAGGAGCTTCCCCGGGTGTTGAACGGTCTAGGTATCGCTATACTTTCTACCTCTAAAGGTGTTATTACCGATAAAGAGGCAAGAAATATGAATATTGGTGGCGAGGTTTTGTGTTACGTTTATTAATAGAAAAAAAATGTCAAGAATAGGTAAAACGCCCATTAAGCTTCCATCAGATGTTACCATAGATGTAGCTTCTGATAATTTGGTAACAGTTAAGGGACCAAAAGGTACGCTGACACAGGAAGTAAACCCTGATATTGAAATCGCAATTCAAGAGGGAGACCTCATTTTAAAGCGTCCAACAGAGCAAAAGAGACACAAAGCATTGCACGGATTATACAGATCATTATTGAACAATATGGTGACCGGTGTAAGCCAGGGCTTTAAAAAAGATCTCGAACTTGTGGGTGTTGGTTACAAAGCGTCAACGCAAGGAAACATACTTGAATTAAATTTGGGCTTCTCTCACAATATTTTTATTGCAATCCCTTCGGAACTTTCTGTAAAAGCGGAAACACCAAAGGGTAAAAATCCTACTGTTACTTTGGAAGGAATTGATAAGCAGCTTATTGGTCAAGTTGCTGCAAAAATTAGATCATTCAGACAAGTTGAACCATACAAGGGTAAAGGTATCAGGTTTGTGGGTGAGGTTGTTAGACGTAAAGCTGGTAAAACTGCTGCTAAATAGATATAGAGATGGCTACTAAGAAGAACGATAGAAGATTAAGAATTAAACGTGGGATCCGACAAAAATTGACGGGAACCGCTGAAAGACCCAGACTTTCTGTATATAAAAGCAACACAGCGATATATGCTCAGTTGATTGACGATTCTAAAGGGCATACATTGGCTTTTGCGTCTTCATCAGAAGGAAGCGATAAAAAGAACGTCGATATTGAGGCTTCTAAGATTGTTGGTAAGAAGATCGCTGAGAAAGCTACTGAAAGTGGCATCAGTGCGGTAGTATTTGACAGAAATGGTTATTTATACCACGGTAAGGTTAAAGCCCTTGCTGATGGGGCAAGAGAAGCAGGTCTTAACTTTTAAATTATAATCATATTATTCTGATGTTGAAAGGTAGTACTTGCGATAATCGGAAATATAAATAAAAGAATATGTCTCAAAGTAACATAAGATCAGTAAAAGCAAGCGAAATTGACCTGAAAGAGCGGGTTGTTGCTATAAAAAGAGTTGCAAAAGTAGTGAAAGGTGGACGAAGATTCAGCTTTTCGGCTATTGTTGTTGTAGGTGATAGTAATGGTGTGGTTGGTTACGGATTAGGGAAAGCTAATGAGGTTACTGATGCAATTACTAAAGGCATAGATGATGCGAAAAAGAATTTGGTGAAGGTTCCGGTGTTGAACGGAACGGTTCCACATGCTGCCATAGGAAAGTACAGCGGTGGTTTTGTTTTGCTTAAACCAGCTGCTAAAGGAACTGGAGTTATTGCAGGTGGTGCTATGAGAGCAGTTTTGGAAAGTGCAGGCGTGAATGACGTTTTGGCGAAATCAAAAGGTTCTTCCAATCCTCATAACGTGGTAAAGGCAACTTTTGATGCTTTGGCAAATATGAGAGATGCATATGCAGTTGCAGAACAACGTGGTGTAACCCTTTCTAAAGTTTTTAACGGATAATCGAATGGCTAAAATTAGAATAACTCAGATAAAAAGTACTATCGACAGGCCTAAAAACCAAAAACTTACTATTCAAGCTTTGGGGTTAGGTAAGTTGCACAGAAGTGTGGAGGTAGAAAACACACCTCAGATAGCTGGGATGGTGAACAAGGTAAGCCACCTGGTGACT
Source organism: uncultured Roseivirgaceae bacterium (assembly GCA_964537095.1). GTDB lineage: Bacteria > Bacteroidota > Bacteroidia > Cytophagales > Cyclobacteriaceae > CAMPJM01. The sequence goes on from CAZHZR010000062.1 coordinate 7,227, forward strand.
GTCACTAACCTATAATTAACGTAAATTCGCTTAGAAATTTAGCTTGGGGATTAGTGATTTAAGAAATTAATCTACTTAACCATGTAAGTCCTCTAAAGTATAAAAATACATAAAGATGAAATTAAATTCGATAAAGCCGGCAGCTGGGGCAGTAAAGAACAGTAAAAGGATAGGTAGGGGTACTGGTTCCGGTAAAGGTGGCACCTCCACGAGAGGTCACAAAGGAGCGAAATCCAGATCAGGTTACAAAAGCAAACTAGGCTTTGAAGGTGGACAGATGCCATTACAAAGACGTGTTCCTAAGTTTGGCTTTAGAAGCCCTAATAGAATTGAGCTGAAAGGCATTAATCTTGATACCTTGCAGGAACTGGTTGAGTCATCTAAAGTAGATGTTGTTGATTTCAATGTGCTTGTGGAGCACGGCCTGGTAGGTAGAAAAGATATGGTGAAGATCCTTGGAAGAGGAGAGTTAAAATCAAAGGTTGATGTAACTGCTCATTCGTTTTCTGCTTCCGCACAGGAAGCAATCGAAAAGTTAGGTGGCAAAACAACCAAACTTTAAAACATGAAGAAGTTTTTTACCACTATAAAAAATATTTTTTCGATTGAAGATCTAAGAATCAGAATCCTTAATACCTTGGGATTCCTGGTCATTTTTAGATTAGGATCTTTCGTGGTTTTGCCAGGAATTGATCCTTCAAAATTGGGAGAAGCAGAAGGAATATTCGGGTTACTTGATACCTTCCTGGGTGGGGCTTTTAGTAATGCAGCAATATTTGGCCTTGGTATTATGCCTTATATTTCTGCATCAATTGTTTTGCAGCTACTAACTGTAGCGGTTCCATATTTCCAGAAGTTACAAAAGGAGGGAGAATCTGGCCGTAAGAAGATTAGTCAGATCACCAGAGTGTTGACTATATTTATTACGCTTGCGCAATCCTCCGCCTATTTATCGACTCTTCCCGCTGAGGCGATTATGATCGATAGAACTTTCTTTACGCTGTCATCGATGGTTATCCTCACTTCCGGAACAATGTTCTGTATGTGGCTGGGTGAGAAAATAACTGACAAGGGAATAGGGAATGGTATTTCAATGTTGATAATGATTGGAATTATTTCAAGGTTTCCAGGATCTATTTATTTTGAAGCGGCTTCAAAAGGTATGAGTGGAGCATTGCTCTTCATTATAGAAATTGTTGTATTGTTCTTTGTTGTAATGGGCGTTGTCATGTTGACTCAGGCTGTTAGGAGAATCCCAGTGCAGTACGCTAAGCAAGTTGTTGGAAACAAGGTATATGGTGGACAAAGGCAGTATATACCATTAAAGGTCAATGCTTCTGGTGTAATGCCGATAATATTTGCTCAGTCTTTAATGTTTTTACCTGCAATGTTAGCCGGTTTATGGGCCGACACCAGTGATACTGCGGCGTTTATAGGAGCCACATTTTCGGATTTTACAACCTGGCAATATAACGTTGTGTTTGGTTTGTTGATCATTGTATTTACATTCTTTTATACAGCTATCACTGTTAATCCAAATCAGATTGCAGATGATATGAAAAGGAATGGAGGCTTTATTCCAGGAATTAAGCCTGGCAAACAGACTTCTGAATTCATTGACACTGTCTTGACAAGAATTACGCTTCCAGGATCTTTGTTTTTGGCCATTGTAGCAATTTTACCTGCGTTGGCCAGTGTTTTTGGAGTGACGCGTGAGTTTGCTCAGTTTTATGGTGGTACGTCGTTGCTGATCATGGTGGGTGTAATATTAGATACACTTCAACAAATAGAAAGTTACTTGCTAATGAGACATTATGAAGGGATGATGAAGTCAGGAAGAGTGAAGGGAAGGTCTCAGAATATTGCAGTAGCCTAGATGAATGATTGAATATAAGACAGACGAAGAGATTCAAAAAATCAGGGAGAGCGCTGATATTCTTTCTCGCGCACATGGTTTAATAGCTTCACTGGTAAAACCTGGAGTAGCAACCAAGGTGTTGGATTCTAAAGCGGAGGAGTTTATCCTGGATAATGGTGGAAAGCCGTCCTTTAAGGGTTTCAATGGTTTCGAATACGCCCTGTGCATTTCAGTAAATGAGAATGTAGTTCATGGATTTCCCGGAAATTATGAGCTGAGAGATGGAGATATAATATCTGTTGATGGCGGGGTGTTCTTTAAAGGATTTCATAGTGATTGTGCGTTCACATATCCTGTAGGAGACGTTTCTCCGGATGTCTTGAAATTATTAAAAGTGACAAAAGAGTCACTTTATTTAGGTATTGACAAAGCAATTGCCGGTAATAGGCTGGGTGACATTGGATTTGCAATTCAGGATCATGTAGAGGGCGCTGGTTTCACAGTTGTTAGAGAATTGGTAGGCCATGGCTTGGGGAGAAATCTTCATGAGAGTCCAGAGGTTCCGAACTATGGAAAAAGAGGCAAGGGACCAAAGATCAAGAATGGGTTGGTTATTGCTATTGAACCAATGGTGAACCTCGGTGTGAGGAACATCGTTCAGGAAGCGGATGGCTGGACTATTCGGACGGCTGATAGGATGCCTTCTGCTCATTTTGAACATACAGTTGCCATTGTTGATGGTAAACCGGAAATTATTACAACACACAAGTATATAGAAGAAGTATTTAAATTTTAAAATGGCTAAACAATCATCTATTGAACAAGACGGAACTATCGTAGAAGCTTTATCTAATGCCATGTTTAGAGTAGAACTCGAAAATGGACATCAGGTAGTTGCACATATTTCCGGTAAGATGAGGATGAATTATATCAAGATTTTGCCAGGTGATAAAGTGAAATTGGAAATGTCTCCTTACGACCTAAGTAAAGGAAGGATTGTTTACAGATACAAATAAATTAGTCTTTTGAGACTTTAAATTATAAATTTTATAATCATGAAGGTTAAAACATCAGTGAAAAAAAGAAGTGCTGATTGTAAAATTATCCGGAGAAACGGAAAATTATACGTTATCAATAAAAAGAATCCCCGATTCAAACAAAGACAAGGTTAATTATGGCTAGAATTTCAGGCGTAGACATTCCCGATAATAAAAGAGGTGAAATTGGACTTACCTACATTTTTGGTATTGGTCGCAGGTCGGCTCAGCAAATCTTAGAGAAGGCTGGAGTGGATGTTAATAAAAAAGTAGGTGAATGGGATGATGATGAATCAAACGCAATTCGTTCTATAATCACCGAAGAATTTAAGGTTGAAGGTGTTCTTAAATCTCAGGTACAACTAAGTATCAAGCGTTTATTAGACATAGGATGCTATAGAGGTCTTCGACATAGAAAGGGCTTACCAGTTCGTGGTCAAAAGACTAAAAATAATGCCCGAACCAGAAAGGGTAAGAGAAAGACTGTTGCTAATAAGAAAAAAGCTACTAAATAAATAAGTAGTGAGTTTGGATGGGAGTTCCTTGAAGTTGGGACTTTGATTTGAAACTCGGTACTAAATATTATACAAAAAATGGCGCAAAAGAGAAAAGATAAAGCAAAAAAAAGAGTGGTTGCAGTAGAATCTGTGGGCCAGGCGCATATTAAAGCCTCTTTTAATAATATCATAATTTCAATTACCAATACCTCAGGGCAGGTGATTTCATGGGCTTCTGCCGGAAAGATGGGCTTCAAAGGCTCTAAGAAAAACACTCCTTATGCTGCTCAAATGGCTGCCGCAAATTGTGCGCAGGTAGCATACGACTTAGGGTTGAGAAAGGTGGAAGTTTTTGTGAAAGGACCTGGGGCAGGTAGAGAGTCTGCTATCAGAACCATACAGAACACTGGAATCGAGGTTACGCTAATTAAAGATGTAACTCCGCTTCCGCACAATGGGTGCAGGCCTCCAAAGCGTCGAAGAGTTTAAGAAGTTATAAAATTATAAATGTTGAATTTTAAATTGATGTAGTTTTTAATTACCTGTTTATTTAAAATTCATGATCAAAAATTCACAAGTAGAAAAATATGGCTAGATATACAGGCCCTAAAGCTAAGGTTGCACGTCGGTTTAATGATCCTATTTTTGGACCTAGCAAAGCCGTGCAAAAAAAGAGTTACCCTCCAGGTCAGCATGGTAGAGGTAGGAGAAAAAAGCAGTCAGAATACTCTATTCAGTTGATGGAGAAGCAAAAGGCCAAGTACACATATGGTGTCTTGGAAAAGCAGTTTGCTAATCTTTTTGATAAGGCTGCCAGAAGAGGAGGAATTACCGGAGAGGTGTTGCTTCAGTTGCTTGAATCAAGACTTGACAACACGGTTTATAGGTTGGGTATTTCAACTACCAGGCGGGGTGCTCGTCAGCTTGTGCTTCATAAGCATATTACGGTTAACGGTGAGATAGTGAACATACCTTCATATTCTTTGAAACACGGAGACGTGGTTGGAGTAAGGGAAAAATCCAAATCTTTGGAAGTGATTTCGGAAAGTCTTGCTTCAAGAGGCACAAAGAAGTATTCGTGGGTTGAGTGGGATTCGAAAGAGATGACTGGGAAGTTCCTTAATGTTCCTCAGAGAGACGAGATTCCTGAGAATATTCAGGAGCAACTAATCGTTGAATTGTACTCTAAGTAATTTATTTTTTATTAAATCGATCAATTAATATGTCAATATTAGCATTTCAAATGCCCGAAAAAGTGGTAATGGAAAAAGCCGATGATTTTCACGGACTTTTTACTTTCAAACCACTTGAAAAAGGTTACGGGGTTACAATTGGTAATGCATTGCGAAGGATTTTATTATCCTCTCTTGAAGGTTATGCAATCACAGGTATAAAGATCCCCAGTGTATTGCACGAATTTTCAACTATTGAAGGTGTAGTTGAGGATGTTTCAGAAATTATCCTTAATCTTAAGATGGTTCGATTTAAGAAAGCCAGCGAAGTTGTTGATAATAAGATTACAATTTCTATAAAAAATCAAAAAGAGTTTAAAGCCGGTGATATCACCAAATCAACCTCTTCTTTTGAAATTCTGAACCCTGAGCATGTAATTTGTAATTTAGATACATCTGTAGATTTCGAAATTGAACTTACAGTAGAAAAAGGAAGAGGCTATGTGCCAGCGGAGGAAAATAAACCCACTGAGCAGGTATTTGGATTTATTCCGATAGACGCAATCTTTACACCTATTAAAAATGTGAAGTATAGCGTTGAGAACACAAGGGTTGAGCAGAAAACTGACTATGAGAAGTTAATTCTTGACATAGAGACTGATGGTTCTATTCACCCGGAAGTAGCTCTTAAAGGTGCTGCCAATATTTTAATTCAGCATTTCATGTTGTTCTCTGATCAAACAATGATTCTTGAGACTTCAGAACCTGGAGAGCCTGAGGCTGTTGATGAGGAAATGTTACACATGAGAAAATTGCTCAAAACGCCTCTTAACGATTTAGATCTTTCCGTTAGAGCCTACAATTGCTTGAAAGCCGCCGATGTTAGAACTTTAGGTGATCTGGCGAGATTGGACATTTCTGATATGATGAAGTTTAGAAATTTCGGAAAGAAATCTTTAGCAGAATTGGAGCAATTAATAGTGGAGAAAAATCTTACTTTTGGCATGGATTTGTCTAAGTACAAACTTGATGAAGATTAATTATAATGAGACACGGTAAAAAATTTAATCATTTAAGCAGAACCGCTTCGCACCGAAGTGCTATGTTGTCGAACATGGCATCTTCTTTAATTCTGCATAAAAGGATCTCTACCACTTTAGCAAAAGCTAAGGAATTGAGAAAATATGTTGAACCTTTGTTAACAAAAGCTAAAGACGATACAACACACTCCAGAAGAGTAGTATTCTCTTACCTTAATGATAAAGATTCAGTGAAAACCCTCTTTGGTGAAGTTGCTGAAAAAATCAGCAGTCGACCAGGCGGGTACACCAGAATTGTGAAATTGGGAAACAGACTGGGCGATAATTCTGATATGTGCATCATTGAGTTAGTAGATTTTAATGAGCACCTATTGAAAGATACCGCTCCAGCTAAGCCAAAAACCAGAAGAAGTAGAAGAGGCGGCAAATCTGCTGCAGGTGAAGCTGATGCAACGCCTGAAAAAGAAGCGAAAGCCGAGAAAGAGGTAAAGGCATCAGGAAAAGAAGAGAAGGTTGAAAAGGCTGAGGACGAAGCAAAAAAACCATCTGAAGGTTCCGCTGATGATGACAATGCTAAAGAAGAATCTACAGAAAAATAAATTGTATATTGATAATATAAATAGAGGGATTAGACGTTTTGTTTAGTCCCTTTTTTTTGGAATTTTAATTAGTTTTTGATCTCAATAATTTTAAT
>CAZHZR010000063.1:0-13362 GCA_964537095.1 uncultured Roseivirgaceae bacterium
GCCTACAATGAAATAAACTTTATTTTTAATGCTATTTTTAGCCTTTAATCACATTTAAAACGTTAAGGTTTAATTAATGAAATTATCAACGCAATGAAATTTAAGCTGCTTTTTGTGTGCCTGGTCTTTTTAGCTTTCGAATCTTATGGTCAAACAGGAAGGGTAAAAAGAGCTATAAAAGCATTGGAAAAAGAAAAAATTGAGAAGGCTGAAAAGCTGCTCTATAAGTCATTGACCAAAGACTCCATAAACTCCGGTGCACATTTTGGGCTTTCACTGATTTTTGTTACTGAGGAATACCTTGCCTATAACATCGATTCTGCTTATCATCATATCAATGTCGCCATTGCACAATACGATTCGTTGGGCGCAGCCGATAAGCAAAAGAAAAAACTCCAAAAAATTGACATTGTAGATACTACCCTTCAAAATCAGAAAGCGCTCATCGAATCCCTGGCTTTTCAGCACGTGAACCACACCAATACCATTGAGGCTTATAATTACTTTATTCAAAATTATAGCAGTGCCTCGCAGGTGCCCGAAGCTATTCGAATAAGAAATGAAATTGCTTATAATTTTGCGCTGGAAGAAAACACCTATGATGCGTACAAGCATTTTATTGACACTTATCCCGATGCCACGCAAATAGCAGAGGCCAGTGAATTGTATGAATTCTTGCTTTATGAGAATAAAACAAAGTCACGGACACTGGACAGTTATATAGGTTTTTTAAAAGAACACCCAAGCACGAATTACACCAACGATGCGCTGGAAAATATTTTCGAGTTGTACACGATCGACCACAAGTCGGATTCTTACATCAGGTACATCCGGGATTTTCCGCAGGCGGGAAAGTTTGCAAAAAAGGCTGTTGATTTTTTATTCCATCAGGTGAGGCAAAAAGAAGGAATCAGGTTCTTCACAGAAAAGTACGGACATTTCGTGAACGATTCTCTTCAACAGGTGATAACGCAGAGCTATAACAGTATTTTCCCGGTTGTGGAAAATGGCGTCTATGGTTTTAAAGATAGCCATGGAAATGTGGTGATAAAACCGCAGTATGAGGATATTGATGAAGCTTATTTATGTGGAGAACTTCCTGAGAACTACCTGGTGGTCGGCAATGGAGGAACCAAGACCATGCTTTCACATTCCGGAGCGGTTATTTTTCCAGAGCTGACGGGTTCATTATTTTCTCTGGAACAAGGTTTGATACTGCTTCAAAAAGCGGGAAATTACAAACTTTTGCATGTGGCCGGTTATGAAATTACCAGCACTGCCTATGATTCATTGGCTATTTTAGATGACCAATATGTGAAGTATAGCGTGGGGAAGAAATGGGGTCTGCTCAGCTTTAGCGGAAGAAAAATAACCAACCCGCAATTCGATGATATTTTTACAGAAGGTGATTTCATCTTGTTCGAGAAGAACGGAAAATTGGCCATTGCGAATGATGAACAATTGTTTCGTTTCGCCAACGAAGGGAAAGACCAACTCCGGCCTGTGTATGACGGCTATGATTTGTTGGACAATAACGATTTAGTAGCCTTTCGTGGCGATTACCAGACGGTCATAGACAAAAATCTGGATGTTGTTATTCCTGAAAAAATTCAGGAAATACATCACTTAAGCGACGGGTGGTTAATTCGAGAGGAAAAATTCAGATTCTATACGGAAGACATGTTGCCGATATCCAATGAAGGCTACGATGCGGCATATTTTACCGAGGGTTGGCTTGCTTTAAAACGAGGCAACAAGTGGGCGCTCATCGATCAGGAACATAGCACTTTCCCAATATTTGAATATGATTCACTGCAACTGGTCGGGAACCATTTTGCGCTTGGAACTAAATCAGATTCCACATTCGCAATTTTTAAAACCGGCGATAGAAAGTTGCTGCCAAAAAAGGCTACTTACAAAGTAGCAAAAGCAAATAGCCATCTAGGCAAATCCGGAGCGGAAATATTTCTCGTAAACAACAGCAACAACTATAAAACCGTCTATAATCAATCTGGCAAGGAAATAATTAATGGCCGTTATGACGATGTGAGCATGCTGGGCACACAATACATTGTACTGGCGCGGTACAATCGGAGAGGTTTGGCCGATACAACCGGAAATATATTGCTACCTGTAACCTATGACGGCATCGGAAATTATACGGGTGAAGATATTAATATCCTAAAAAACCAAAAATTCGGGCTGTACAACCAGGTGAAAGGAATAGAAATCGGTCCTCAATATGATGTGATTTTAAAGCCTTATACCGACAGTCTCTACATCGCTTCAAAAAACAGGAGCCTGGGGCTAATTGATGTGAACAACCAGGAAGTACTCCCTTTCGAATTCACCGATATTAGATTCTGGAATGACAGCCTTTCACTGGTTAAAACTGCAGATCAATGGAAAATTTTTAACCTGAAAAACAAACAGCCGGAATTGGATTTAGTATCGAGTTTAAAATTTTTAGACGGCGCAGGAAAAGAAGCGATGCAAACTGCCATCATATACAAGGATAATGCATACGGCGTAATTACCGCCGAAAATCTGGACCTCCTTTCCCCCGTTTATGATGATATTTATGTTTTAGGGAAGGCCGAAAACCCGATCTTTTTCGCGGAAAAACGGGTGAAAGAAGCAGGATTGTATGTGGTTATCTATTATAACTCCAGTGGCGAAACAATTCATCAACAAACATTTTCTGAAGATGAATATGATTTGATATACTGCTACTGATCCGGCAATGTTTACACAAAGGGTTAGGCATCATCCTTAAAGAGGGGAAATTGGATCATTCAAATTTTACCGCAGTACAAATTCCTCATATATAATTTTTTAGATGAAAGGCTCTATAATCTTTCTTATATCTGAGAATTTATTATACCTTTATCTTTAAGAGAGCGCAATTGATCACACTCAATCTCTTATTATATGGGTAGTATAAGTATAATCGCTTATAAAACAATGCATGTTGTCTATAACGACATGTCTGAAACTAAGCCGACAGAGGCAATAGACCTTTGTCTTCAAAGCAGAGAAATCCTCAGGGAATTTCCTCCGCACACAGCCTACGTATTGGTAAATGTTACCAATATCAGCTTCCATTCTCAACTTGTGCAGGTTATAAAAGAAACTACAAAAATCAATAGCCCTTATGTGAAAACCACGGCCGTATTTGGGCTTGAAGGTTTCACGAAAACCCTTTTGAAGATGGTTGCCAATTTTTCAAAAAGAGAAATGGTGATTGTAGACCATTATGACGAAGGTTTGGATTTTCTCTACAACAGGTCTATGCAAGAAGAAAGCGAAAATGAGCTTTCCATTAAAGATTAGTTTGTAGCCTTTACTGATTCATACCGGAATGAACACAGGCCAGTCGAAAATCTCTATTCCCTGTATTCATAGGTGTCTATAGTCTTTTTATCTACTCTGGAGATAAAAGAGTTCATGTCTTTCTTCACCAGTGGCGCCAGTATATACAAACCAAGGATATTTGGAATTGACATCGCAAAAAGCATTCCATCGGAGAAGCCAATTACGTTGGTTAGGCTCATGGAGGCGCCAATCACAATAAAGATGCAAAACACAGACTTGTAGATAATCACAGAGAACTGTCTTTTTCCAAACAGATAAGTCCATGCTTTCAGTCCATAATACGACCAGGAAATCATTGTTGAAAAAGCAAAAAGTATCACCGCCAAAGTCAGTACGTAGGGGAACCAGTGAATTACGGTTGCAAATGCGTTTGAAGTAATCGCTATTCCGTCATTTGATCCTGTCTCATACACACCCGTAACAACAATTACCAGAGCGGTCATAGTACAAACTACAATTGTGTCCACGAAAGGCTCCAGACTCGCGACAAAACCCTCGGTTACCGGCTCGCTGGTTTTAACCGCAGCATGTGCAATGGCCGCCGAACCGATTCCTGCTTCATTAGAAAAGGCAGCCCTTCTTATTCCCTGGATCAATACGCCCACAATGCCGCCCGCAACAGAGGTACCATTGAAGGCACCATCAATTATCAAAGAAAATGCCTCAGGAATCCTGCTAAAGTTGGCATAGAGCACCACAATTACGCCTAATATATAAATGCCGCACATAAAGGGCACTATTTTTTCTGTAACGACGGCGATGCTTTTGATCCCGCCAATAATGACTACGGCTACCACAATGGCGATAATCACGCCAAAAATCCAGGCACTTCCCTCAAAAAATGTTCCTTCGATAAAAGGTAGACTCAGGAATTGCTGGGCTGCCTGGTTAATCTGAAACATGTTACCTGCACCAAAAGCAGCTCCGATACACATGATGGAAAAAAAAGCGGCTAAGAATTTACCAAGCCCACCCCAGCCCTTTTCTGCAAGGCCCTTGCTCAGGTAATACATGGGACCGCCCGAAACCGTGCCATCAGGATGTACATTTCTGAACTTAACGGCCAGCGCGCACTCAACAAATTTGGAAGTCATCCCGAAAAAACCTGCCAGGATCATCCAGAAGGTAGCGCCCGGACCGCCGAGAGAAATGGCTATTGCAACCCCTGCGATATTCCCGAGTCCCACTGTTCCTGATAAAGCGGCTGTCAAAGCCTGAAAGTGTGTTACTTCTCCCGGATCGCCTTCATGGGTATACCTGCCTCGTACAATCTCAATTGCATGTTTAAACCCTCTTATACTGATAAACTTCAAGTAAAAGGTTAAACTAATAGCTCCCGCAATAAGCCAGATTATTATGAAAGGTATCTTTTGCCCCCCTAAAACAATAGGGTAAAATATGATATTCTCGATGGTATTTGTTGCGGGAGCAATCCATACATCCACTTGCTCATCAAAAGTGAGGCCTTCGGTAACCTGGAAGTGAGCTTGATTCGCAAAATAAAGAACGGTGAATGCAGTAAGAACAATAAGAGTAACAGCGATTTTTTGCATAAAAGGAAATCAGAATATTGTTTCAGCGTTGAATAGTCAAAGAATATCTACAGGATCAGATAAACCTTTCCCAAAGTAAATATAATTTTTCTAAACCAATAATTCTTTCGTGAATTACAACAGGGCAATCGCATTTAAATATTTTCTTTATGTTTGACCTTTCGGGGTCATAAGCCGATATACATCGTAGCCATCTTAATAACCTTAGACCATGCGTTTAAATGCAATCCCCCTGTGAATTACAATACTTGTTGACCTGAAAAAGAATTCAGACTTCCCGATAATGACTTCGCTACAGCATCTGAATGATTCAAACTGACAACGAGCAGATTATGTAAGCGCTGCCGTTTGCGCCGCTACAATTTGAATGCCTTCTTCAAAAGTATGTGGTTTATAGCCGAGGTCATTCTTTGCCTTGTCGATTATAAAGCCGGTTTTAGGTGGTCTTTTTGCAGGTTGGGTAAATTTGGTAGAGTCGGTTTTATTGATCAGCTTTTCATCCAGATTAAAAAAGCGAGCCGTTTTGATGGCCATTTCATAGGGGGTGAGCATGTCGCCACCTGAAATATTGTATATCCCCTGCGCCTGGTTCTTCACGATCAAATAACACCCCATCGCCAGATCTTCTGCAAGTGTAGGGGTTCGCCATTGGTCATCGACAACCTGTATAGATTTTCCGCTTTCAAGGCTGCCCTTCACCCAAAGTATAATGTTAGACCTGCTCATGTCAGGAACGATCCCATAAACTAAGACTGTTCGGGCTATCGCCCATTTTGTCTTGCTATTACGAACTATTTCCTCAGCCAGAAGCTTGCTTTCGCCATAATAATTAACAGGTGCAGGAATGCCATTCTCGTCATAAGGACCCTCATTTCCACTAAAAATGAAATCGGTAGAGAGGTGAAGAAAAAAAGCACCGGTTTGTTCTGCAGCTTCATTCAGATAGCTAACGGCATCAATGTTTAATGCATCGCAGGCCGCTTTCTCTGACTCACATTGGTCCACGTTGGTCATGGCAGCCGTATTGATAATGGCGTCAGGCCTGTGCCTGCCAATAACATCTAATACCGACTGGCGGTTGGTGATATCCAAGGATTCATAAACAACATCTCCATAGGTACCCAGTCTGCTTTCACCGCGTGCGGTAGCAATTAATGAAATGTCTCTTTCAGCCATCAACAGCTTCACAAGCTTCTGACCTAGCAAACCATTTGCACCGGTAATTAATATTTTCATAATGTAATTCGATAAAAATTGGTGAAAGACAAAGCAGAAATAAGCTTAGTTTTTTTGCTCAGGATAAATATGGCCGTAGGTATCTGTAATTTTCTTTTTACTCACTTCTTCTACGCTTATGGTCATATAAACATCTTCCAGCGGCTTGTCTCCAGGTCCTGTTGGAACAGCAGCAATGGAATCTACAACGGCAAGCCCTTCTACTACTTTTCCGAAAACGGTGTACTCACCATCTAAGTGCGGACTCCCTCCCACGGTGGTATAAGCGTCTATTTGCTTTTGGGTCAGGGATTTTCTGTTGATGGGGCCATATTGTTCCACCAATACCGTCTCGTACTGCTCCATTTTATTATAGATCCCCTCCATATCTCCGGCGTTTTGCATGTTGATGATTTCATCCCTAAGATCCTCATACTCCTGCATCCTCAACAACATCCCAAACCTTCTTTGCAACTCGCCCCTGTAGGCACCATCTACTATGCTCCTAAGCTCCTCTTCTGAAAATTTCTGACCATGTACAATATAAAACTGACTACCACTGGATGCTTTTGTTGGGTTTTGCTGGTCTCCCATACGTGCAGCAGCCAAATACCCCTTTTCGTGAATAAGTGTGTCTACAAATTCCGCTTCAATGGTATAATTTACTGGTTCCTTAACATCTTCTTTTGCGTTCACATCTCCCCCCTGTACCATAAAACCCTCAATAACCCGATGAAAGGTAGTGCTGTCGAGCTGGCCGGCTTCAGCTAGTTTTAGAAAATTTTCCTTGTGTTTGGGTGTTTGGTCAAACAGGATCACCTTCATATCTCCAAATTTAGTTTCAATTGTCACCAAATGATCTTTCTCGGTTGAACAGGAAACTAAAAGCAGCACACTTAAAAAGCTACCAATAAAGCCAGTAAAATAATTGAATCTCATACTGTAAATGTAAAGTTGTTTTTAAAGTTATTTTAGGCACTCATAAAGACTGGCGTTACATTACTGTCGCTGGTCTTCCTTTATTTTATTTTTAATTTCTTTTAAAATCCTGTCTCCTCCTTTTTCAAGCACCAGGTTTCCTAAAGATTCGCCCAACTGCCTGGCATCTCCGACAGGTCCCGACACTTTTTCCCTCACCATTTCAGCGCCGTCAAAACTAATGACTCCACCTGTTATCTCCAGCATGTCATCATGTAAAGTGGCCAAACCAAAAACAGGAATACTGCAACCTCCGTCCATCTTTCTCAAAAAAGCTCTTTCTGCAAGTAAGCGAAATTCCGTAGCAGGATGATTGACGCTACGACGGACAACTGCAACTTTATCCGGAGATAGGGAGTCGAATACTTCTACCGCTATGCTTCCTTGCCCAACAGCAGGCGTAAATTCATGGAGGGGTAATTTTGCCACAATCATCGATTCATATCCCATTCTGTGAACTCCCGCGTAAGCCAGCAACAGGGCGTCGCAATGGCCTGATTCCATTTTGCCGATTCTGGTTTGCAGGTTTCCTCTTACTGGAACGGTTTTTACATGCGGATAATATTTCTTTAATGTAGCAATTCTTCGCGTGGACGAAGTACCCACTACAACGGACGGATTGTTCAGCGAAAAATCTTTGTTGTGACTGATCAGCACGTCGTTAACCACCTCACGGTCAGTAAACGCAAGTAATTGAAAACCCTCGGGAAGCTGAGAAGGCATGTCTTTCGCACTGTGTACAGCAATATCGATGTGGCCTTTCTGAAGTTGTTCTTCAATTTCCTCCGTAAAAACTCCTTTACTTCCGATTTTGGAAATGCTGACGTCCAACACCCTGTCGCCCAAGGTTTCAATGGGAACTATTTCTGTTTCTACCCCTTCAAGTTTCAATAAACCAGCCACATGTTCAGCCTGCCAAAGCGCCAGTTTACTGCCCCTTGTACCAATCCTAATGGTGGAACTACTCATTATATAATTTTCTTTTTATTCAACTTTATTATGATCTATGCCAGGGCCAATCACCTCATTCCTTTATGGGTTGGCGACTGCGTTTCTTTTTAGACTGATTTCTTTCGATGTATTCTATAATTTTTCCTGCAATATCTACTTTTGTGGCTTTTTCTATTCCTTCCAGTCCCGGAGAGGAGTTCACCTCCAAAATTAACGGGCCTCTTGAAGATTGAAGCATATCGACTCCGGAAATTGACAGCCCCAGCGCTTTTGATGCCCGCAATGCCGCTGCTTTTTCTGCCCTTGATAATTTAATGATGGTGGCGGTTCCCCCACGATGGAGATTCGACCTGAATTCCCCTTCTTTCCCCTGGCGTTTCATGGCGCCCACTACCTCGCCATCTACAATAAAGGCCCTGATATCAGCAGCCTTCGATTCCTTGATATACTCCTGAACAATGATCCGCGCTTTGAGTCCGTGGAAGGCCTCGATTACCGACTGCGCCGCCTTTTTTGTTTCAGCAAGCACAACTCCCAAACCCTGCGTACCTTCCAGCAACTTGATTACGAGTGGTGCCCCGCCTACCTCTTCTATCAAATTCTTCTCCTCTCTGGAGTAGTTGGTAAACGCAGTTTTAGGCATCCCCAATCCTTCTCTGGCCAGGATTTGCAGGCTTCTCAACTTGTCTCTTGACCTTACAATAGATTGAGATTCGAGGGCACTAAATACTTTCATCGATTCGAATTGACGTACCACCGCTGTTCCGTAAAAGGTAACAGAAGCGCCTATCCTCGGAATGACTGCATCAATATTTTTAATTTTTTCTCCTTTATACAAAATTGCCGGCCCGTTTTGTTCAATAATTATATCGCACTTGAGGTGGTCAATAACCACTGCTTCGTGGCCTCTGTTCACTGCTGCTTCTACAAGCCTCCTGGTAGAGTAAAGATCCGGATTTCGGGAAAGTACTGCTATACGCATATCAATATTTAAAAAGTAATCAACTGGTTTTTTGAGGAGAGGTTGGTGGTAGAAACGTCTACTATAAACCTTTTAACCAATAACTTTCGACCCAACAAAATCGGAAATTTCATAGAACTCCTGTCTGTAAGTGAAAACTCTGTTTTATAGAGTTTGTTAAACAATAACACCTGGGTGGTAATAACGAATCGTTCTTCCATGTGCCCGGTTGAACTTTTTATCTTCTTTAACACGTAATCGTCGGTTTTAAATACCTTTTTGCCCAGGCCATGGATCCTGGAACCGGGAATATGAAAGGTAACAAGCTCTTTACCCCCTTCTTTTTTAACTTTTATTTTTGAACAATGAATGGCGGAGGTGTAAGCTCCGGTATCAACCTTGGCTTCTACATTATGGAGTGCAAATTCAGGAAGATCAATGATTTCGCTTCTTCCTATTAGTATCTTTTTTATTTTCTTCTTTACCATAATTCGATTTTACCAGGCTTAACTCCTGATGACCCCGGCTATAAGTAATGAAAGGTCGGTGAATAAAATTTTAGGACTTGCATTTCTTTCCAAATGATAGTAAGCGGTATTCAGATTTTCGCTAATTCTTTCAAGCTTGTCGGCATCAATTACTTTAGAAAAGTTCTTCACGAAATCAAGCTCTGCACCCTGTAGTCTCTGTAAACTTCCGGGGCTATAATTGGCAATAAGGGTTTCGCGCATCATTGTGAGGCCATACATTAGCAATGACTTTTGAGAAACCTTGTTCATCTTTTGATAGACCTCTGCCCATTCCACCATTTTTGTAAAGTCACGGGTGAAGCAAAAGCGCATCCAATCTCTGAACATTGCGTGCGTATCATCTTCGGTTTCATTTACCAGGCGGATGGCTTCGTTGATATTTCCATCAGCCATATGCACAATTTGGTTTGCTCTTGTGCTTTCCACGCCATGTTTTGTTTTAAGGTAAGCTTCCAGCTCTTCGTCTGAAAAAGCGGGAATCACTACCTTTTGCGTCCTTGAAAGGATCGTGGTCAGCAGCTTCTCCATGTCGTTTGCCACCAGCAGAAAAATTGTCTTTTCAGGTGGTTCTTCCAACACCTTCAATATCCCGTTGGCAGCGCTTGGGTGCATATATTCAGGCATCCAGATGATCATGATCTTGTACCTGCCTTCAAATGCCTTTAGCGATAAATTTTTGATGATGTTTCTGCTTTCGGCTTTGGAAATATTGCCTTGCTTGTTCTCGCCTCCATATGCATTACTCCAGTCGCTTAAGAGGCCGTAGGGTTGTTCCTTCAGGAAACTTCTCCATTCCCTGATAAATGTAGTACTGACCAAATCTTTACCTGCAGAATTTTTAGTAGCGCTAACAGGATAGACAAAGTGCAGGTCGGGGTGGACTAACTTATTGATTTTTACGCACGAAGGACAGGTGCCACAGGCATCTTCTTCCTGGCGGTTCTCGCAATTGAGATAGGTGGCAAAAGCCAGCGCCATCGTCAGGTTGGCACTCCCTTCCGGCCCTAAGAATAATTGTGCATGCGCAATATGGTTGTTAACCACCGAATTGATCAGGTGCTTTTTTGTCTTGTCTAATCCTTCTATTTCTGCAAAGAGCATTACAATTTACTTTTCCCAGTTTCTGAATTTGCTTGTGTGCCTAAAGATATGGGTTAAAATACTTTTCTCTTCATCATTCAGAATCTTATTTCGTCTATTCAGGATTCTCTCCACAGTTTCCATAAATTTGTCCAACCGGTATGAGCATAAACCTGTATCGCTGCTCCAGCTAAACGAAGGAATAAATTTTGGCATAAAACCACCTCCATATATGTTTGCTCCTACACCCACTACCGTCCCGGTATTGAACATGGTATTAATCCCACTCCGGGAATAGTCGCCCATCATCAAGCCGCAAAATTGCCTTCCAGTGTCCTCCAATTCCATTTTAGAATGGTTCCATAATTTCACATTGGCATAATTGTTCTTTAGGTTGGAAGTGTTGGTATCGGCCCCCAGGTTGCACCATTCTCCTAATACTGAGTTGCCCAGGTAACCTTCATGTCCCTTGTTTGAATAGCCAAAAATCACGGAATTGCTAACCTCGCCGCCTATCTTAGAATACGGGCCTAAAGTGGTATCGCCCCTTACTTTTGATCCCATGGCAACCACTGAACCTTCAAGCATGGCAAAAGCGCCCCTGATAATGGCTCCTTCCATTACTTCTGCGTTTCTGCCCAGGTATATCGGACCCTCTTCTCCATTTAAAGTTGCGTCTTTTATCTTTACACCCTCTTCAATAAAAATATTTTCTGCCCCGTAAGCCCTTGTATATTTATCATTGATTTCGGCAGATTTTCGGCCCCTGGTAATTACCTCAAAGTCTTTTATTATTTCCTGTCTGTTGAAGGTAAATATGTCCCATAAATTTCTGATAATAACCACTTCCTCCTGGTAGTCAATAGCTTTGAAATAGGAATTGATCTGTGCAGTATCTTTGCAAATTGCTTCTGCGATGGCCGCGTCGCATTTGCCCGCCAGCAATAAGTCTCCGCTAAAGAGGCCTTCACCCGGCTTCAATTGATTGATCGCAGCCAATAAACCCTCATTCGGACTTACGGCACCATTTACCAACAAGTTTTCCTGAGAAATATTTGTATGATATCGTGGCTGGAGGTAATCTTCAGTGATAAAAGAAGCAGTGGCACCGAGTGCCATTTGCCATTTCTCTGTCAATTTTAAAATACCAACTCTGATCTCGCTAACTGGTCGTGTAAAAGTAAAAGGCAGTAAGTTATTGCGAATTTCTGATGACTCGAAAACTATTAAATTCATATGCAAAACTAAAAATTATTCCTTTAGCAAGAGATAATTTTTAAGAAAAATCAGTGTGTGCGGAATTGACTTGAAGAGGCGAAATAGTAAATCCTGAAAATTTTTGGTCAATATGGAAGAGGGAAGAAGGAATAAAACAATTGGCAAAAGGCAATTGACAGTAATGCAAGGTCAACAGACAGCTCAGAACTGATAACAGAAGATAGACACCAGGGCCGGCATTTTTTTCGTCCATGCTTTCTGCTGCCGACGGTTTTCGGTGGGTTCGCTGCATGCGACGAGGAGATTCCTGATAAGTCTCCTTCGGGGAGCTTTTCAGGAATGACGTTCTGGATTGTGGGTTTGGTGGTTCGATGTTGTGCGGATTGGGTGATGTGCGATATCCCTACACCTGTCATCCTGGGAATCCATGACTTTTCTCCGGGATATCTAAGACTGGCAGGCCGGGGTTTGTTAGAGTCTTGGCGCGGAGCAAGAGAAATAGACCCTGGGCCTCGAGACCATTATGTAGCTACTGAATCAAAACTTTCCTGTCTGACAACTTCGCGAAAATTGTAAACAGTCGCTTGCTGACATCCCGCATATGACGATCGACTTATATTTGGTCGCCGTCGCTCGGCTTTGACGAGTGACCACCATACCCAAGCCCTCCGGGCGGAATAAAAGCAGAATGATTATATAGGCAGGAAGTGCTTCTCCTGTTCCAGGATCAAGCTTCTTTGGGCAGGTTTTAGTTCGCAGGTATATGGGCTTTATCGGATGGTTGGTGTGCCACGCAACCATGGATTGGATAATGGTCAATTCTTACAGACCAAGGAGGAGGAGGTTTATCTCTACTGGTGCGCGCATAACAAACGCCCGCTAGCAGAGGTCTTCACAAAATAATATCACAGCCCTCTTCTATAAAGATTTTTTCCTCTATAAATTTTATTTTAACATTTTTAAAAAATTCTCTCCCTTTTCCGTGGTTAAAAACCACACCACCTCATTTACGTCTGGAAAATCAACATTTAAAGTTATCCAATCATTTTTAATTTGTGCTACTACTTGATTCCTTTCTTCGCTATTAGTACCTCAATTCCTCCATATTTTTCGAATCTACGTGAAAAATTCTTATGAGTTCATTCAAAAATAAATCCCGAGCAAGGTCTAAACAAGTTTCCATCAACTGCTCCTTAGTATAGCCACTCCAGAGATAACGCTCAACGTATCCCACAAAGAATGGGAAAAACAAATAGTCTTTTAAGGCCCGTTCTAAGACTTCTTTACGAAGCATATCCCATGAGTTTATTTTTTCAACTTCGGTTTCTCCAGAAAGAAACTTCGTAAATTTTTTGCGATAGTTCTTTAAATTTTCTTTATTTTTCATACACGTATTTTTCATACTCAATTAAGTTTCCACTCAAACAATAGAGTTCTCTCCTCCGTTACAAACGAGGACTATTGGGGGAAAATAGGCTAAACCTATAAGCTTTGAAGGTTT
>CAZHZR010000064.1:0-1322 GCA_964537095.1 uncultured Roseivirgaceae bacterium
AACTGAACTTTTGCTTTTAAGCGCCCTGTTTAAAAGCTGCCGTCTTCTCCTTTTCCAAAAAGATTTAACTTTGAACCTCGGCTCTTTACAGGGCTTGATATTTTGCTTTGGTTTCGCAATGATGCAGTTTTCGCTTTGTTAACATGTTGATCCGGATACAGGACAATAAAGCTATTGTCTTTGAAATACTTTGATACCTTCAAAGGTAAATTATCCATAACGGGCTGGTAGGATACCGTACCTTTCCTGGCATTGATAATAACAAACAAATCGTCAGGCGTAACCTCCCTGGATAAGATAAGGAAATCATCCCACTCCGTAAATTCTTCAAACGTAGCTGCAACTTCCGGTTTGGTCTTAGCCATAGTCTCTTTCAACTTCTCCAGGGAAGGAGCTGAGCCGTAAAAAACAACGTCTGTACCGGTTTGTTTAGAAAGCAGTTTAATTTTGTGTACCCATTGCTGGAATCCCGTCTCTAAATAAGCGTTGATCGGTAACAAAACAACCAATCTTTTCACTGTATTCAAAGGACTTCTAAGCTTACATACAATGGTCAACTGATCTGTGTGATGTAAAATATTGTTTAACGTAGTGCCAAAAAATCTGTCGGTTGTCCTTAACTTCTCATTCCAACCAATTACAACTTCGGTGATCATAAGCTCTTTGATCGCCCTGATGATGCCGCTTGAGATGTTTAAATCCACCTTGGTTATAATTTGAACATCATTTTCGGTTGCTGAAGCATGAACAATCGCCTTTTCCAGCATCTTGTTGCTTTGGACCACCTTTACCTTTGCTTCGTCATCATCTTTTACAATCGCAAGTGGATATATAGGCTCTTTGCTTTTGGGGTCTTTAATCATAATTGCAAAGTCCATCAGTTTTTCAATTGTATCAGGATTTGCTATGGGCACTAGTATTCTTTCCGGCGCTTCCGTAATCTCCGGAAGTTTATTGCTATCTTCTATTGCTATTTTCCGACCTGCGCTTTCTGTAACGAAAGAGCCTATAATGCATGTCACTAATATCAATAATATTGTTCCGTTCAACGCAGCCTCATCAACCAACTCAAGGTTATATCCAATCAAGATGACAGCAAGAGTGGCAGCAGCATGAGAACTACTTAAACCAAAAATCAGTCTTCTCTGGAGAACAGAGTACTTGAATATCTTTTGTGTAAAAAATGCCCCCACCCACTTGCCGGCTACAGCAACCAAAGTCAATGTTCCCGCCACCAGCAGTGCATCAAAGCCGTTAAACAGTACGCGCATATCCACTATCATTCCTACCCCAATCAAAAAGAACGGAATAAAAAGAGCATT
>CAZHZR010000064.1:1422-6840 GCA_964537095.1 uncultured Roseivirgaceae bacterium
ATCCAGAAATTCATGTTCAGATCGCCATTTGCTGACCCGGTTATGATCGCCAGTATTAATAAGACAACAGTATCCGTAATAATTGTCCCGCCAACTGTAATGGATACCGCTTCATTCTTAGTAATTCCTAGCCGACTTGCAATCGGGTAGGCTACGAGCGTATGCGTGGCAAACATACTCGCAATAAGAATAGAAGAAATCAGTTCATACTCCAGAAAATAATAGCAAACAGGAACGCCAAGAGCAAATGGGAATAGAAATGTAAACGACCCGAAGACAATGCTCTTGTTTTTGTTTTTCTTAAAATCATTCATGTCAAGCTCAAGTCCTGCAAGAAACATGATGTACAACAATCCAACAGTTCCAAACAGAATGATACTGCTATCCCTTTCCAGTAAATTAAAGCCGTTCGGGCCGATAACTATTCCTGCTATGATTAAGCCCATGATACCTGGAATCTTAATCCTATTTAGTAGGATAGGAGCTAATAAGATAATAAAAAGTACTATGGAAAATATAAGTACAGGATCTTTAATAGGTAGAGCCAGGGTAAAAAGATATAGCATATAATTAATTAAGTCAGATAAAATTAAGACGATATTAGCGTCTAAAAAACTGGTTCATTTTTAAAAAGAACCAAAGGATTTATCAAAGGTTTGGAAGATAGAAATAACAGGCTTTAAATATACGGATTTTTATAAAACACACGTCCAATTATTATCTACGCAAGGCTTTTTTATGAAAATATTAGAGGTATGCATCATACAATATCACCGCATTCAATTTCAATTCTTCTAAATTCATTTATATTTGTCCATCTATAACCAAAACACTAAAAATGGCTGCTATTGTTGCTCCTTCTGTTCTGGCTGCTGATTTTGCTAATCTTCAGAGAGATATCGAGATGTTAAATGAAAGTAAGGCGGATTGGATCCATGTCGACATTATGGACGGGAGGTTTGTGCCGAACATTTCCTTTGGTTTGCCGGTTTGCGAAGCTATAAAGCGGCATGCAAAGAAGCCTCTGGACGTCCATTTGATGATTGAAGAGCCTGAAAAGTATGTTGACGCGTTTTATAGAGCCGGCGCAAATAACATAACTGTTCATTATGAGGCTACAAATCATCTGCACAGGATATTGCAGCAAATCAAAGGCTTGGGTTGCAAAGCGGGGGTGGCCATAAATCCACATACACCTGTACGCCTGCTTGAAGATGTATTAGAAGAGACTGATCTTGTGTGTATTATGTCAGTCAACCCCGGTTTTGGTGGGCAGACCTTTATTGAGAAAACCTACGATAAGATCAACGCTTTAAAAAAGATGATAGTAGCAGCGGGCACAAACACCTTGATCGAAATAGACGGGGGAGTAAATGCTGACAATGCGAAAAAGCTTTTAGATGCAGGGGCGGATGTTTTGGTGGCGGGCAGTTTTGTTTTTAAGTCCGGCACACCTCTGGAAACAATCCAGAATTTAAAAAATATATAATTCTAAGAAGGATTTAGCCCAGGCGCAGATGTTGTCGGCTTGTTTGATACAAGAAATACTGCAAAGTCGTATGTTGAAGCGGGAAATTTTAGATTCGAAGGAACATTGCATTTACTACATTGTATTACATCTGATACCCTAAACCGTCAGGTTGAATTAACAAAGGTCTAAATCTATTGATGATAAAGCTTTTTAGCTCGCTTTTTTTTTCGCTCATCGTCGCTTTTTCGCTTCAGGCACAACACGTTGTATTGAATGGCACCGTCATCAACCACGCGCAGGAGCCTGTACAAAACGCCTCTGTAATGCTTGAGGGAAACTCCTATTTAGGAACATCTTCTGATTCTCTCGGGCGCTTTTCTTTGCAGGTTAGGGCATTTGACTCACTTAAAGTTGTTTTCCAACACGTTGAATATCAGACCGCTGTTGTACGTATTGATAAGGATAACTTTAATAATATTTTATCAGCCGTGGTTTTGAAGCCTTCTACAAAATACCTTGATGAAGTTCAAGTGGTGGGAGCACCGGGGGAGGAAAGAAAGCAGGCTGGCGTCACCACCCTTGATCCCAAGGAAGTACAAATGCTCCCTTCTGCTTTCGGTGATTTCACCAAGGTACTCAGTACCTTACCCGGCGTGGTTAGCAACAATGAATTATCTGCCTCTTATGCGGTAAGGGGTGGAAATTTCGACGAGAACCTTGTTTATGTAAATGATATCCCTATTTACAGACCTTTTTTGGTGCGTTCCGGTCAACAGGAGGGGCTTAGCTTTGTGAATCCTGACCTGGTGAGCAACATCTCCTTTTCGGCAGGTGGCTGGCAGGCAAAATATGGTGATAAGTTGTCGTCTAGTTTGAACATAAGCTATGAGAATCCACGAAAAAACAGTGCTTCGCTGACCGTAGGGCTCCTGGGAGGCAGCGGACATTTGGCGCTTTACGATAATAAAAGAAAGGCTGGGGTTTTGATAGGAGTGAGGCATAAAAATTCAAAGTATTTGCTGAATACGCTGGAAACTGAGGGAGAATATTTCCCCTCTTTTACAGATGTTCAGATGCTGTTGAGCAAACAACTTGGTGCTTCTGGAAACACTTCTTTAGAAATACTTTCATCATATGCAAGAAATCGATACCTGATCGAGCCGGCTTCGCAGCAGAATTCATTTGGCACCTGGCAGCAAATGATGATGCTTAACATATATTTCCAGGGAAATGAAATAATGGAGTACGACACCTATCAAACCGGTGTAAAGTTATCCCATATGTTTTCGAAACGATTTGTTGCAGACGTCATTCTGTCTGGCGTTTATACCCTTGAACGGGAGTACTATGATATAGAAGGGGCTTATAGACTGTGTGACATAAATAGTATTCCTGGCAGCGATATCAACGAATGTGTCACCATACGGGGCATAGGTTCAAACTATCGGTATGCCAGAAACAGGCTTGATGCTTTAATCTTTAATGCAGAGAGCAGAAACACTTTCTACATCAATAATGCGCATACTCTGGAATTCGGGGTTGGTTATTCACTGGAAGAAATTGACGATATATTTAAGGAATTTGCCTTTAAGGATTCCTCGGACTTTGTCGATATTATGAATTCTGTAGACGCGACAACCTCAATGTCTACCTATAGGATCAACGCTTATCTGCAAAACTCCAGCTTGCTCAACGCTAAGAACCAAATTACCTACGGCATCAGATTTAATTACTGGAGCTTTAACAAGCAGCTATTGATAAGCCCTCGTGTGCAATATTCATTTCAACCCGGGTGGGAACGCGATTTTATCTTTCGCGTTGCTATTGGTCTCTATCAGCAACCTGCTTTTTACAGAGAGCTGCGCAATTTGAAAGGCGAAATTAATAAGAGTATTCGGGCGCAAAGCTCTTTACATAACATCGTCGGCTTTGACTATAATTTTAAGATTTGGGGCCGGAATTTTAAATGGGTGACAGAAGCATATTATAAATATCTGGAAAATGTAATTCCCTATGAAGTTGACAATGTAAGAATGAGATATACTGCTGAAAATAATGCCGTAGCTTATGCAGTGGGGCTCGATGCAAGAATCAGCGGAGAGTTTATTAAGGGCGCAGAATCATGGCTGAGCCTGGGAATAATGAGTACAAAAGAAGATATAGAGGGCGATGATCAGGGCTATATGAGACGTCCGTCTGATCAAAGGGTGAATCTGGGCGTTTATTTCCAGGATCATATACCCAACGATCCCAGTATAAGAATGTATTTAAGTTTATTGTATGGTAGTGGGCTGCCATTTGGCCCGCCCAATAACGACCGGTATAGAAACTATTTTACCGGAAAAGCTTACAGGAGAGTAGATATAGGCTTTTCTAAAATATTTGATTTTACCATAGATCAGAAGGAGCAGAGGCTTTCCCTGAAGTCTCTTTGGATCAGCCTGGAAGTGCTCAACCTGCTGGGTAACAACAATATACTTTCATATACCTGGATTGAAACAGTAGATAACCAACAATTTGCCGTACCCAATTCCCTGTCTGCCCGGTTCCTTAATTTTAAGATTGTAGCTAAATTGTAGGTAGACACGGTTTCCCGCGTCTTACCTACAATGTTAATACCGCATCACAGCCACCATTGGCGTGTCAACAGAATATTCCGGTAGATTCTGACTGTCAAGGGTATAAACTTCGCCACCATTCAGGAAAGTTTCCGTTGCCGCCTTGTTCAGAAGGCAATAGTCATCCTCACTTCGCTCTTCATTTACCACCACCGACTGGTCCGATTCATTGAACTTACCCCAAACCTGAAGGCCCTGTGCAACGAAAAGGGCTTCTATTCTACCATTTACAGCAGCAGGAACTATCTTTTTCAGATCGTAAGAAGTACGCCCGGTTCCTGCCAGTTCGCTATATTTTCGCATATGGTTGTCCCGGTTTTTGATAAACAAATCCCTCACAACTTCCCATGACTTGTTTTTAATCTCAACTGGCTTCAGATCATCAGGATTTCCATCTAAGCTCTTTTCAAGTAAGTGGCCGTACCGATTTGCTTCTTTGTAAAGATGTTTAACTTTTTCCGTCCCTAATAAAACCATTGGACTGTTTTCTTCCTTAACGATTTCAAAAACGCCTTTGGCAACATCCCTCAGGTAATCTTCCAACACAAATTCATCTCTGTTATCATCTGCACCCTGACCATGGTAAACTGTATTACTTACGCCCCCGGTAGCCGCATGCCTTTTCTGGACGTTAGACATGACTTCAGTAAATTTCATTCCTTCTTCCAGGCTTGTTGGTGTATCGCCAGGAAGGCTGATTGGAGTGATCGTATGTTTCGTGGCTTCGAAGAAGCGAATTTTATTGAGGCTGAGTGTGAGCACATAATACCTGCCATCTCCCTGCAATACGGGCATCAATTCTTTTAAATTAAAAGCATTTGATATCATTGCAGACTCCTTAAACGTAAACGGCACGGTGAAATATTCAAAAAAGTCATCGGCAATAAAAACCGCAAGTCCCTCAGCCTGATCACGCCAGAATCCTGTGTCCTCAATCAACCTATATCCTTCCCTCAGGTATTCCTTAGCGGCCGGCTCTGCCATACCTTTTGTTTGAAGCTCATTTTTTATCTTCTGAATTTGATTTTTAAAAACTATAATATCCTTCCCATTATTTACGGCTTCTCCCGCCCTGTGTGTAGGTATATATATTGAAATAAATGTTTTGCTTTTTACTTCATTTAACTTTTGGATGTCTTCCTTATTAATTGTCTTCATATTTTTTATATCTAAGTACTTAAAAAATGATAGGTAAAACTTAAACCTTAATTTGAAGCAGATGTTTATTTGAAAATTTTTTATGGACAAAATTGTTATATATATCCACTTTTAGTTCGATTCTTTTATTTTCTGCTTATTTTGGCATAATATTGGTCTTAGATTAGCGGG
>CAZHZR010000064.1:6940-9076 GCA_964537095.1 uncultured Roseivirgaceae bacterium
ATGGACTCCATCGATGCCATGAAACAAACCATTCAACGAGAGTACAATAATTTGATCCAGGCTGAAGATTTGATGCAGGGAGGTAGAAGATTTGTTGAGATTCAGGGAGCCAATGAAGATTCGGTAAAACTCCAGGAATTAGCAGTAACGGACGAGGAGCGAATGGCTTATGATAATATCCAGGCCAAATATGAAGAATTGACTGCTGAGTTTAAAGACAATTATACTACTCTTATTAAAGATGAATTGGGAGGTACTGCTTACAATAAAATTACCAAAGCGATAAGTAGCGATCAGGAAGTAAAAACCAGGTATCAGGAAATTTTGTCACAGGTAAAAAAAGAAAGGACCGATGAAAATCCTGAAGGTGATGTAGAAGGCTAATGTTTAATTGCGGGGAAGCAGTTAAACATTAGCCGTTGAGACGCCATAAATGGCGTCTCAAATAAATCAGAGACGCGATGAATAAAAAAGACGCGATGAATCGCGTCTCTACATCTACAACAACAACAACAATCATTTATATTTTTTTGATGTAATCGTCTTTTTTCAAACCTTTTAGGACCTCTATATTGATCCCGTCTGATAATCCGGTTTGAATTTCCCGCTTTTCGAATTGCTGATTGCCTGTTTGTATTTCTACAAAGGTTTTATCCCCCTCAAACATCAAGTTGCTTTCTCTTATCGCCAATACGCTGTCCCGCTTGTCTAACACAATGTCTGCATTGGCACTGTAGCCCGCCCTCAGAAACGAGTCTTTCTGCAGATTTACCTCGGCCTTTATGGGAAATTGAATGGCACCTTCTTCTTCAACCCCCTTGGGTGAAATGAACTCTAATTTTGCCTGAAATTTTTCGGTGTCCAAAGCACCAATCACCAGGTCCAGATCCATGCCTTCTTTTAGTTTTCCCACTTCAGATTCATCTACCTTACCTTCAAAAATCATCTCATTCATATCTGCTACAAAAGCGATGGTGGTGCCTTCATTAAAGGTGTTGCTTTCGATCACAAACGTGCCTTCTTTTACAGGCACATCCAGAACCATCCCTTCGGCGGTGGACCGGACGAGATTAGATACGTTGTTCGATTTTTTGGAAGCGCCCTCTTTTATTAATTCCAGGTTGTTTTCGGCAGCTTCCAGGGTTTGCTGCGCCAGATTAAATTCCAGAAGAAAAGGGTTGTATTCTAATTCAGAAATCACCTTTTGCTCGTATAAGCCTTTTTGTCTTGCCAGCTCCTGTTCCCTGTTTTTGAAATTTATGTTGGCATTTTTCACACTGGCCTCAGCATTGTTTAAAGAAACTACATCCGGGATGATCTTAATTTTTGCAATCAGTTGACCTTGCTTTACAATTTCGCCTGCTTCTACAAACAGCGTCTCTACCACACCAGACACCTGTGATTTCAACTCGATTTCTCGTCGGGGCAAAATGGAGCCGGTTGCTACAGTTTTCTTCACGATGTCCGTTACAAACAGCGAGTCTGTTTCATATATTACGGGCGGTTCAACAGATTTTTGATAGAGGAAATAACCCGTCCCAAAAAAACTTGCTATTAAAATCAAAATAACAACAATGGTAATTATCTTTTTCATTTTGTTAACTATAGGTTGTTTGTCAAATTATTTTAGTCTATTCTAATCGCTTCAATAGGACTTATTTTCGAGGCCTTTCTCGCTGGGATCAATCCTGCCAAAGCTCCGAAAAATACCAGCGTCAAAAGAGATGCGATTGCAGTTTCCACTTTAACCTCCGGTGGCCCAAACATGTCGAGCGAGCCTCCAGGCTGCTGTCGTATAAAGTGACCCAGAGATTCTATGACGATTGTGCCCAAAAAAATCCCAATGTAGCCTGCAAAAGCAGTGATAACGATGGACTCCTGTAATATCAGGCTGACGATGGAGACGGGAGTGGCCCCCAGGGCTTTTCTTACCCCAATTTCCTTTGTACGTTCCTTTACAATGATGAGCATGATATTGCTCACTCCAATTACGCCCGCCATCAATGTTCCGGTACCGACTATCCATACAAAGATGCTTATCCCCGTGAATAGTCCATTGATTTGTCCGAACTCCTTCTCCAGGTTTTCAGATCCCAGGGCGTTCACGTCATCAGGATGCACCTTATGACGGTCGCG
>CAZHZR010000064.1:9176-13338 GCA_964537095.1 uncultured Roseivirgaceae bacterium
ACCTGCTGATACTCCGGATAATCGCCGAATATTGTAAAAGCACCTGTCTTGGTTTTTCTGCTTACATTATTTCCGCCTCTCCATCCGCCCAGATTGTTGCGTGGCGCCAGTATTCCGAGTCCTTCCACATTTTGCTCTAGCGCCTGCTTGTCTTCGTTGGTAAACCTCAGAAATCTTCCTGGCTTCATGCCCTGGTAAGCCATAGTAGTACGGTTGCTCCAAACAAAGCCGCTGTTGGTGGCCCAGGCTCCAAAATTTTTGGTCACACCATTTTCCAGACCGTTCCCGGATCCTAACAGCAGCATTAACATAAAAATACCCCAGAACACACCAAACATTGTCAGGAATGTCCTCAGCTTATTTTTCTTCATGGTAGCAAGAATTTCCTGCCATTTATCGTAGTCAAACATGTTCTCCTGGTGTTAGCTAATGGGTGTTAGAGATAGCATCTGGTTTCTTTATGGTTTTTTATTGAGTGTTGGTTCACTGTTCTAATATTAGTTGTTTATAAAGCCTGCCCCATTGGCCCATTCTCTCATTATCGATTCATTACTCATCTTTTAAAGCTTCAATCGGATTAACTTTTGCAGCTTTCCTGGCGGGGAAAAAGCCGGCCAATGCTCCAGCTACCACCAATAGTAAGGTGGCTTTTACAGCGATGCCGAGATCAACTTTAGGATTTTTAAAGAATTCAGCTTCCATCTGAAAATTAATCATAGCCCAGTTGATCAATTCAATCAAACCAACCCCTGCCAAAAGCCCTACATAACCTGCCAGCAAGGTTATCGCAATGGATTCCTGAAGAAAAAGGCCGATAATTGAAGCAGGAGTGGCTCCCAATGCTTTTCTAACCCCGATTTCTCTGGTTCTTTCCTTTACCACGATTAACATGATATTGCTCACACCCACTATGCCGGCGACAATGGTTACCAGGCCTACTCCCCATAAAAACATTTCTATGCCGGTAAAGAGGCTTCTGAATTTTTGAAATTCTTCCACATTATTCCAAATGAACAAGGCTCGGGTGTCTGTAGGATCGAATTGATGTCGCTGCGACATCAGATTTATGACATTTTCTTTAATTACATTGGATTCTTCCACACCGGCATCACCAATAGTAAACATTATCTGATGAACCTGATTCGTAGCCTCATAGGTAAGCTGGGCCACAGAAATAGGGATAAATATTCTTCTAACCTCACCCTCGTCCCCACCATCTTGAAAAACACCCACCACCTTGTACATGATGCCATTGACATCTATCATCTTGCCAATAGGTTCTTCAGTGCCAAAAAGGCTCTCCACTACTTTCGTACCTATAGCAGCTACTTTTCGCCTTCCTTTTATATCAGGTTCATTGATGAACCGCCCTTTCACCGGCACCTGGCTTTCCAGATATCGATGGTCAGGATGGCAGCCCAATACTTCAAAGGAAGAATATTTATTTTTGTAGCGGATGGTAAATTCACCGTAGCAATAGAATCTGGATGTGATTTTGTCCACGCCAGCAATCTGACTTTTGATGGCGTTGAAATCATAATTATCCATTTGAACCTGCTTCCCGGGCTTCATCCCTTTATAAGGCATGCTCGTCTGTCCGGCGTTCAACCATAGACTGTTTGTGGCTACATCACCAAACTGGCCCTCAACACCATTTTGCAGGCCGGTACCAAATGCCAGCAGAAAAATAAGCATAAAGATCCCCCAGGAAACACTGAATGCCGTAAGGAATGTCCTTAACTTATTTTTCTTGATGGTGTGGTAGATTTCCTGCCACTTGTCCAGGTCAAACATAATTTAATGTGTAATTATATAATGTACCAATCGCCTGATGATATAATTAAAAGCTATTCAGAGCATCTGGTCTTGCCTCTTGCATTAATTTCGCACTTCCACTTCCAGCTCCCGTCTTCCAACTTCAGGCTATCTCAAAATCTCTGCTGATAATCAGTCCATCCTTCAGCCTGATCACACGGTCTGTTTTAGCTGCTATGTCGTTTTCGTGGGTTACGATTACTATTGTTTTGCCTGATTTATTTACTTCCTTAAAAATTTCCATTACTTCATAGGAAGTTTGGGTATCAAGGGCACCAGTTGGTTCATCTGCCAGAATTACCTTTGGGTCCGAGATCAATGCCCTTGCTATTGCAACCCGCTGCTTTTGTCCACCAGATAGCTCACTCGGCATATGCTCAGCCCATTGTCGCAATCCTACTTTGTCTAAGTATTCAAGAGCCATTTTATTCCTTTTAGTACGACTCACTTTTTGGTAATATAAAGGCAGGGCCACGTTTTCCATGGCATTTTTAAAACCTAATAAGTTAAATGACTGAAATACAAATCCCAGGAATCGATTTCTGTAGAAGGCGGCCTTTGACTCAGAAAGGCCCTTTATCGATGTGTTTGCCAGTTTGTAGTCGCCCGAATCATAATTGTCCAAAATTCCTAAAATGTTTAAAAGGGTAGATTTTCCTGAACCCGAAGAACCCATGATGGAAACGAATTCCCCTTCAGCGACATGCATATCAATTCCTTTAAGAACGTGCAGCGACTGTTTGCCGACGGGATAAGACTTGTGAACATTTTCTATAGCTATCATAAAATCGGGTACCTGTCAAAAAATAAAAGGGTCATCTATATACACCTTCTGATTTTTTCAGCAGGCTTTATATAAAGAGTGCAATTTAAAATAGATATTGCTTTATTTGCAAGGATTATTTGAAAAGCGATAGGGTTATTTTAGTATTGGAATTTATTATGGATGAATGGTAATAAAATACAATCAACAACAGTTAAAATACATTGGAAGAATGCTTAATTTGCATTTTGTGAATTTTTAAAATTATATTTAGCACCAAAATTGTATATAAAACACGATTGAACGAAACCTGAGTAGCAATACTTGTTATCGTTTTTTGTTTCTTGAAAAATCGGTTGATAGTTATATACCAGAGACCCTCAGGCAACACGGTCCGATTGGCAGCGTAAAATTGATTGAATGCACCTTAAAAATAAATTTAGTGTTTATTTTATTTTAGTTTCGGTATTTACCTTTGGTGGTTCATCAGAATTGCTTTCTCAAGGGAAAAAGTCCTTTATGATGTATAAGGACGAGCAGGGGATCGAAAGAAGCCTTTTGAGACAGTTTCTCAATGGCTTTTCCTTAACCATGACAACCGGGTATGGGCGAACTTTTTACAGGCACGAGGCTGACGAATACTCCCTTCTTCAAAAAGGAAATAATCTGTACATCATCGAGAACAGTAGCCTTTCAGCATCTGGCCCAAATAGCGGCTATAGCAACTGGATCACAGACCCTCAATTTGTAGAGGGCTTGTTTACATCCCCTGGTGATGTATTAATAAATACAGATACGGCGACCATCAACTTTAAAGCCCGGGGAACCAGCATTCCCCTGATGTTGTCCCTGCATTATAACATCAACCGTTTCAGGCTGGGAGCAGGACTTGCGGTGGAATATCACATTTTCAAGAGCCATTTTCCGGAGTTTGATGACCAGTTTTTGAATAATTATGACCAAACCTCAGAAACCATGCTTCAGACGAGGTTCTTTGGTACCGTGGGGGCAAGGGTTTATGACTACTGGGATTATTCATTCGTAATAGACGCACAATTTGGCAAACACAACCGGGGCAAAAGCTTCAACAAGGAATCGATTGACCAGGGATTATATTTCAATATCGGGGTTCCCATTGAGAAAAATCTTTCGGAGTACTTCAGACTTGTTCTACGGCCTTCCTATGAGTTCAGTGGCTATACTATAAATCTACCCGAATCAACAAGCGGTATAAAGCACAAATCGCCGGCATTATATATTCATGCCGGCATTAGCCTGAATTTTCCGGAAATACCAAGATGCCCCATCAAGTCATGCCAAACGCAAATGAAGCACATCCATTTCGGACGCGAGTACAGAGGGCAACCGTTACCAAAAAAACAGAATCCAGGGTACGGGGAAAACCATCCAGAACTTGAAATGTACAAAGGGCGGAAGAAGGGCGATAGGAACAAGCTTTAGTGCATCAATTGATAAGATACCGATGTATCTATTTTCTGCCTTTCCCATCTTTCCATACAATTTAGCTTTGGATCGGATCTCAGTCGCTGCGGCGGAGTAGAACGTAACACCCTCTGTTAATGT
>CAZHZR010000065.1:0-1760 GCA_964537095.1 uncultured Roseivirgaceae bacterium
TATTTAAGCAGCCTCTTCAAATGTTTAAGTTGTTGTAAAACTCGGCTTTGCACGAATTAAAATTAGATTCTTCTTTTTCTTGCGTTTAATAGCTTAGGGGAATAAAAGAAGAGTTACACATTCCATTAAATCTCCTCCTTTTCCAAGGAGGAGATTAAGAGGTGGTTGTCGTAAAAACATGTGTAATTCTTCTTTTTCTTGTACCTGAGTTTTACAAGTCATTTAATTATCACCCAATCCCAAATCATTGTCCCGGATTTCTCTGGCTCGTTGCAAATGCATTCTTATATGCGGAAGATTTTCTTCGGCATAATCTTCCAGGGCATCGTTTTCGCCGTCGTCATCTTGCGTTGCAAATATTTGCTCTGCCTGCTCATGTGCAATCACTTGACTCATTATGTAGGCACTGTCAAATGCTTCACCGCTAAGTGCCGATAGTTGTTCATGCATGATCCGATGTTCAGTCTTTAGCGTGTCTGGTATGGTTATGTCCAGAGAGTCAGTTATTGTTTCTAACCGGTTCTGGGCGGTAGTATGCTCGGTTACCATCATTTCGCCAAAAGCTCTAACCGCTTCAAGGTTGCCCTTAGAAGCTGCTAGTTCACCCATTTCAATTTCAGCTAAATTCGAAAAGGTAGCATTCATCGCAAAATTTCTGTCTTGGTCACTTATTTCATCATCAATAGGGTTGCCATTGTCGTCATCGTTGTTGCAGGCTACCGCTCCCAGGCAAAAAATGACGATGAGGAGATAATGAAGTTTTGTTGCTTGTTTTTTTATATTTTTCATAGGTTAAAAAATTATTGTTTGCAGATATATTTGCATTAAAGAACCTGTGAAAAATACTTTTGTTTATTAAAGTTTGGTATATGTTTTATGGTAAATATATTTTTATATTGTCTGTTTTGGAGGGATAAATGTATATAAATTCACTAAAACCTTAATAATTGCTATCTCCCTATGTGGTGATGTTATTTGTTATGCTAAAGTGGCTTTTAATATTTTAAATTGGGGTCAAAGTAACTTTTCTGAATTCCACTTCAGAGCCTTCAGCCTGTAAAGCGATTCTTCCTTCTTGCGCTGTGCAATTATAGCCTACGTTTACCAAATCATCGTTTACCCAGACTTTTACGGAATCTAATTTGCACTCAACCACCATCGTATTCCATTCACCAAGCGGTTTTTCAGAATTATCCGTTAAATTTTTGATACGTCGTTCCTTTCCTTCTGTAATTCCCCAGTTTTCTTTTGGTCCCCGGCGACTGACCATATCCGGCACTTCTATATCTTCTACAATACACCAGAAATCGCCGGCGTTTTCATGCATCATTTGTACTTCAATGGATTTTGGAAACATGCCATAAAGTGCTCTGGGTGTAGAAGCATGAACCAGAACGCCGCAATTTCCCGGTTCACCGGCGAATCTGTATTCGACGGTAAGTTTATAGTTTTTGTAGCGCTCGTCGGTGATAAGATGTCCTCCAGGCGTTCCCAGGCTAACGAGAAGTCCGTCTCTTACAATAAACGGAGGTTTTGCATTGGCATTTTTATCCATTTCGGGCACATCCATATGCCATCCCGTAAGGTCCTTCCCATTGAAAAGGTTTACCGGCTCAGATGGCTTCAAAGAAGCGGTAATGACTGCAATAAAAAAAAGAATAGTAAATTTCATGGCGTATCGTATGGTTTAAATTTTATCCTGTTTGCTAAAAAATAATTTTTCAATATAAGAAGATGACAAGCAGTAAACAAAATCAAAA
>CAZHZR010000065.1:1860-3541 GCA_964537095.1 uncultured Roseivirgaceae bacterium
GGCAATAGGCAATAGTCAATAGGCAAACAAATCGATAGTAAGGCGAGCAGACAGTGGGCAGGAGAGGCAATTGAAATGCCGGTTTTCTGAGGGGTGCAAATAATGCTTGTAGATCCTTGGGTTTTGCTGGTTTCGCTCACCTAATTTTTGGATATTTGTACATGGGTTTATATGTGACAGCACTCAATTCCGGAAGCAATGGCAACTGTTTTTATATAGGCAACGACAAGGAGGCAATCCTGGTGGATGCGGGAATAAGTTGCCGGGAAACGGAGCGGCGGTTGGACCGTTTGGGACTTTCAATGAAAAAAGTGCAAGCGGTGTTTATTTCTCACGAACATAGTGATCATATCAAAGGGGTAAAGGTGCTGTCGAAAAAATACCAGCTTCCGGTTTATAGCACGCCGGGTACTATCAGCGATGCCCATCTAAGTTATAACAACCCGCTTAATTTCAAGCTTTCTCCATACGAGTCGGTAGCTATCGGGGATTTAGAAGTGTTGGCTTTCCCTAAAAACCATGATGCACACGATCCTCAAAGCTTTATTGTGAAGCAAAATGGAATTTGTGTGGGAATCTTCACCGATATAGGTGCGCCCTGCGAACATGTAATTAAGCATTTCAATTGCTGCCATGCCATATTTCTGGAGACGAACTATGATAGCCAAATGCTGGCTACCGGCAGATATCCTTTCCATCTGAAGCGCCGGATCAGCAGTCATTTTGGACATTTATCAAATGAACAGGCACTGGATTTGTTCTGCAAGCACAGAGGACCGAATCTAAGTCACGTTTTTCTATCCCACTTGTCGAAAGAAAACAACGATCCTGAGTTGGTGCATAATCTGTTTCGAAGCTATGCAGACGGCGTAGAGGTTGTCTTGACCTCCAGAACATCGGAAATTCCTATTTATACAATTACAGCTGGCGATATGCAAGTTACCCGAGCCAAGCCGGAACAGTTGTCGTTGTTTGGGTAAAAACGGAGGATTGTACAGCAGTCAGTAGACGCCAAAATGAGACATTGTTTTGTCTGTTGTATTAGCTGGAAAATGGAAATTTTTGAAGTACAAAACAGGAAGGTGCCAACTTCGGAAGGGTAAAGAAGGCTTAACCGAATCCGTGAGCAATGACCCGTTCGTACGGTTCAGTGAGAGGCATAAAGATGAATATTGTCCTGTCTTTATCCATACTGGGTATTATGAATTTTTAAATATTCCAAGAAACATTAATACCCAGCCTGCGATTAAAAACAAACCTCCGACGGGGGTGACAGCGCCCCATTTTCCCACATTGGTAAGGCATAAAATGTACAATGAGCCAGAGAAGATAACCATTCCAATAATAAACGAATAGCCGGCATAATTCAAAAAGCGGTGATCAAATTTTGACATGAGGACTCCCAGGAGCAGTAAGGCCAGCACATGATAGAACTGGTATTTTACTGCTGTTTCAAAAGTTTCCAGGCGCCCGGTGTTTTCCAACGTACCTTTTAAAGCGTGGGCTCCAAACGCACCGATCATTACTGCTAATGCGCCCAAAGCGCTTCCTGACAATAAAAATAGCTTTTGCATAAATTATTTGTTTTTTTGTGCTGTGTTCGTTACTCCTTTAAACCCCGTAGAATCCTTTTATTCATCGATGTCGCCGTACTTAACATCTTATATCGTATATCTAATTT
>CAZHZR010000065.1:3641-13332 GCA_964537095.1 uncultured Roseivirgaceae bacterium
TCCAATCTAAAATCTAACATTTTTCATCTAACATCTAATAACTCCTTGCTCCGAAAATAGAACTTCCAACCCTTATCATGTTACTTCCTTCTTCAAGCGCAATCAGGTAATCACCACTCATGCCCATTGATAGGATATTCATCTCTACATGATGTTTGTCGGAATATCGAGATGCCAGAGAGTTGAAAAGCTCCTTTAAACCTCTGAATTCTTTCCTTATCTGATCCTTATTTTCAGTGAACGTCGCCATTCCCATTAACCCTTTGATATCAACATTGCTCATCGCCATAAAATCAGGGTGCTCAAATAACTGATCCAACTCTTCATGGGAAAAGCCAAACTTACTTTCTTCTTCAGCAATGTGCACCTGTAAGAGACAGTTGATCTTCCTTCCCAAATTATTGCCCACCTTGTCTATTTCTTTTAGTAACTTTAAACTATCCACGCCATGAATCAGGTAGACAAAGGGAGCAATGTATTTCACCTTGTTTCTTTGCAAATGGCCGATCATGTGCCAGCGAACATCCTTTGGTAACTGTTGTTCCTTCTCAACCATTTCCTGCACCTTGTTTTCTCCAAAATCTCTAATTCCAGTCTGATATGCCTCCAGCAACTGCTCAACGGGCTTGGTTTTGCTAACAGCTACCAATTCGGCCCGGTATGGAACCAGCGTTTTCTCAATATTTTCAAGGTTGACTTTTATTGACATCTACTTTGGCTTCTTTTAGTAATTTCAATCTCCTGACGACTGAAAACGTGGTAAAAATAGCCCATTTCCTTCTTATTCCCTTGTTAAAGTGGAAGTTTGGCAGATCTAAAGTTGATCTTTCTCTAAACCATTGCTTTCCCCTAGCGCCTCAGGCGTCATTTGTTTGGAATGATTTCTTTTTTTACATTAATCTTCATTTGCATCAAAAGACTTTTATTTTTGTGTACGATAAAAATATAAAATGCTATGGCAATTTTAGGAACCTTATTAAAAAAGGGCATCAGAATCAGAGAAAGCCTTGAACAGGAATATTCATCTGCTTTTGATTTGCAAAAAGTTGAATTGAGGAAATTGCTGATTTCGGCCAGAAATACCCAGTTTGGAAAGGCGTATTCCTTTAAATCCATCCTCAGCGAATTTAGAAGTCACAAGCTGGAAAATTTCTATAGTCAATTTAAAGAAAATGTACCTGTGCATCATTATAATGACATCTATAATAAATGGTGGCACAAAGCACGGGCAGGAGAAGCAGATGTTTGCTGGCCTGGTAAAGTAAAATACTTTGCTTTAAGTTCGGGAACGTCCGAAGCATCTTCAAAATATATACCCATTACGCAGCACCAAATCAAAGCTATCAGAAAAACTAGTATTCGTCAAATCCTTTCTCTCTCCAAATATGATCTTCCTGACAAGCTTTTCGAGACGGGAATACTAATGCTCGGAGGAAGCACACATCTAAATCACCGGGGAAATTACTTTGAAGGAGACTTGAGCGGAATCACTGCCAGTCAGTTGCCAATTTGGTTTCAGCATTTTTATAAGCCAGGCCAGAAAATTGCCGCCAATCCCGACTGGAATGACAAGCTGGATGAAATCACCAGAAATGCTTCTAAATGGAATATTGGCGTTATAGTAGGCGTGCCCGCCTGGATACAAATATTAATGGAGAAGATAATTGCGCATTATAATGTGAACAACATCCATGATATCTGGCCCAATTTAACGATTTATGTTCATGGCGGTGTTTCTTTTGATCCTTATAGAAAGGGATTTGAAAACTTGTTGGCGAAGCCACTTACTTATATGGAAACCTACCTTGCTTCCGAGGGATTTTTTGCTTTCCAGGCACTTCCAAATCGTCGTTCCATGAGGTTGGTGCTCAATAATGGTGTTTTCTATGAATTTGTGCCCTTCAACGATGCCAATTTCCTGCCTTCGGGGGATATGGTAGAGAATCCAGAAACGCTAATGACACATGAGGTGGAGGAAGGACATGAATATGCGATGCTGATTTCTACCTGTTCAGGAGCATGGCGATACCTGATTGGAGATGTGATCAAATTCACTTCTAAAAGTGAGCATGAAATCGTAATTACAGGAAGAACGAAGCATTTTTTAAGCTTGTGTGGCGAACATCTTTCAGTGGAAAATATGAATAAGGCTGTAGAGTTAGTTGCAGAGGAGTTGGACATAGTTATTAAAGAATTTGCGGTGGCAGGGGTTCCGCATCAATCACTTTTTGCCCATCAGTGGTACATTGGGGTGGATGCCCCGGTTTCGTCCGAAGAGTTTAAATCCTTGTTGGATAGCAGGTTGAAAGCGCTGAACGACGATTATGCGATAGAAAGAAGCGCCGCCCTAAAAGATATTTATGTAAAAATTGTCCCCTCTGGATTTTTCTATAAATGGATGAAGTTAAATGGCAAAGAAGGAGGACAGAATAAATTTCCGCGGGTGATAAAGGGCGCTCAGTTTGAAAATTGGAAAGAATTTGTGGAAGCTGAGTTGGCAGCCGGTAATCCATGATGGTTCTGTGGAATGGTATGTTATTTGGTCTGCTTTTGACCATCTTTATAGGGCCCGTATTTTTTGCTTTAATTCAGACAAGTATTGAAAAGGGGTTTTACGCAGGTATTTTCATGGCTATGGGTATAGCTTTGAGCGATGCCTTCTACGTTTCGATTACTTACTTCGGAATCTCTCAACTTTTTCAAGCCGATAGCGTTAATTTTTGGCTCGGTCTTGCAGGAGGATTTATTATGGTGGGGTTTGGGGCGAGTTCTCTTTTAAAGCCCGTACAGGCGCCGAAGGTTCAGAAAGTTCATATCGGTGGCAAAATGGGTTTATTGCGTCAAACTGTTAAAGGCTTTTTGCTAAATGGTATTAATCCCTCTGTATTTCTATTTTGGATAGGGATAGCTACAATGGCAACGGTGAATTATAATTATTCGGGATCAGATGCCAGTGTTTTTTTTGCAGCCATAATTTCTACCGTATTTTTAACAGATGTTTTGAAATCATTTGTAGCCAATAAGCTGAAGAAGTTATTGACTTTCAAATTTCTAAGATTAATGAATATCGTGGTCGGCTGCGGATTGATGATTTTCGGACTCCGTTTGCTTTACTTCGCCATGGAATCATGGTAGCGAATTTTTTTAGCAAGTCATAACAGACTTTACAACCAAATAAGGTCAAATTCAGTTATAAAAGAGAATTTAATACATTTCAAATGAAGCCCTTTTATTATTATTATTTGTCGCTTTTTTGTTTTTTGAGCTTTGGCCTGTCCTGTAGCAGCGATGATGGAACACTACCAGATCCCGATGCTGACATTGTAGCGAACAATAGCTTGCTGGTGGGTACCTATGAGGGTGTATCCTTTATCGCTACGGTACCCAGCGGTATCGTTGAGACGAAGCTTTCCGGACAGATAATTTTTGAAAAGGAAGGAAATTATAATTCCACGATCAGTCCCTTTTCTCTCAATGAGAACAAAGGTACCTGGACTTACAGGGCGGAGGAGCAGCAAATCATTTTTAATGAGGACCAGCTCACTGAGGAAGTAGCCGAAAACGTAATATTGACTTCAGATTCACTCTTTTTCAGGATCAGAAGAGGTGAGGTAAATAACCTGACTGTTATCGATTTTAAAATGGTGAAACAAGAGTAGGAAGCCTCCTGGGTGCGCCTGACAAAGCGGGACATTCTAACACCCGCTGTATTTTCTATTATTGCCCTTAAAAGGAGTTGTCTGAAATGCTCATTTAATCCTGAAGCGCATTGCTAATAAAGGTAGATTTCAGGAGTAACCACAGAAGAAATAGCAAAATGGCCCACATGAGATAAATGTTATAGTAGTCCGTGGTGTTTTTGTACGCAGATTCTTTAATTTCTACCTTTTCATACTGATCGATAGTCTCAAAAACTTCCAGCAAAGCCTCATTATCAGAGGCTCTGAAAAATTTTCCTTCCCCAATCTCCGCTATTCTTCGGAGGGTAGTTTCGTCAAGGGTATTGTCTATATAATTTGTTCGCCCAAAAAAGTCTTTTCCCATGGGTACTTTTCCTTCCCTGCCAATGGCCACCGAATAAATTTTGATGCCGTAGGCATATGCAAGTTCAGCAGCGGTAACAGGATCTATGTTGCCTGCAGTATTGTCTCCATCGCTGAGCAATATCACCACTTTAGATTTTGATTCTGACTCCCGTAGCCGGTTTGTTGCCACCGCGAGAGCACTTCCAATAGCCGTTCCCCGGTTTTCGATTTTGTCAAACGAGATATCATCTATGTAGGTATTAAGCAACTCATAGTCGGTGGTAAGCGGAGCCAATGAATAGGCATCACCGGAAAAAATGACCAGTCCAATCCTGTCCTGAAACCTCCCTTTCACAAAATCCTGCGCCACTTGTTTTGCAGCCTGCAACCTATTGGGCTTAAAGTCCTCGATTTTCATGGATTCAGAAATATCTATCACGAGCATGATATCTATTCCTTCAGTCCACTGATCTACCTTTTCATTTGTTTTTTGTGGCCTTGCCAACGCGATTATAATCAAAGCAAGCACCAGGGTCATTAAGATGTCTGGAATAAACCGAATTAGTGTGGAGGCATTCCATTTGATCTCCTTTTTAGGCAGCGCAATGTCCAACTTTTGGCGGAGCTTGAAATTAAAAAGCCAGCGAAGCACAAAAATCGCAGGAACCAACGCCAGCAGGTAAAGCACATAAGGGTTTTCCCAGGTTATCGAAAAAAATGTACTGGGATAGAACCATTCAGGGGAAAGCCATTGCCAACTATTATCTACTCTATTCACTTCTCACCTCCTCGATTTTTTCTTCATATCGCCGATTCGCAATTTCTTTCAACAAAAGTAAATTTGCCCGTACATCTTCCTGATTATGACGGCCGTAGATATTCCTATCCATTGTCTTCAGTGTAGACAGTAAGCTTTCATCTTTTATGAATTGGCTTACCTCTTTCGTGGTAAGTTTAGTAAATGGTATTTTATCTAATTTTTCCATGTAAACCTTCCAGAAATTTAAGCTGTGTTCGGTGGCAGATTTTGGATCTTTTCCATTTGAGTGTGTTATTAAACGCTCGTAGGCAGACAGGAATTTTGAATGCGCTTTTCGCAGTCTGTACATTTTATACTGTCTCTTGATTTGGCCGCCAAACAAGAGTAAGACCGCCGCAATAATTACCAACAATATCACCAGGGCAAGTACCAGATAGGCAGAATTAAATTGGAGCGCTACATCCCTGTAATCTGTGGTTTCCTGCAAGGGATCATCCGGGCCAACCATTACGTCATTGAGGTAGACTGAATCCACCTGCGCCATTACTTCAACGCTGTCTGACCCTTCTATTACAAATACTGGCAAGCGTAAGGTTTGGACGGGTTCCAGATCGAAGGTTCTTAAATAATAAATGACACTATCACTACTGAAGCCGTCATTTGAATTTGTGTTGGTGTACACCTTCCTGGCAAGCTCAAAAGGCGAAAAATCGTATGTCGAATCGGGAAAGAGGATGTTTTGATCTGCCGGATAACGAATAGACAAGCTATAGGGAACTTCTTCGCCTATTTTTATACTGTCCTGCCCAAAAGAGCCTGTTGGACTAACCAATTGCGCCCAAGCCCATGCAGGAAAAAGAAAACATAAAATCAGAATATAATATTTAGGCACTCTTCCTGGATTTATTCCTTAATTTAAAAAGCTTTATAAGTTGAGGAATATAATCCTCTTTGGTATTGACAGACAGATAATTTGCTTGATTTTTTTTGCAAAAATCTTTCAAATCAAAGGCGCTGGATGTATTGCTCTTGTCTATCAATTGTCTGAATTCTTTTGATGATGTATTTACCCAAATAGTTTTTTTGCTTTCTTTTTCATACAGAGGAATGATGCCCAGTTTTGGAAGTTTATCTTCCCGGTTATCGGAAATTTTAATAACAACGAGATCGTGCTTTTTTGCCAACGCTTTGAGGTTGTGATCATAACCTTCATCGATGAAATCCGAAATCAGAATTACAACGCTTCTTCTTTTAATTGCTTTTAAGGTATATAGAATGCCCTTGCTGATATTTGTTTTAATAGAAGCAGGTCTTAAATCATATAATTTTTTAATGATCTGATACCCGTGGCTCACGCCTTTGCCAGCTTTAATGTACTGTTCCTTCGTATCAGAAAAACAGATAATGCCTACCTGGCTTTGCTCTTTAATGGCAGAAAGCGTAAGTACTCCGCAAATTTCTTTTCCTATATCAATTTTTTGTTGCCCGGGACTGCCTATCTCTTGCGAGGCGCTCACATCCAGCAGGAAAATCACCGTCTGTTCTTTCTCCTCCTTATATGTTTTTACAAACGTGCCATGACCTTTGGCTGAAACATTCCAGTCAATGGTCCTAATATCATCTCCGTATTGATACGTTCGTACATCGTCAAACTCCAGACCCGAACCTTTAAATATAGAGTGATAATTGCCCTGCATTTGCGAGGTAATCGCTTTCCGAATCTGAATTTCATACTTTCGAAGCTTTTTAATTAGCTCCTTCATATCTCACCGGGATTTACTGCACACATCGAATTTCTACTCATTTTAACAGCAGCTTTTAATAGTCTTGCCATCTTCATCAAGACAAATTTAGACACTTTTGGTTAAACTAATAAATTTTTATAAAGGGAACAGCTTTAAAATGGCTTTCGTTATTCAGATAATGCTTTTAATACCAGGAATGACGCCGATCAAATAAAACCGTTCAAATTCGTAGTTAATGTTATTACTATGGAATGATTTTGGTAGCGGTTCTATTACGCTGTAAATGGAACGAAAAAATAGACGTCAAATTACCCGGAATTTTAAAAGTAGAACATATTTAAGTAATTTTCACCTGTGAGAGAACGATTGTTATTTTTATTTATAATTTTTAGCTGTTGGGCCTGTGAAAAGAAGGATACTGCACCTGAAGGAGTGTTGCCTAAAGCCAGGATGGTTTCTTTTTTGATCGACATGCATATTGCTGAAGCCCGGATCAATGATCTGAGTTTGAGAAGAGATTCCTCTGAAAGATTTTTTAAGGTGGTGGAGGATTCTCTCTTTAAAAAACACGGGATCCCCAACGACACCGTTTACTTGAAAAGTTATGAGTATTATTTAAAAGATGTGCAAGGGCTGGATGATATCTATAGTGCAGTTGTGGATAGTTTGAGCTTGAGAGAACGGTTGAGCAAGGAAGAAGTGGATAAGAAGACGGAAGCCGATGAATCCGCAAAGTCGGATACAACAAAACAAGCAGATTAAGAATACCTAATGCTTTACCCCCAAAATATAGAGAACAAACTTGGCTTTGACAA
This sequence comes from uncultured Roseivirgaceae bacterium, assembly GCA_964537095.1. Taxonomy (GTDB): domain Bacteria; phylum Bacteroidota; class Bacteroidia; order Cytophagales; family Cyclobacteriaceae; genus CAMPJM01. Next base: position 10,987 of record CAZHZR010000065.1, read on the forward strand.
AATAAGAGAGCTACTTAAGAACGAATGCGTTAGCAGTCTTGGAACCGGGTTCGTTGATAAAATTCGCTGGTCCGATGACCCGCAAATGCTTGAGAAGTTGCTGACTCAGGCAGAGGAATTTCGCCAGATTCTATTAGGCACTTATTCCTTTCCCACCATGAATTTTTTGGATATGAATGCTCAGCTCAATAAAGCCGCTATCATTGGAAGCTTTTTGACTGGGGAGGATTTTCATAGGTTGAGGATTTCATTGCAGACGATTGTCCAAAGTGTTGCATTCTTTGCGGACAAATCCACTGCTTTTCCGGAGTTGGCAAAATTAGGCACGCATGTACAGGTGGATAAAGCCGTTATTACAGGCATATCCTCTAAGATTGATGACAATGGTGTTCTAAAGAATAATGCCAGCCAGGAGCTGCTGGAGATCAGAAAGCAGTTGCAATCTGAACAAATGCGCCTGCGCAAGGTACTGGAACAAATTCTCAGACAGGCAAAAAGCCAGGGCTTCACGCCTGACGATGCCAGCTTTACAGTGAGAGAAGGAAGGATGGTTATACCCTTAAAAGCCGAACATAAAAGGCACGTCAGGGGATTTATTCATGACGAGTCCGCCAGTGGACAAACGGTTTTTATGGAACCCGCCGAAGCGCTTGAAATTAACAACACCTTAAGAGAGTTAAATTCGAGGGAGGCCAGAGAAATTATAAAGATACTTACGCAGCTAACAGATTTTATCAGACCTTATCTCCCGGACTTAAAGAAAGGGTATGTTTACCTGGGACTTATTGATTTTATAAGGGCGAAAGCTAAATTAGCTATTAAAATTGAAGCCAGTAAGCCTATTTTGATGAAGGAGCCTGGCTTCGAAATTATAGATGCGAAACACCCTCTGTTATTCCTTGCGCATAAATCTCAGGGCAAGCCCATTGTCCCGCTTTCTATAAGCGTAGACCAGAATAACAGAATTTTGCTGATATCAGGGCCCAATGCCGGGGGGAAATCAGTTACCTTAAAAACTGTGGGTCTGTTGCAGTATATGTGGCAATGCGGACTATTGATCCCTGTTGCAGACCGATCTAGAATTGGTTTATTTAAAGGCATATTTATTGATATTGGTGACGAGCAATCCATAGAGAACGACCTGAGTACCTATAGCTCACACCTCACCAATATGAAAAATTTTCTGTTTTATGCAAACGGTCATTCCCTGTGTTTAATTGATGAATTTGGTACAGGGACAGAGCCTACATTCGGAGGCGCAATCGCTCAGGCCATACTTGAAGCCCTGAATGAAAAAAAAGCCTTCGGTGTAATTACCACACACTATGCCAATCTAAAAGAATTTGCTGAAAAAACGCCCGGAATTATCAATGGCGCCATGCGCTTTGACCTTCATAAGCTGGAGCCGCTGTACGAACTCATTATTGGCAAACCAGGGAGTTCTTTTGCGCTGGAGATTTCAAGGAAAATAGGTTTGCCCAATTCAGTAATTCAGAAATCCAAAGAAAATGTTGGTGAAGAGCAGGTAAATATGGACCAGCTACTGGCAGAACTGGAATTGGAACGCCAAAAGCTTTCCGTGAAAATCAGAGAAAACCAGGTGAAAGAGCGGACATTGGAAAAGCAAATTGAGGAATACACTCAACTTAAAACTTATCTTGATACCAATAAAAATAAGTTGTTGAAGGACGCGCGTTTGGAAGCAAAAAGGTTGATAAGCGACGCAAACCAGCAAATTGAGTACACCATCCGCGAAATTAAAGAACAAAAGGCAGATAGAGATGCGACACGACAAAGCCGGGCTGCTTTAGAAGGATTGAAAAATGAGCTGGATCAGATTGACGAAGCAGCGCATTTTGAAGACCTGGAAGAGGCAGCACCTTCGGAGGAATATACTCCCCTGTCAGGGCCCATTCAAGTAGGCGACTATGTTCAGTTAAAAGATCAGGGAGCAATTGGTGAGGTACTGGCGATTCAGGGAAAAGATGCATCTGTGGCCATGGGAAGCCTTAAATCGTTGATAAAATTAAAACGCCTTTCAAGAATTTCCAGAAAAGAGAAGCGAAAATTAGAAGGTGGAGGTAGTACAGGCCCAACGAACCTGGGCGTAAACCTGATAGACAAAAGAAGCAACTTCAGCACCAATCTAGACATTAGAGGAATGCGTGGCGAAGAATCGCTCTCGGTAATTGAAGGCTTTATCGATGACGCGACAATGTTGGGAAGTCACGAGGTCCGTATCATCCATGGAAAAGGGGATGGCATTCTACGGCAGTTGGCCCGGGAAAAGCTGAAACAAATTTTTTCAGTACGTTCCTTCCAGGATGAACATGCCGACCGCGGCGG
>CAZHZR010000066.1:0-4390 GCA_964537095.1 uncultured Roseivirgaceae bacterium
TTTACTCAAACAAAGCTTTCAAATCCTCTTCTTTTAGTTTTTTCATAAAGCCTGCTTCTACATTGATGATGTCTTTGGCAACCGCCTGCTTTTTCTCCTGCAGCTCTAAGATTTTCTCTTCTATGGTATTTTTACAGATGAGCTTGTACGCAAAAACTTTTTGAAGTTGCCCGATTCTGTGGGTTCTATCAATGGCTTGCTGCTCAACGGCCGGGTTCCACCAGGGATCCACCATAAATACATAGTTGGCTTCAGTCAGGTTGAGGCCAAATCCGCCTGCCTTTAAACTGATAAGGAAAACCTGATTTTCTGATTTGGCTTTGAATTCATCAATTACCTGCTCTCTGTTTACAGTGCTTCCTGAAAGGTAAGAATAACCGATTCCTCGCTTTTCAAGGGCTTTTTTGATAATGTCCAGCATTTCCACAAAGTAAGAGAACACCAGCGCTTTGCCGTTGTGGGTAGTTACCTGCGTGATCTCATCCAGCAGAATCTCCAGCTTTACCGACTCCTGGCCAAAATCGCCCTCCTCTTTAATGAGGGCGGTACTGTTACAGATCTGTCTCAATTTGAGAAGTCCTTGTAGCACATGCATACCGGATTTGCCAATGCCTTCTTCCGCAATTACCGTTTTGATTTTTTCGTAGTACTTGTGTTTGAAGTAGTCGTAAGTCTTGCGTTGCTTTGGTCCCAATTCGCAATAGATTACAGTTTCCGTTTTTTCGGGCAGTTCTTTCGCAACCTCTTCTTTTTTTCTTGAAAGGATAAATGGATTGATCAACCTTTGAAGTTCTTCCGCTTTTTCTTTGTCTCTGTCCCGATCTATGCGATTAGCATATTCTTTTCTAAAGTAATCCATGCTTCCAAGCATCCCGGGATTCAGAAAATCCATCTGCGAGTACAAATCAAAGGTGTTATTTTCAACAGGCGTACCAGTCATGATGAGCCTGTTTTCTGTAGAAAGAATTTTGACTGCCTTTGAAATCAACGATGATGGATTCTTGATAGCCTGACTTTCATCGAGAATGACATAATTAAACTTGTAGCTTTTTAAGACCTCAATGTCATTTCTTACCAGAGAATAAGTGGTAAGTACAATGTGGTGGTTGTTAAATTCAGAATGATCTTTCTCCCTTGCTCCACCACTATAAACTAAAATTTTAAGCTCCGGACAGAATTTCTCAGCCTCCTTTTGCCAGTTGAAAACCAGCGACCGCGGTACAACTACCAACACTGTGGTGTCATTATTGGCATTCACCAGGCTTTGGATAAAGGTGAGCACCTGCAAGGTTTTTCCCAGCCCCATGTCGTCGGCAAGGCAGCCCCCCCAACCAAATTCCTGCAAAAATTTAAGCCAGTTAAACCCTTCTTTCTGATAGTCCCTAAGCTCTGCATTTACATTGGCAGGCACAGGAACCTGTTTAATGGACCTGAATGATTTCAGACGCTCAATTTTTTGATAAAGCTCTTCCAGCAACTGATGGTTGTCGATTTCCTGGTAAAATAGTTCTATGGCAGGATACTGAAACTTCGACAACTGAATGCTATTGGCCTTCACTTTTGCAGCTCTGAACATAGAGCTGTATTTCTTCAACCAATCTTCCGGTAATATACCTAAAGTGCCATCGCCCAGCTTCACGTACTGATCATTGTTCATGATCGCTTTTCTGATGTCCTGAACCCTTACCTGCTGCTCCCCAAACGTGACTTCTACAGCAAGATCAAACCAGTCGGTGCCGGAGCTGGCCCTCATCACCATTTTGGGTCTGAATGGGTTGTACTTTATTTTAGAAAGCGATTTTAGGCCTAAAACCTCTATATTATTGTTTTGTATTTTCTCAAAAGCCTGAAAGAACCAGTTGGAGTTTAGAACTTCATTGATAGACAGATAAAAATAATGCCGGTTCACCTGCGATTGAAATTCCGGATGCAGGTCTCTGAGGAAAGCTTTCAATTCTGCTTCACCTGCTTTATCCCGGCTCATTCTTACCTTCCGGTTCTTGTTCTCAAAAATTACCGCTTCGCCATGATCCATTTCCGCTTCGAGCTGCATCTCATCATGTTCATATACAAAGGCAGGGATAAGCAACAGGAAATTATCCATTTCCTTTACATACAATTTGCCTCTTGCTATTCCGTCTACTTCGTCCATTTCAATTTTCACTCCCTGAAAATCTACTGTGTGCTTTTTCATTAATGGAACTACGAATTCGTTGAAAAAAATTTTATAGTCTGAACTTTTGACTTTAATAGTTCTTCTGCCATAAAAGTAGAAAATAGTTCTCGCATCATTAGGATGAAACATAAAAAGTTCGTTGGAGCTATTTCTGAGGAAGAAACCAAAACCTATCGGGGATAAATCTTCCCAATCCAATTCTTCACCTTCAACATAAATATGAGCAATGAGCTCGTAAAAGCCTTTAGTTTTTTGGATAGAAAATCCTATGACGGGCATTTCTATGTTTAAATCAATGGCTTGTATATCCTTCAAGTTAAGGCTTCCGTTTTCCTTTATCAGCAAATTGGTACTTCTAGCCAGCCTTTCGTATACATTTCCTATAATCTGATGAACTCTTTCCTGTTCTAAAAAATTATCTTGATGCCTGTTGAAATCTTTCGCCGTTTCCAATGATGAAACATCTCCATCAATGAGATAGTCATCGCTGTCTATTTTGCTAATGTTCTGAAAAATACTTAATTCTTCGTCTGTGAGGCGAACATCTCTAAAATTTTCAACAGTTATTCTGCGCAATGGAGCGCCGATGTTGCCATTGCTTTTTCTTTTACCGAAAACAGAAAACACCCGAATGTGATTTCTTAAATGAGCGTTATCCGGGTACTCCCATGCGTAGGCTATCAGATGGTCCGGTACGGTCTTATCAAGAAAAATATTTTTTTTATGTTCCAAAAATATCTCTGCCTTCTTGTCCCACTCGGCGTATTGGCCTATTTTTTCCAGACTAGGATCCAAAACAAGTAGTTGTAGTTTCCCGTTTTCGACGGAAAAGTCAAAAAGCCCTTCCAGGTTATCGCTAAGGCTGTAGCCATACTGCTGCAGCAAAGCTTCCTTTTCAGCATCATAGTTCCTGATTTTTTTAAAGGCACTTTTGCCATACTCACTATCCAATTGAAGAAAAGTTGCGACTTTATGAACACACAGCGCAGAGTCCGTATGTTTGCATCGGCAGGAGGTTCTTATGTTTCGCTCTACGTTTTCGCTCAAAACCACCAGGAAAGTGTAGTCTTTGTCACTCACCGATGCGTTCACAACACCATCCTTTGCCTGGTTTATAACTACTTTCTGATTACGGAACAGGAGATTTGCCTGCTTTAAATCCTTGGAATTGGTGTAATGTCCCGCCATAACATTTGAAATTATAGCGTCTCCGTTTACATAGGTTTCTTCCTGATTAAATTTGTTGGTTGGGAGCTCATCCGTACGCATCCTCAGGTCGTTCAGCACAGTAAGCATATGCATACAGAAAGAATGAGAAGGGCAGTCGCATTTGGCTGAAATGCCTGGACTGTTGAAGGCGTTTACCTCTACTTTATATTCTTCATTTCCAATGTCATTTTTTACAGCATACAAAGTTCTTTCGGACTTAAGATCCAGGTTCAGCACTTTAAATCTTCCCTCCGAATAAATGTTTTTTGCTTTTAGCCTGACTGCTTGAGAAATGTATTGCTCGCTTAAAAATTGATCTATGTAATGCATGTATCTTTTATCCCTTCTACCGTGATTCCCTTATTTTGGAAAAACCCTTAAAGTTACTGCATTCATTTTTCACATTAAAGCATTTTGTAATTACCTTTAGTCTATAATGTACACACGTATTTTAAAATTCGATTTTCCATTTTATATGCAGAGGTTTTTGTAGTTATGCCGGAATTTGGAGCCATACTTAAGAAGTTTGATCAGAAAGGAGAGAAGAGCGGATGGACGTATTTTGAAATCCCTTTCGATGTTTCCGAACAAATTAATCCTGGCGTAAAAAAAACTTATAGGGTAAAGGGTAAAATCGACAATTACGTTTTTGAATGGGTGAGTACTATTCCCATGGGTGATGGGCATTTCATCATAGCAGTCAATGCCGGGATGCGCAAAGCTGTTAAAAAGTCAATTGGCGAGCAGGTACGGGTTCAGATTGAAAAGGACACCCAGGAAAGACCTCTGAATGAAGCTTTATTAGCATGCCTTGAGGATGAGCCCAGAGCGCTGGAATTTTTTAACACATTACCCAAAGGTCACCAGCGGTATTTTTCAAACTGGATCGACTCCGCAAAAACCGATGATACCCAAACCAAACGAATCGCCGAGGCAGTAAATGGGCTGGCTATGCACTTGGGTTTTGGAGAAATGATAAGAATGAATCGGAAGTAGGACGAGGAA
>CAZHZR010000066.1:4490-8633 GCA_964537095.1 uncultured Roseivirgaceae bacterium
AATTTAAATAATACGGAAACTACGATTCTTTTACCACCACTTTCTCCATTACATCGCCCTGTGCGATCTGATCTATCACTTCCAATCCTTCTACTACTTTCCCAAAAACAGTATGGTGTCGGTCTAAACCTGCCGTTTGATCCCTGCTATGACAGATAAAAAACTGAGAACCACCGGTATTTCTTCCTGAGTGTGCCATAGACACTACACCCCTGTCATGGTACTGATTGTCACCATCCAATTCACAATCAATTTTATAACCTGGTCCCTTTCGGCCTGATCCATCAGGACATCCACCCTGGATTACAAAATTTGGAATAACTCTGTGAAAATTAAGACCATCATAAAAACCTTTGTTGGCCAGATCAATAAAGTTCTTCACGGTGTTTGGGGCGTCCTTCTCAAAGAATTCTATCTTCATTACGCCTTTTTTTGTATGTATTTCAGCAGTTTTGCTCATTCGTGTTGTTATTTACAGTTTTGAAAAATGCAAATATAGTTGTAATCTTTGTTCTCTGCCAAATTCAGCTAAGTAAATCAGGACAATTGCATTTAAACGCATGGTCCAAGGTTTTTGAAAATGGCCATGTTTTATATCGTTTAATGATCCATAAAGGAATGTTTAAATCCGATTGCCCTGCTAAGTAAAACGCCAAGATTAGAATATTCGATGAGGGATTACATACTATTTATTGATACCGAAACTTCCGGTTTGCCAAAGGACTGGAATTCCTCGCGTTTGGATCAATGGCCGTTTATCATTCAGATTGCGTGGAGTGTTTATACCAGAGGAGGAGAGCTCGTAAAATCCGAGAACCATTATATTAAGGATCAAAATATTGTCATCGATCCGCAGTCCAAAAAAATTCATGGCATCTCCGAAGAACTTCTGGAAGAAAAGGGGGAGAAAAGAGTAAAAGTCCTGAAGAAAATATACAAGGATATTAAACAGTATAACCCTCTTGTAGTAGGACATTGGATATCTTTCGACATAAAAATGCTCACTGTCGGTTTCAGAAGAGCGGGCATCAGGAACATATTGGAGGAGGTGCCGCTGTATTGCACCATGTTGTCAAACTCCCATTATGTGCGTTTCTCCAACAATAACTACCCAAAGTTGGACGAGCTGTATCATAAATTGTTCAACATGCCCATGGAAGGCCAGCACAATGCCATGGGCGATGTAAATGCCACAGCCGCCTGCTTTTTTGAGCTCGTAAGGCGGAATGAAATTACCGAAGAACGCATTACAAACCAACAACCGGAGTTTACTTCCAAAACAAAAAAAGTGGGAAAAACCGGGTGCGGCATTCCTCTGTTAGCTATGCTGCTTTCTGTTCTCTATTTTTTATTCTAAACCATGACTGATAAAATTAATTTTTTAAAAAATGTAGTACCCTTCAATATTCTTCAGGAAGACATATTGCAAGGAGTGGCAGAACTTTTAGAAGAAGTTACCTACCGAAGAGATGCTACGATTTACCAGCAGGATGACGATAAATTAAAAGGGCTGGATATCATTGTAAAAGGACAGTTTGAAACATTTTTCCTGGACAGTGAAAGAAATAAAAGAATGCTGGATATTCTTAAGCCAGGAAGCTTGTACGGAGGAGTTTCACTTTTGCTGAACAGAAAGCGATCCATCCGAACAGTTGTCGCCCAGAAGGGTACTGTAGTGTACTTCCTTCCACGAGCGCATTTTAAAGAGCTATGCCGGGCTAACGAGGCGTTTTTTCATTTTTTTACTACGGAATATGGCAGACGCATGCTCAATGATGAGTTTGCACATTTTGTAAAGAGCAGCCTTCCAACCAGTGAAAATTATATAATTTCTGATCAGTTCTTTTCGAGGACAATTGAAACCATTAATTTAAAACCCATTCTCACCTGTCCGGCCGATACGCCTATTTTTGAAGTAGCCCGAACTATGTCGCGTGAAAAAGGAGGATGTTTATTCGTGGAAAATGATCGGAACGAGTTGATCGGATACGTTACCGATATGACCCTTCGAGACAATATAATCGCCAACCGAATTCATGTAGAAGAACCCATTGAAAAGTACGTAGATAATCCCATTGTGTCGATCTCCGTGAAGGCTTTCGTGTATGAGGCTTTATTGCTTATGTTTCGCACAAAAACACGCTACATTCTCATCAAGGACAGAGAGGAGATAAAAGGGCTGCTCAGCCGGAACAAGCTTTTGACAGATCAGGCGCAGTCTCCTTTTGTTTTTATTCAGGCTGTAAAACTTTCCACATCGGTAAATGAACTGAAGAGAAGGTGGGAAAAGGTGCCTATGATCGTTTTTCAATTGCTCGATAGAGGCGTAAAAGCAGAAATTGTAAATCAGGTAATTAGCTCCATATCCGATACCATCACTCAAAACGTAATTGAAAGTGTAATTTCTGAAATGGGTCCTCCGCCTGCCAAATTTGCTTTTATGGTTTTGGGAAGCGAAGGCAGGAAAGAACAGACCCTGAAAACAGATCAGGACAACGCCATTATCTACGAAGACAAAGCCAATGAGCAACGGGAATTGGTGCGCGAGTATTTTTTAAAGTTTGCGGACACTGTGTCGGAAAGGCTAGACCAGATTGGTTTTAGCTTTTGTACGGGCGGCTTTATGGCTAAGAACCCGAAGTGGACGCATTCCCTTTCACATTGGAAGAACAATTACAAGCAGTGGATAGAAAAACCGATTCCTGAGTCGGTGATGAAGTTTTCAACCTTTTTTGATTGCAGGCATATCTATGGAGAAAAAATTCTGGTGGATAGTCTGAAGGAATATTTGGATGAAAAGCTTGACGAGCCGAACGAAATGTTTTTTTATAATTTGGGCATCAATGCACTACAATATGAGCCCCCACTTACCTTCTTCAAAAACTTCAGGACTTTCTCGAGGGGTGAACACAATGTGTTTGATCTCAAAAAAACGATGACGCCAATCGTAGATTTAATCAGAGTATATGCGCTAAAAAACAAAATATTTAAGACCAATACCGGAGAAAGGATCCATGAATTGTTTGCACGGAAAGTATTCACTGAAAAGGAGTTTCATGAAATTTTGCAGGCTTATTATTATTTGATGGCCATGCGATTGAAGAGGCAGTCAGAAAATATCATTAAAGACCGGAACGAACCTCACAATTATTTAAACCCTTCCACACTTACAAAAATAGAACAGGTTACGCTGAAGGAGATTTTTAAAGTGATAGAGAACTTTCAGCTCAAAATAAGGATAGATTTTACCAAGTCGCTGCGATAATCTCCGGATTAACGGTTACTTCGCTTGAAGTTATTAATTTTCTAAGCTTCTCTTTTCAAGAGGAGCTGGTTGGTGTTAAAATCCCTGGTGAATTTTTCAATATCGGTAGCTGTTTTGTAAATTAAATTTAGCTGGTCCACTATTGAAGTGTCTGCCATGGGCGCAACGATGTCTGTGTCATCTACCCTGGACAAATTCAACGCTTCAATTTCGATTTTTGCGTCCATGTTATCTATTGCAGTACCGAGCACGTTATAAACCTTGCGTATCATTTTCAAAACGTCAGGATCTGCGGTAGAAGTTTTTGATTCATCCAGGTGCAGGGACAGGGTTGATAAGCTCGAAGAAAGAATATTGTTCAAAACCAGAAATTGATAAATTTGACTTGTGTTTTTCTGCTTACTTTTTGGTTCCTGCAGCATCTTTTGGAAAGCGGCAGCAAGATTTGCGGTTTGAACATACACTTCTTTCCGGGCAAGCTTGTAATCGATTATCGAGAAAATGGATGGTGAAAACCTGGCAGCGATTTGAAGCAGGTAACCCAGGTTAGCCTTTAACAAAGCCAACGGGTATTCGCTTTGGTTTCTTGATTCCCAATTTGGAAATATAAAATAATTGGCTACCAAAGCTATAAAGGAACCTATAAGCGTGTCTGCAATTCTTTCCCACACAAGGAATAAACTATCTGAAGTGCTTAAGAAACTAAACAGGATTAAAATGAAAGGCGTCATCAATAACACGCTGATAAAATAGTGGGTGCGGTTAAATGAGAAAGACAGAACCATGAATACAAGCAGGATCACAAACCTTACAATTTGATCTTCTACCAGATACAAAACCATTACCCCGCTGATTGCTCCTATAATTGTTCCTAATAC
>CAZHZR010000066.1:8733-13307 GCA_964537095.1 uncultured Roseivirgaceae bacterium
CTTGAGACGATCTAATTCGGACAAAATATCTATTTTTTTCCTGGGAATTTCATTGTTGATCAACGAATAGCCAACATTATCAAGCTCCCTGCTGATAAGATTTATGATTCTGCCAATATCTGGTAGAATACCACAGTGCCGGAATTTCTGTCTGATGATGGTGTAGTCGTAAGGAATTGAACTGGCATATTCAAAAAGATCAATTAGGTCGGCCAACACCATAATCATTAATTTGCCTGAGCCTGCGGGTTCATTCACCATCTTTCTGGATTTGAAGATAATTTCCCTCACCGCATCCAATTGCTGATTTACGTTGATCTGTTTTATGACGATCTTTTTGTAGTTATCTTCTACCGATACCTGCTCATCATAAAATCCGGCTCTTGTTCTCAAATAGGATGAAATACCCAACACGCTTTCTCCTAAAGCCTGTTGTGCCAGCCGATAAGGACGCGCTTGTGTAATGGCCATGCTTAGAAGCATATACCATGCGCCTCCTGCCATTACAAATACAGCATGCAGGAAATAGCCCTGCTCCATGCGAAAAGGATCGGTGCTTATCATCATGACCAGCAAAGTCGCGGAGCCGATGAGCGAGGCCCGCGAACCATATACATTGATCATCCCAAAAAGAAAACAAAAAAGAGGAATCGCTATGGCAAGCAATAGGGGGTATGTGCTTAGAAAGCCGGTTACTAATGCTATCAGAAAGATGAAAGCAACTGTAATAAACATCCCGTTTCGCTTGTGGTAAACCGGTCCCGGTAGGTCCGTGATGGCCACACTTAGCGCGCCTATTGACAAGTTGATTCCTACAAGCAGGTTGTTGTGGTAAGAAAGCAGCAAAGCTGGAAAAATGATTCCAAAGGTAATCCGCAGTCCCGCTTCAAAATACTGGCCAAAGAAAAAACTCTTTAGCTTATCGAAAGAATTTTCATCAATTGCTATACTATTTCTGTTCAAGCTTTTTAAGTCGTTAGCACCTTTCTTTTCCTCAAAGTAAAGCTTTAAAACTAAAAAATAATAATTCCGGGGCGCCCCAAATTTCCAAAATGCCAATAAAAGTTTCAGAAATCTCAGGGCATGAGTTCTTGCTATGGTACAATCTGCCTTTTGCTGATTTGGGATGACGGAAAAATTTCTTCTTTTTGGAAGTATTATTTCTGCGACAAATGTTTGTTTACTGTCTTTAAATTTTTAATTTAACACTTAAATTTTTCATTATTCTAAGCTATGGACTTTTCACCTACTTCCTTAAATAACCTCTCCTATGAAAAAACGCTTACTACTCATGATGATGGGCATTTTTGCCGCATTTTTTGCTTTTTCACAATCTGACAATTTTTGGACTCAACAGCAGGCATCAGATGTAAGTTCTGCAACCGTTAGTGCGCAAAGACTTCCTATAAACCGGCTGATCTTCGGACTTCAGGTTCAGGAATTTAAAAGGGCACTAATGAAGGCACCTCACCGGGAGAATTTATCCGCCAAACCAGCTTTGATTATGTCGTTTCCCAACGCCAGCGGCGTCCTGGAGAGATTTAGCATTATGGAAGCACCTTTATTTCATCCGGAACTTGCGGCTAAGTACCCATTGATAAAATCCTATGCCGGACAAGGAATCGACGATCCTTCTTCTACAATCCGCTTCAGTGTATCCAGAAAGCATGGTTTCCATGGTATGGTACTTTCAGGTTCAGAAAGCAGTTATTTTATTGATCCTTATAATGTGGATGATAATAGTTACAGTGTGTACGCCAGAAAAGATTTGCCTGGCAGAAGCTCTGACTTCCAATGCCTGACCGAAGAAAACATTGATTTATCGTCACTGAAGGAGGATGGCGTATTTGAAACCCAACGAACCAATGATAAAAAATTGCGGAAGTATAAACTGGCATTATCCTGTAATGCAGAATATGGAAATTTGTTTGCAGGATCAGGCTCAGACGCTCAGAAAAAGGCGAATATCCTGTCGCAGATGAATATTACCATGACACGGGTGAACGGTGTCTACGAACGCGATCTTGCCATCACCCTGGAACTTGTTGCCAACAACGACGATATTATATATTATGGCAGTACTTCTGCTGACCCCTGGGGAAACGAATTTAACAACAAGACCCAACAGGTGATTGACAGTGAGATAGGGGATGCCAACTATGACATCGGCCATAATTTTAATACCTCAGGTGGTGGTAATGCTGGCTGCATAGGCTGCGTGTGCCAGTCAGGCAGAAAAGGAAGCGGTTACACCGGGCGTTCTAATCCCACCGGCGATGCTTTCGATATCGATTATGTAGCCCACGAAATGGGACATCAGTTTGGTGGTTTTCACACCATGAACACATGCAGCAGGAGTGGAAGCGGATCTACAGAAGTTGAACCAGCAAGCGGCAGTTCCATAATGGGATATGCTGGTATTTGCGACACCAATATACAATCCAATAGTGACGATTATTTCCATTTCGTAAATATTCGCGACATATCTGCCAATGTGCAGGGAGGAATAAGTTCAGGTTGTGCCCAGATCATAAATCTTTCCAATAACCCACCTACAGCAAATGCCGGACCTGATTACACCATTCCCAGGTCCACGGCATTTGTTTTAAGGGGGCAGGGTTCAGACCCGGACGGAGATGCGCTCACCTACACCTGGGAACAGAATGACCCTGAGCGTGGACCTTCAAACGGAGCACCCCAGTCTACCTGGGCGCAGGGGCCAATGTTCCGCTCCAGAAAAGGCACATCATCACCCGATCGGTACATGCCGCAGGTCGCTGATGTAATCGCAGGCAATCTTACGCCAACCTGGGAGGTGGTGCCTTCCGTTGCAAGAGCCATGGAATTCGCGCTCACGGTAAGGGACAACAAAGCGGGAGGGGGACAAACTTCTGATGATTTGATGACGGTAACAGTAAGCGGAACTTCCGGGCCATTTGTTGTGAGCGCACCCAATACAAATGTTACCTGGGGCGTTGGGCAAACGCAAACGGTAACCTGGAGCGTGGCCAATACAAATTCCTCTCCTGTCAACTGCGCCACCGTAAATATAAAATTGTCTACTGATGGAGGACAAACGTTTCCTGTTACTTTGCTAGCCAACACGCCCAATGACGGCTCACAGGCCATAACCGTCCCCAACAATATTTCTACCACCTGCCGAATTAAGGTTGAAGCAGCAGACAATATTTTTTATGATATTTCAAATGCCAATTTTACAATTGCGGCATCTGTTAGTTGTAATGCAACGGTACCAGCGAATTTAGCAGCCTCTGCCATTGGAGCAAACACCGCCACTTTAAATTGGAATGCAGTAGCCGGAGCCACCTATGATGTCCGATACAGAGTGGCCGGAACAAGTTCCTGGACAACGGTAAGCGCAACGGCAAACACCCTAAACCTGACGGGCTTAACCGCAACAACTGCTTATCAGGTACAGGTCAGGAGCAAATGCAGTTCAACAAATTCTGCATATAGCAGTTTGGTGAACTTTACTACTACAAGTAACCAGAGTGCTTATTGCGCCTCCAATGGAAATAGTACGAGTGATGAATTTATAGGAAGGGTGCAACTAGGCACAATAAATAATAGCACGGGGGCTTCAGCAGGTGGCTATGGAAACTATACGTCCATTTCTACAGATTTGGCACAAAGCAGTTCCCACACCATCACAATTACACCAACCTGGACCGGGAACGTATACAATGAAGGTTATGGGGTATGGATTGACTACAACCAGGATGGTGACTTTTCAGATGCCGGTGAACAGGTGTGGACGAAATCACCTAGCACCGCGACACCTGTAAGTGGGGCATTTACTGTGCCAGCCACGGCTAAAACAGGGCCTACCCGAATGCGAGTTGCTTTAAGATACAATGCGGTTCCGGCTTCCTGCGGATCTTTTAACTATGGAGAGGTTGAAGATTATACTGTTAATATTACAGGTGCTACTGCCGGAGGCTGTACTGACGTAACTTTGTCCTTAAGCTTTGATAATTATCCTGAGGAAACGAGTTGGGCGCTCAAAAATGAAAGTGGCGCAACCATAGCTTCAGGAGGACCCTATAACAGTGCTGCAGGTGGCTCTACGATCACTGATGTTTCATGCTTGCCTGCCGGATGCTATACAATTACAGTGAATGATGCCTACGGAGATGGGATTTGCTGTAATTATGGCAATGGTTCCTATACATTAAAAGATGCATCAGGGACTATATTGGCAGCGGGCAGTCAGTTCGGTACTTTTGAAACCACCAATTTCTGTATCGGCAGTGGTGGAAGGGAGTCAAGAGGCTTGCTTTCAAAGACAGGCGACAAACAGATGCCTGTTACCACAGAAATTTATCCGAATCCTGTAGAGGATGTTCTGAATATCAGGATGAAGGGAGAGGGCATAAAGAACCTAAAGGTGCTGGGAGCAAATGGTACAGAAATACGTAACCTGAAGCTGGAAAACGGAAAGATGGATGTTTCGTCCCTTTCAAGAGGAGTTTATTTTATTTCTATGGAAACGAATAAAGAAGTAATAGTGCGGAAGTTTGTAAAGAAATAAATGGGAGCATTTATCCATAAGT
>CAZHZR010000067.1:0-13288 GCA_964537095.1 uncultured Roseivirgaceae bacterium
TAATGTCGAAAAAAACGGTAGGTAATGCTTCGGCCTCCACACTGATAGTACTTTCTCCACCATGGACTTTAGCACTTATAATCGCTCGCCCGTTGTATAATTGCACTTTTTCCGAACCTCTCGACGTGCCCTGGTTTTTGATCAATTCACCATCTCCCACCAAAGCAAACCTCACAAACTGATCTGCATCCAAACATGGGATTCCCTTATCGTCATAAACCTTTACCTCCAATGTCACTGTATCATTTTGTTCAGCAACTTTTTCGAGCGTCATTTTTGAAGGTGTTCCCCACTTTTGGGTTTGGTAATCGAAGGAAATTTCATCTGTCACAGTAACTTTTCCTTTTTTGGCAACCACTTTTACATCATTTTGTCCCTCATTTAACACCACCATCCATCGCAATCCTGCGGCAGGAAAATCCTGACTATTGCGCTTTTTAACACCTCTGCTTTTGCCGTTGACAAACAGCTCTGCCTCCTCACAATTGGAGTAAACTTTGATCATCTTTTCCTCTCCCTTTTCACCCCAACGAACCGGCCAGGAATGTCCGTAAATGCGTGCCATAGGCTTATCTGTCCAGTAAGACTGAAACACATAATAAGATTCCTTTTTGGTAAAATCTCTTTCTATAATTCCTTTCTGGTTCATATAAGGAACTGGATTTTCAGGCCTTACAGGGGTCGAAAAGTCTTTAAATGGCCAATAGGCTGTTCCTGTTAACCAAGTCATGGTTTCCTGCTCTTTTAAATGCCAGTCGATCAGATTACAGATATAACTCTCGCTCCAATCTCCATCTTTGGAAACACGTGAAGAACCGCCATACAGAGAGGCGTCGCCCGCTCTTTCATCGGCGCCACCACCGGTCTTTATTTTACCCAAAGCATTATCAGGATTTTCGGAATGACGTCTTGCATGACTGTCTCCGCCCCACTCCACATGCAGAAAATGATCTACCTTATCGAATTCCCTTTCTGAGACTTCTTTGTACTCTCTGTAATGGCCACGATACCAGCCGGCCCATATTGACGGGGAGTAAACGTCCACTTCCTCTTTACAAAAGTCGCATCTGCGAATGGCCGTTTTACGGGATGGGTCCAACTCGTGGGAAAGGTCATCTAATGTGCCCATAAAATTCCGGATCTTTTCTTTGTCGAATTCTGAAAAGTCTCCCGGCCAGTCATTTTCATTGCCAAGGCCCCAAATAATCACAGAAGGATGATTATAATGCTGCTCGATCATGTTTGTGAGCATACGCTTTGCCTGTGTTTTATAGATTTCTCCTCCCAATCCGCCTCTACACCAGGGAATTTCTTCCCAGACCAGTATTCCCAGGCTATCACACAAGTCTAAAATAATGCGTGATTGCTGATAGTGCCCCAGCCGAATAAAATTAATCCCGATATCCTTCATCAGCAGCATTTCTGTACGCATCTGGTCTTCCGTCATGGCATTGGCCACGCCTGCATGGTCTTCGTGCCGATGCGTTCCTCTTAGCAACAACCTTTTTCCGTTTAAATGAAAGGGTCCTTTTTCTACAAATTCAAAATGACGAAAGCCAATATTCTCGCTAACGGTATGGCTACCCGAAGAAGAACCCAGGGTAACTTCTACCTTATACAAAGCAGGATCAGCGGGCGACCATAGCCGCGGCTTCTTAATGGTTGTTGCCCAGATTTCCATTTCCTCAGCCATAGATTTGGCTTGCAGCGTATGTTGCTTTATCACTTTTCCCTGTGGATCAATAACCCGCACAGCCACTTCAGAGGCGGCAATATTTTCGGGATTTAAAAACCGGGTTCTAATCTTCAACTGCCCTTCTTTACCGCCTTTATCTACCGATGCACTCGCAAAAACTTTGTCGATCGATAGTGCCGGAACGTAAACGAGGTTCAGGTACCTGTAAATTCCCCCATAAAGGTTAAAATCCGAAAGATCAGAAGGAATCATCTCCAGGTCTCGGGAATTATCACACCTGATGGAAATGGGGATTTTCCCTTCAAACCCCTCATCGTAAGCGGAAGTTTTCTTAAAATCTTCAACTGCCTCAGTGATGTCAACTGTCCATTCATCATAGCCGCCTACATGACTTCCTACCTTGGTGGTATAAACATACACTTCTGTTTTTTGTCCCGCCCCTTCAAAATGCAGCAGGGTTCTGCCATTTTGATGAGGATTATCGATGTTGATGAGTGTACGGTACCAGCCCGGCCCCTGATAATAATTTACATCAGGATCAACGGCATCTGTTGCATTGAAGCTGTGTGGCAGGTTTACTTTTTCCCAATGAGGAACGCTTTGCGGAGATCCTTTTTCTACAGGTCGCACAGCTTCCCAGATACCTCCCAGGTCTGATTTGATAAACTCCCAATCGGCATTAAGCCGCTTTTTATCTGAAGCTTCCTGGGCAATTGACGTATTGCCCAGGAAAACCAACAGAAATGAAACACTTATATACCTAAGAACCATCATAAGCGGTTCCCGAAATTTATTACTACTCATAATATCAGTTTTAAAAAATGCTACACCCTCACCTCAACAATTATTGCACAGATCTTTAAATCTTTTAATAGCCTGGATTCTGAGGCAATAAATTTTGATTTCTCGAAAGTTCCGCTTGTGGAATCGGTAGAAGCGCATGATGTGCCTGAACGTTGCTTCTTGGTTCGAAGGAGCCCGGCATGGTGAAAGCCTCCTGTACCATGTCCCATCTTTTCAGATCATACCATCTTTTCCATTCAAATGCCAGTTCCAGGTGACGTTCTTCCCTCACTGCGGCACGAAATTCGTCCTGGTCCAGGTCGTCCAGATCTTCAGTAAAGCCTGCTCTTCTCCTCACCTCGTTGATGTAAGCATAGGCCTCAGCATTAGGGCCGGACACTTCGTTAATAGCTTCAGCAGCAATCAGTAATACTTCGGCATATCTGAACACGGTGTAATTATGATCAGAAATTGCTCCCGTAGATTGCGAGTTTCCAGGGAAGCGACACCATTTTCCGGTATGAATATAAGGATCCTGAAATTCTGTCCATTGACGCATTCCGTCTGCATGCTCCCATTCTGTAATAAAGGTCACCGACTTTCTTAAATCCACATCCTCAAAACTATCATAAACACCAGGAGATGCCACTACAACGCTCCAGCCTTCCATTAGAGAACCTCTTACGCCAGTCATTGCCGCGGTATAATCCGCATTGATTTTATCCGAGGCGGTCACCTGTCCAAGAAAATCAACTGTCCAGATATGCTCATCCACATCACCTGCAGTAGCATTCCACAAGTCGTTGTAATCATCCATCAACCTATACCCAAAGTCGCCCTTGTTGTTGATCACCAACTGGGAATATTCTGCCGCCTTTTCCCAATTTCCGAGAGTTAGATGCGTTGAAGCCAGCAACGTTAAAGCCGCCCCTTTGCTTGCACGCGATCGGATTTCACCTGGATACGAATTGGGAAGGGCATCATAAGATTCCTCTAAATCATTGATGATCAATTCATAAATATCCTCTACAGAACTTTTGGACATCACTTTTACAGCTTCTACCTCTTCCGGAGTATCAATAAAATAATCGATCAACGGAACCTCCCCAAACAGTTGCACAAGATGATAATAAGCCAAAGCACGAATGGTCCGAGCTTCAGCATCTAATGCACGCCGCTTGTTTTCGTCCATTTCCACTAATTTAATTCCTTCCATGGCAGCATTTGCAGAGCCAATAATCTCATAGGCGCTATTCCAGACGAATTCAATATTGTTATTACCGGCGTCAAACATAAATCCATCGAGCTGCCTTCTACTTGCAGCCGTGCCCTGGTCCCCGACGATTGCAACATCACTCAGCAATTGAAGTGTCATGGGTAGCATTCTTCCATAATATTGTTCTCTTGCCATGAGACCATAACCTGATAACACGGCTGCTTCAGCATCCTGAGCAGTTTTAAAGAAACTTTCGGGAGCTAAAAGTCCGATTGGCTCCTCATCCAATTCTGTACATGCCCCCGTAAGGAGCAGTAGTGCGCTAAGAAATAATTTGATGTTAGTTTTCATACTTTTATGTTTTAAGGATTGGCATTTAGCAGTGACTGAATGCCTTCTCTATTTTAATTTATTGGTTTGGATTGTTCCGGTACTAAAATTGAGCTGGTCGGATTAAAAGCCTATGTTTAGTCCGACTGTATAGGACTTCACATTCGGGTAGCTTCCATAATCCATACCTAAATTTCTGTTAGAATCTCTGTAGCTCACCTCCGGATCATATCCGGTATAATCGGTAATGGTGAGAAGGTTTTGAGCACTCACAAAAACCCTTAGTGTTCTGATTTTGAACTGCTCTGCAATGGAAGCAGGTAAATTATATCCTAAAGAAATATTCTTCAGTCTCACATAACTTCCGTCTTCAATCCATCTCGTGGAAACAGCATTGGAGTTGTTAATGCTTGCTCTTGGAACATCTGTATCCGTATTGGTAGGTGTCCAGCGATCAAGGGCGGCCCTGGAAGCATTGCTTTTTCCAGACATCCACTCTGATTCCATGCGGGAAATATTAAGCATATCATTCCCTACACTGCCCTGGAAAAAGATATTCAGATCGAAGTTCTTAAAGCGAAAATCGTTGTTGAACCCAAAAGTGAAATCAGGATGAGGGTTTCCGATAATCGTACGGTCGTCATTATTCACTTTACCGTCTGGAAGGCCGGTCAGCTCATTATTTTCATCCCGACCGTTTATATCTCTATATTTTACATCGCCGGGAGACTTTCCTGATTCTGCATCGAAATTATCCCCTTCCTGATAGATTCCGTCATAAATATATCCGTAGAACGACCCCACAGGTTCACCTTCTCTGATAATGTGCGATTGTGTATTTAACAGATGACCAGGAACTGCAGATTCAATTATTTCTCCCTGGGGCAAACTCAGAATTTTATTTCTGTTAAAGGTGATGTTGAAATCTGTTGTCCATTCTAAAGCACCTTCCAGATTTACGGTGTTCAAGCTGAACTCCCATCCCTTATTTTCCAGGCTACCGATATTTTGAAGTGAACTGCTATAGCCTGAGTAAGGAGGCAAAGGAAGTCTGTAAAGCAAATCGACTGTCTTCTTGTAATAATAGTCTGCCGTTAAATTAACTCTGTTCGTAAACAAACCCAGGTCCAGGCCAATGTTTGTCTGTTGGGTGCTTTCCCAGGTCAAGTCCGGGTTTTGCACTTCTGTAGGCCTCACCGCATTTACAGGATTACCGCCAATGACCGTAAACGTAGATGAGAATCTGGCAAGGGACTGGTAAGATCCAATTTCAGTATTTCCTGTTATTCCATAACTTGCTCTCAATTTGAAATTGCTTACGGGGGTCAGGATGTCCTGCATAAATTGCTCTTCTGTTAAATTCCAGGCGAAAGCACCGGAAGGGAAAAATGCCCATTTGTTATTGGTCCCGAATCGGGAGGAACCGTCATACCGGCCTGTAAAAGTCAAAAGATAACGATCGCTGAAATTGTAGTTCAAACGGCCATAGAAAGAAGACATCACCCAGTCCGTTAATCCCGAAGAAGGGCCCTGATAGCTTGAACCGGCACCTAAATTCCAGTAAGATATGGCGTTTGAAATCAGGCTCCTGTTTTCCGCATCCCAATCTTCTCCTCTGTATGATTGGTAGGAATATCCGGCCATAGCACCAAGCGTGTGAATGGCATTGAAAGTTTTATTATAGGTAAAATAATTTTCGTTGATGATATTGGTATTCTTTTCTGAAACTATCCTTGCGGTTCCGCCGGTGTTATTACCTTCGTTCAATGTAGTGGGCACAAAAATCCCGGTTCGGATATTATTGGTCTGAATTCCTAAAGTTGTTCGAAAATCCAATCCTTCCCACAAATCGATTGCCGCATAAATATTCCCCTGAAAAAGATCATTGACGCTTTCGTTTTGCCGCTGTGTGGCAACCGCCACAGGATTATCTATGGGATCGCCGACATCTGACCTGGTATAATTGCCATTTGCATCCATTATTCCTAAAACGGGTGAGAAGCGTAAAGCAGACCCGATGACACCGGCAGCATTCGACCCACCGCTGGTTTCCTGCGTTCTTACCCCATTTCGGGTGGTACGATTAATCAACAGTTTGGTACCAATTTTTACCTTTTCTGAAGCTTTAAAATCAAGATTAGTAAGCGCAGACAATCTCGAATAGTCTGAATTGATGATGATACCATCCTGTCCGAAGTAATTCAAGGAGGCGTAGAAATTCATGTTTTCGTTGCCACCGGAAGCAGACAACTGGTAATTTTGCAATGCTCCCTGTCTGAAAATTTCATCCTGCCAGTCTGTTCCTTCTCCATAGGAGCCTACATCAGGATACCTGTTATCCGCATAAATTTCGTTCATAAGTTCAGCAAATTGATCTCCATTTAACAGATCCAGCTTTTTTCCAACTTCCTGTATAGAATAGGAGGTTTGAAGTTCAACCTTTGTCTGTCCGGAAGTACCCTGCTTTGTAGTGATTAAAACCACGCCATTGGCGCCCCTTGATCCATAAATGGCAGTGGCGGATGCATCTTTTAAGATTTCTATCGACGCAATGTCGCCCGGAGGGGGTGGTGTTGCACCGGCAAAGCCATCGACAACATACAAGGGATTGCTGCTCGCATTGATAGAGGAACCACCCCTGATACGAATTCTTGGGTTGGCACCAGGCTCCCCATTGCTACTGGTAATGTTTACCCCTGCCGCCCGGCCCTGCAATGCCTGGGTGGCTCCGATATTAGGATATAGATTAATTTCCTCTGCAGAAACTGAAGATACAGCCCCCGTCACATCACTTTTTCTTTGAACTCCGTACCCTACCACTATGACTTCGGACAAAGACTGAATATCCTGCGATAGGTTTACATCCACCACGGATCTACTTTGCAGCGGTATTTCTTCTGAAGTAAAACCCACAGAAGAGAAAACTAAAGTTGCATTTACATCAGGAACAGATAACTGATACCGACCATTAACATCAGTAACAGTTCCTGTAGTTGTTCCTTTTAAAATAACATTTACACCGGGCAAAGCCTCTCCCGTGACAAAATCCGTTACAGTTCCGCTTACGGAATGATCCTGAGCGTACAGGTCTCCTGAAAATAATGTCGCAAACATTATAATGAGGAGACAACAGAAACAATTGTAATAGTTTTTCATAATTTTATTGGTTAATGACTATTTATAGGTTGACATGGCAACTCGTGCGAATCCCTCCGCAATCGATTGCTTTTCATTGTAAAAATTTTTTTGTATTGGTAAATATTTTCGCGATGCTGAACTTTCGCTTTGAACGTTTACTATACGGCTTGTTAAGTTTTGCAGAAGTCGCATCGACAGTTATTATAGTTGATAAATCATGAACAAAATCATAAATATTATAAAAGCACTTAAGCCAATGGCCAGAATATTGTGCTTCAACTTTCTATGTATTTGCTTTAAATTCATTGCCTAAAGATGGGCACACTCCGGGAAAAAAAAGTCCCAAAAAGGGTATCAAACAGTACAGATACCGCTTATTAGTCCAGATAAAGGGTGGTTTTCGTACAACTGATCTGTGGGAAAGAAATTTGAATCATAAAATCCTCATTCGTAAGCAGGAATCTAAACCATCAACCGTCTATTTCATTGGGAGAAGCGAACCTTTTTGCGTAATTGGTTGGGGTGACTGAGAAATGCTTTTGAAAACATTTACTAAAATACTTCGGATTTTTAAACCCAACCTGGAAGCCAACCTGAGAAACATTCATCTTTTGTTGTTCCAGGATCTGAGCCGCTCTCTTCATTCTCATGACCATCATAAATTCATTCGGGGTCAGATTTGTCCATGCCTTAATTTTTGCGAACAGCATGGTCCGGCTCACTCCTAATTCTTCACAGAATACAGCAGTATCGAAATGCTCATTGGGAATATTCTTCTCCGCTATCTTCAAGGCTTTTTCCAGCAACTTTTCATCCACGGAAGTCACTGTGATATCGCCAGGAGTCACAATAGATTTGCTGCTGAATTTTTCTCTTAGCGCCTGTCGTGAGCTTATCAGATTCTTAGTCTTTATTTTTAGCTCTTTCACATTAAAAGGCTTGTGAATATAATCATCGGCACCGGTTTCCAAACCCTCATGTTTGTAGGCAACAGAAGTCCGGGCAGTCAACAAAATGCAGGGAATGTGGCTTGTTCTAACATCCGTCTTGAGCGCATTGCAAAGTTCTATTCCGCTCATTTCGGGCATCATTACATCGCTTATCACCAAATCCGGAAGGTGTTTGAGCGCTTCTTTTAAACCTTCTTTTCCATTGTCGGCTTCTAAAATGTGGTAGGTATTCCTGAACAACTGGGCAATATAATGCCTTACCTCGATATTATCTTCCACAACCAGAATAGTCGGGCTGCTGTCTGGTAGCTTGATGTCTGAAAAATGCGTGGGCGATACTTCTGCCAAAAGATCTTGCACCGCATCCGACGGGGCTTTTACGAGCTTATCGTCACTACTTTTTAGTTGTTCCTCATCCAAATGACTTCTACCCAAAAGCAGCTCCAGCGTAAAAGTGCTGCCTTCGTTCTCCTTGCTTTCAACCCTTATTTTTCCTGAATGCAGCTCTACAATTCCTTTTGCAAGCGCAAGACCAATTCCAGTGCCTTTGTTGTATTTCGTCTTAAGGCGATTGTCACTATGGTCTACCTCGTAAAATCTTTCAAAAATTTTCTCAAGGTGCTGTTGTGCCATACCGATTCCGTTATCTGCCACGGCTATTTCCACTCGCTCCTTTTTTTTCCTCACCATCACCTTGATGCTACCGCCATCAGCCGTATATTTAAAAGCATTCGAAAGGAGGTTGAAAATTACCCGTTCCATTTTGTCCCGATCAAACCAAACTGGCAATCTCTCGCTGTCATGAATAAATTGATAATCAAATTTGTAAAGGTCAGCATATTGCTTAAATGACAAATAGATCTCCTCAACAAAAGACACTATATCTTGCTCAGAAGCCTTTAACTGAAGATGATTATTCTCAAATTTCCTAAAATCCATTAACTGATCAATGAGACGTAGCAATCTGCTGGCATTTTTCTCAACTGCGGTCAACTGCTTATACATCCAGTTACTACCTTCATAGTTAGAAGTTATTTGTTCCAGCGGGCCTAGTATTAGCGTAAGTGGGGTCCTGAATTCATGCGAAATGTTGGTAAAAAACTGAAGCTTCATCTGATTTAGAGACTCCTGTTTTTCATGATTTAAATGTTCCAACTCCAGCGCGTGACGAAGCCTGGAACGCGAATAAATGATGTTGATCAGTAAGGCCAATGCTATTCCAATGGTAAGCGCATAAATTACGAAGGCCCACCAGGTTTTCCAGGGTGCTGGTTCTACCATCACGTGCAGCACAGTAGGAACCTCGTTCCAGACGGCATCATTGTTTGCTCCTTTTACCTCAAAAGTATAATCACCTGCCTTTTGGATGGTATAGGTTGCGGTGTTACTGGTCGTATAATTCCATTGCTCCTCCAGGCCTTTCAGTCTGTAAGCGTAATGATTATTTCCAGGATTGATGAAATTAGGGATGGCGAATTCAATCGTAAATATTGCCTGATCGTAATCAAGTGTGACCACTTCTGTTTCACTGATAATCTTTTGAAGGGGGCTTTCCTTTGTACCTGCTTTTACAGATTCCTGAAATATTTTAAAATCTGTCAGGATTACCGGCGGTGCGTATTTGTTGGTTGCAATCCTATCCGGATGAAAAACTGTTAGTCCCTCGAGACTACCGAAATACATGGTACCATCCGCTGCTTTTAAACAGGAACCATTGTTGTATTCATTAGAAATCAATCCGTTCAATGCGTCATAAATCTTATATGCATTGTTTTCCGGATTCAGTCTCAGGATTCCATTGTTGGTGCTGATCCAAAGATTCTGCTGATTATCTTCAAGAATGCCGTGTACTACATTGCTGGTGGCACCTGTGATGGAACGCAAATCATAGTTTACAAATTTATCTGCATGCTCATCGTAAAAACTCAGGCCGGATTCGTTGGTGCCGATCCAGATGCGGGATTGGCTGTCTTCGAAAACAGTGGTAATGTCTTCACCTGCCAGGCTTTCGGGATCAAAAAAGTATGATTTAAAAGCAAAATCAAGCGCCTTTAATTTCTCCGCAGACAAAAAATTGAGGCCATACTGCGTTCCCATCCACAAGTTCCCTTTTGAATCTTTCAAAAGACTGCGAATGTTGTTATTTTCCAAATCCGACTTGATACGGACAAATTTAGAAGTATTTCGGTTAAAGATATTTAGCCCCCCACCAAAGGTCCCTATCAGATAAAGACTGTCATTCTCCTGTAGAATGGCATAAACGTTATTATTACCAAGAGCTGTTGGATTGTCTGGCTCGAAACTGAATGTTTTAAATGACCTGGTGCCCAGGTCGAGAATATTTAATCCACCACCAAATGTGCCTATCCAAAGGTTGTTCTGATTGTCGAGGTACAGTGATTTGATATTGTTATTGCTCAGCGTGTTTTGGCTTCCCTCTTTCAAAATATAATCAAACGTTCCGGTATTCACATCCAGCACATTTATCCCGCCCCCTTCTGTTCCTATGTATATTTTGCCTGACTCATCTTCTACAATGGCACTGATTACATCAAACTGTAGTCCCTTATTGTCCCCTCTGTACTTGTAATTTCTAAAATTGTTAAAATGGGCATTCAGGATGTTGATACCACCATAATAGGTCCCTATCCAAACTGTATTGTTTTGGTCAATATAAATGGATTTGATAGAGTTTTTACTCAGCGAAAAAGGGTCGTTTTTATCGTTAAAATATTTTTCAAACCTTCCTTCGCCACTTTTCATCAAATTCAACCCATTGTACGTACCCAGCCACAATCTTCCATTTTTATCAAAATCCAATGACCTTACATTATCACTGCTAATGGCGCTATTGCTTTCCGGAGCAGCCCGAAAGCTTTCGAATTTTCCTGTTTTCTTTCCGAACTTGTTCAAACCACCATAGCGTGTACCTATCCATAAATTCCCTGCTTCATCTTCAGCTATTGCCTGTATATAGTTATCGCTCAACGAAGCGCTATTATCAGATTGGTGCAGAAACCTGGTAAAATTGAATTTGCCTTTATTGCTTTTGTTTAACTTGTTTAATCCGCTGGCGGTGCCCACCCATATAAAGCCCTCTTTGTCTTCGAAAATATCCAGGACATAGTTATGCGAAAGGCTGAAATCGTTTGCAGGATCACTATAAAATCTGGTGAATTTACCAGTCGCTTTATCGTACCGGTTCAGACCATAGCCTGTCCCGACCCAAATGTCTCCGTTTGAAGACTCAAAAACCGACCAGATGCTGTTGTCTGAGAGCGTAGCGCTATCCCGGTCGTCACTAAAAAACCGGATGAACTTATCCTGACTATAATCATACCTGTTGAGTCCGTTTAACGTTCCTACCCATAAATCGCCGTCAGAATCTGCCGTCACCGCAAAAATGTCATTGCTGCTGATACTGGTTGAATCGTTGTCGATTTTATTATAGACTGTAAATTTTTCTCCATCGTATTTGTTCAGGCCATCACGGGTAGCAAACCAAAGAAATCCATACTTGTCCTGAGTAATATCAATCACTGAACTCTGTGAAAGCCCGTGTGATACAGATAAATGCCTGATAGAAGGAGGGGCTGCCCCGAACGATGAGAGCGTAAAGAGCAGGAGATTTAGGAGAAGAGGCAAAAGCAACCGGTTGCTCCCTGTCCACACAACCTGATAGCTCGCTCCTGATTTATGAATGGCTTTTGTCATGAAATGCTAACCCTTAATTCTCCGTAAGTATGGCAACCGAAAGCAGGAGGTTGCAGTCCCTTAATTCTACGATAATAATCAGCAAAAATCTGTTGAACCTAAATCTGTTGAACCTAAAGCGTCACATCATCTTTGCGTCATAAAGAAATCTAAGGATAATTAAGAAAACTACAATGACAAAGTAGGTACAAACGCTAATGCTTCAATCAAAGAGCATTAAATATGGACGATTAGTTCCCTATTATAGTACGATTTTAGTCTGAGCTGAGGAAAGTACAGTCTAAATTTATTTTTCATAACCCAGACGATCCCTTGCTTTTCGGCAATGGGTGTAAGGTAGCATTTTAACGCCCTACAAGAAGTCGGATTTGAAAAGAACAATTTGGCTTTTAATTGTTTTTAGTATTATGGAAATGTAATTTTACTTGTTGCCAAATAAACCATTAACAATTAATAAGAAGATCATGACAAAAGTTGCTATTAACGGATTTGGAAGAATTGGAAGGTTAACATTCAGAGCTTTACTATCGAAAGAAAATATCGAAGTAGTAGCTATCAATGACCTTACCGACACCGCTACACTTGCCCATTTGCTAAAGTATGACTCAGCACAGGGTAAGTTTGATGGAACAGTAAGTTCAGAAAAAGACAGTTTAATTGTTAACGGAAAAAAAATTACTGTTTCCGCAGAGCGTGATCCAAAAAACCTACCCTGGGGAAAGCTGGGCATTGATGTTGTCTTAGAGTCGACCGGTAGGTTTGTAGATGAAGAAGGTGCTGGCGGACATATTACAGCAGGCGCCAAAAAGGTGGTAATCTCTGCGCCGGCAAAAGGAAACATACCCACGGTTGTATTGGGTGTGAATGAGGAGATACTGAAAGGCGATGAAAAAATCCTTTCCAATGCTTCATGTACCACCAACTGCCTGGCTCCTATGGCCAAAGTGCTGGATGATAACTTTGGCATTGAAAAAGGATATATCACCACAGTGCATGCTTATACAGCAGATCAAAACCTGCAGGATGCGCCTCATAAAGACCTGAGAAGAGCCCGCGCTGCGGCTTTGTCAATCGTGCCCACTTCTACCGGTGCTGCTAAGGCAGTAGGCCTTGTACTCCCCCACCTGAAAGGAAAACTGGATGGCATCGCCATGAGAGTTCCGATTCCAACAGGTTCTCTAACAGACCTGACTGTGGTGCTTAAAAAAGAAGTGACTACCGAGGAAGTAAATGCTGCCATGAAAAAAGCTGCGGATGGTGCTATGAAGGGAGTTTTGCAGTACCTGGAAGAACCACTTGTTTCCATAGACATAGTAGGAAATACGCATTCCTGTATCTTGGATTCAGAATTAACTTCTGCCAATGGTACGCTGGTAAAGGTGGTAGGTTGGTATGACAATGAAGCCGGCTATTCCAACAGAACCGCTGATTTGATCGCAAAAATCGGCTAGATGGAATTTC
>CAZHZR010000068.1:0-8125 GCA_964537095.1 uncultured Roseivirgaceae bacterium
CCGGCTCGCTCTCCGTTCTCTGCCGCACGTGCAAAGGACTCGGCCGCCTGCCGCCCGAGCCCTCGTCTGAAGATTCGTAATACCCGGCACCGACATGCCGGTATCAAGGGCGACCCGGGAGCCCTCTTTTCCCGGTAGGAGAAAGTCAGCATGAGCAACACCCTCGAACGCAACCCGAAGAAGGAAGTCGCGGTGGCCGACGTCGTCCGCTACGGCGACAAGCTGGTCATCCCGGCGGGCATGAAGTACCCGACGGCGATCGACCTGATCCACCGCCGCATGAAGTACGAGGAGGAGACGGTCGACCTGTCCGAGACCTTCGCGGCCTTCCCGTGGGACGGCGCCTACGCGCTGGAGAACGTCCTGATCGAGAAGTTCGGCTGGGCGCCGAGCGAGACCAAGCCCGGTGGCTTCTTCACCCCGCCCGAGCCGCCGCAGCTGATCTCGGTCGAGATCGCCCCCGGCCAGATGCACACCGTGGCGTGGGGCCGCTTCTCGCTGCCGACCGTCAACGGCTACATCGAGTGCGACGTCGAGCGCACCGACGCGGGCATCCGCTTCAAGATCGACGCCCGCGTCAAGCGCATGGACGAGGAGACCGTGAAGGACATCTTCAAGCGCGTGCGTGAGCGCCTGAAGACCCACTCGATCTACCGCGGGCAGGCCATCAAGCTGCGCTTCCGCGACGACAGGGGCAACCAGCTGCCCATGCCGCAGCCGAAGTTCATCAACGTCGACAAGATCAACCGCGACGAGCTGATCTACTCGAAGCACATCGAACAGTCGATCGAGACCAACCTGTTCACGCCGATCACCCGCGTCGACGACATCGTCGCCAACGGCATGGTCGTCAAGCGCGGCATCCTGCTGTACGGCGCCTACGGCACCGGCAAGACGCTGGCCGCGCGGATCGCCGCGAAGCTCGCGGTGCAGGCTGGCCTGACCTACGTCTCGGTGCTCCGTGCCGACGAGCTGGACGACGCGATCAACTTCTCGCGCCTGTACGGCAAGCCGGCCTGCGTGCTGTTCTGCGAGGACATCGACCGGGCCATGTCCGGCGAGCGCAGCGTGAAGATCGACGACATCCTCAACGTCATCGACGGCGTGGACTCGAAGGACCTGAACCTGATCACGGTCCTGACCTCGAACCACGCGGACACCATCAACCCGGCGATGCTCCGCCCGGGCCGCCTCGACGCGATCATCGAAGTCGAGGCCCCGGACGCCGAGGCGTGCGAGCGCCTGATCCGCCGCGTGGCGGGCCGGGCGGTGGACGAGTCGACCGACGTGACCGAGGCCGCGCAGCACCTCGCGGGCAACGTCCCGGCGGTGATCACCGAGGTCGTGAAGCGCGCCAAGCTGTCGCAGCTGGCCCTGAGCCCGAAGGGCACCCGGGTCGAGAAGCTGACCAGCGCGGCCCTGATCGACGCCGCGATCACCATGCGCCGCCAGAACGAGCTGCTCGCCAAGGCCGCCGCGCCGAAGCCGGGCGCCCCGACGCTGGACCTCGCCTTCGCCGAGGTGGTGAAGCGCAACAGCGCCGGCGCCAGCAAGGGCTTCAGCGGCGACGTGGAGCTGAACAACGGTGTCGATGGCACCGTGACCCTCTCGATGCAGTAAGCTCTACTAGCAGCCACGCAACGAGCCCCCCACCCCTAGGTGGGGGGCTTTGGGAGAACCAACATGAACACGTACGAAGCCGCCTGCAAGCTGGTCGGCCACAGCCTCGACGCCGCGCTCAAAGGCCCGCCGCCCGGCCTCAACGTCCCCCACGAACGCGCCATAGCCATCATGGCGGGCTCCCTCACGATGGCAACCATCATGATCTACGGTCTCGCCAAGCAGACCGGACGCACCCCGGAACAGGTCTGCAGCGACTGCGGCGTCATCGACGACGCTATCCGCGAGAAAATCCACATGCAGCCCGAAATCATGCAGCGGATGGTCGAAGGCATCCTCGAACCCCGTCCGGTGCACTGATGTACGAAAACACGCTGACGAACTGGTCGTACAAAAAGTTCTCGATGTATCGGAGCTGTCCGTTCAGCGTGTACCTGAAGTACATCAAGCGCGTGCCGGAACCGCCGGCCGACCCCAAGTACGACGAGAAGCGCCAGCGCGGCATCACCGCGCACGACGACCTCAAAGACTGTATCAACGACGGCGCGCCGATCCCCAAGATCGCGCTGCCGTTCGAAGAAATCATCACCGGCTACATCGAACTCAACGCCGTAGCCGAAGGCGACGAGTTCTTCGACCGACAGTGGCAGCGCCTGCCGGGATGGGCCGGGCACTGGCTGGTCGTCAAGAAGGACGTGGTCGTGCGCACGCCCGAGTTCTCACTCGTCGCCGACTGGAAGACGGGCAAGAAGCACGGCAACGAAGTGAGCCACTTCGAACAGATGACGCTGTACGCGGTGAGCGAGTACGTGCAGAACCCCGGGCTCCCCGAGTACGTGGTCGAGCTGCAGTACCTCGACCAGAAGGACACGTGGCAGCACACCTTCAAGCCGCACCAGCTCGAAGGCCACTGGGCGCGGTTCGAGAAGGAAGTGCAGATCATGTTCAACGACACGACCTTCCGCCCCAAGCCCTCGGTGCCGAACTGCCGGTACTGCCCTTTCAATCACAAGAACGGCACGGGCGCATGCCCCGTAGCCGCTGTCTAGGAGCCTGAAGTGAGCGACAAGCCCCACATGATGTTTCAGGACGAGCTGGCCGAATCCTTCATGGACGGCTGCCAGCTGCTGGGCGAAATGGTTCGCAGCAGCCTCGTCGAAAGCCAGATGCCGCCGAAGCCCGTCTTCGAGTGGTACGTCCTGCAGGTCGCCTACCGCTTCACGCAGGCCGAGTTCATGTACGCACACGTGGGCGAGGACCACAAGCAGGAATACGAGAACCTCGCGACCGAGCTGCACATGCTCCGCCAGATCGCGGGCTCGTCCAAGCTCTTCGCGCTCAGCACGAAGATCGACGATGTCCTGCGCACGCGCACGCTGCAGCTGCCGCCGGGCTTCAAGCCGGCACTGAACGCATGAACCGTTTCCAGAGCATCGTCGACAACATCGCTGCCGGTACTCTGGACGAAATCCGCGACCTGCAGCGCATGATCACTGCAGGCTCGTGGTCCATCAAGAAGGACGGAGGCTTGGTTCTCCGCATAAAGGACGAGTTCTTCGACTTTGAATTCGCCCGCGGCGACCCAGACTCGGAAGCCATCCTTCTGATCATGAACAACCTGAAAGACATCCTTTCTGCCATAGGGACCCGACGCAATGAAACTCGTAGTGGAAGTGAACTTGGACACCGCCCCGGTCAAGCACGACGTGGTGCGGATGCTCAACGGGATGCTGGAGTCGATGAAGGACATCCCCGAAGGGGCCGACCTGCGAAGCGTGCTGCAAAGCGACGCGTACAAGGATGAACAGTTCATCATCCTCGCCGAAGCGTACGACGGGGACGATGGTGCGATGGACACCAGCACCGGCCGCGTCGCGATCACCCGCGGCGTGTTCGACACCAAGAACTACGCGCGCAGCAGCAAGCACGACGGAGAAATCGTAGTCCGATGACCGAACTCTGGCAGCACCAAGCATACACCCGCAGCAAGCTCGGTCCGAAGAAGATCGGGCTTGACTTGTCCGACCCGGGAACGGGGAAGACGGCTGCGCATCTGGCGATCTACGCCGGACGCAGCGGGCGCGGGCGTTGCTTGGTGTCCTGTCCGATGACGCTGATGGAATCGGCGTGGGCGGCGGACATCGAGAAGTTCTTCCCGGGCTTGACGTACACGCTGGCCTACGCCAACCAGCGTTTCGATGCGTTCGAAATGGACAGCGACGTGGTGATCATCAACACCGACGGCGTGAAGGCGCTTACCCAGCGATTCCCGAAGCGGGCGCAGCTGGCGAAGTACCTGAAGGACTTCGACCACTTCATCATCGACGAGATCAGCGTCTACAAGCACGCGTCCAGCGCGCGCTCAAAGGCCGCACAGAAGGTCTCGAAGGTCATGGAGCACCGCTATGGGTTGTCAGCCACGCCGAACCCGCAATCGGTGACGGAGTTGTGGCACCCGGCGATGATCATCGACGGCGGCGAGCGACTCGGCTCTTCGTTCTACGCGTTCCGCAACGCGATGCAGGAGGCACGTCAGGTCGGCCCCGGCGCCAACCACCTGAAGTGGGAGGACAAGCCGCAGGCCATCGAGGTGGCGCACACACTGCTCGCCGACATCATGGTCCGTCACTCTTTTGAAGAGGTGATGACCGATGTTCCACCGAACCACATCGAGACGAAGTTCGTCACGCTGCCGCCGAAGCTGATGCTGCAATACGCGCAGCTGGAGCGCAGCATGCGCATGCTGGTATCCGAGAACAAGACGCTTTCGGTCACGCACGCATCGAGCCTGCGACAGAAGCTCCTGCAGCTGTGCTCGGGCGCGGTCTATGGCGAAGGCGACATCGAGGGCGAGGGCGAGTACCACCTGCTCGACACATTCCGCTACCAACTGGTCGCGGACATGGTCGAGGAGCGCCCGCACAGCGTCACCTTCTTCAACTGGCGGCACCAGCGCGTGGAGCTGGAGAAGCAGTTCCAGAAGCGCAAGATCAGCTACGCGGTGATCGACGGCTCAACGCCGGCGCGCCAGCGACCGGAGATCGTGCGCGAGTATCAGGCGGGCAAGTACCAGACGCTGCTCCTGATGTACAAGACCGGCGCGCACGGGCTGACACTGACCCGTGGCACGACCGCGTTCCTCGTTTCGCCGATCTACGAGCCTGACTACTTCAAGCAGACCATCCACCGCATCTATCGCGGCGGCCAGACCGAACGCACCAACACGGTCCTCGTGTGCGCGAAGGGGACCGTGGAGGAGCTGGTGTACGAAAAGCTCCGCGCCGGTACGTTGCGCATGCAGGACTTCCTGCAGTTGGTGCAGCAGAGCAAGGAGCTGTGATGGGGGAGTTCTCGAACAAGTTCTTCGACCACGTAGCGGCTACCGACTTCGAAACGTACTTCGACAAGAGCTACACGCTGTTCTCGAAGACACAGTCGATGACCGACTACATCTACGACGAGCGGTTCGAGGCGCAAACCTGCGCGCTCCAGCTCGACACATGGAAGAAGCCGGAAGTAGCGGTCGGGCACAAGGAGATCAAGCGCCTGCTCGATTCGGTCGACTGGGCGAACACGGCGATGCTGGGACACCACACCCAGTTCGACGGGCTGATCGCGACGCATCACTTCGATACCTATCCGGTCTTCTGGCTGGACAACATGGCGATCTCGAAGGCGGTGTACGGCGCGGACGTGGCGCACAGCCACGCAGCCCTCAGCGCGCGCCTCGGCATCAAGGCCAAGCAACAGGCCGAGAGCCTGCAGGCGGTCAAGGGCGTGCGGTTGGCCGACATGACGCCCGAACAGATCGAGGCGCTGCGCGCGTACAACTCGGACGATACCTTCGAGACGCTGCAGAACTTCCGCAAGATTTGGCAGTACCTTCCGTTCGACGAGCTTCGAATCATCGACGCCACGATCAGGATGTACTGCGAGCCAACGCTCGAACTCGACGAGCAGTTGCTGCAAGACCTACACGAGCGTGAAGCGCGTCGGCGTGCGGGGTTGGTCGAGGTAGCTGGGACGACAGCGAAAGTTCTCGGGAGTGCCCCGAAGTTTGCTGACCTTCTCCGCTCCCTCGGCGTCGTACCGCCGATGAAGAAGAGCCCAAAGACCGGCTTACCGACGTACGCGTTTGCGAAGACCGACCTTGAATTCAAGGCGCTACTCGGTCATCCAGACGAAGCGGTCCGGAGGGTTGTCGAGGCCCGGCTTGGAAGCAAGAGTTCTATCGTCGAGTCTCGGTCTAAGCGACTTCTCTCGCGCGTCGGCGCGCCCACGCCCGTGTACCTTTCCTACGCCGCTGCACGCACCCTGCGGTGGGGCGGCGGTGATCTGTCGAACTGGCAGAACCTTCCGTCGTCAGGCGACGGAGCCAACCTGCGCCGCGCGATCCTCGCACCGAAGGGTACGTTGATCATCGGCGCCGACGCCTCGCAGGTCGAAGCGCGCATGACTGCGTTCTTGGCGAACTTCACCGCGAAGCTCGACGCCTTCCGTGCTTATGACCGCAAGGAAGGCCCTGACCTTTACTGCGTCTCGGCCGAGGGCGTCTACAACCGGCCGATCGACAAGTACAAAGACCCGTTCGAGCGCTTCATCGGCAAGGTGCTGGAGCTGTCAGGCCAGTACGGCGCGGGTGCCGTGCGCATCAAGAACACGCTCGCACAGGGATTCCGCGGCGCACCACCGGTGTTCATGGAGCTGCACGAAGTCAAGGCGATGATCGCGCGTTGGCGGTTGGCGAACGCCGCGATCACGCAATACTGGAGCGACATCGAACGCGCCGCGCACATGGCGTGGATCAACGGCCACGAGCAGGAACTCGGCCCGCTGGTCTTCGAGAAGTTCAAGGAAGACGGCTACATGCACCTGCCCAACGGCACGTTCATGAAGTACACGAACATCGACTACGACCGCGCTCAACGCTCGATGTTCTACGTGTCCAAGAACGGGCCGACCCATCTCTGGGGCGGCCACCTGCTGGAGAACGCCTCACAGGCGATGTGCTGCGCGCTGTTGAAGTGGCACATGATCCGCATCATGGACGAGTTCCACGATTTCTTCCTCGCGCTGCTGGTCCACGACGAGATCGTAGGCGTCGCGGCAGCCGAGAAAGCGGCCCATATCGCCACGCGGGTACGAGAGATCATGTCTTCCGTGCCCGACTGGCTACAGGGCCTTCCGCTGAATGCTGCCGTCAGCACAGGCGAGTATTACGACAAGGCGGACTAGGGAATGGAGAGAAGGTCAGCACCCTTGAACTTCACCTTGCGCATCAAGGCCCGGTTGCTGCACAAACTCGTGCAGCTGATCGCGTCGCGTGCGTACCGGATCGGCTTCGAAGACGGTCAAGAAGGCCGCGAGTCCGATCCGGGGAAAGTGGAGGTCGACCCATCCCAGATCAGGAAGTTTTTATGACGAATGTCGAGCAGGACCTGCAACACCTTACCCAGAACCTGAAGACCACCCCCGACAAGCTGGCGCTGCTGCGCACCACGATCGAGCTTTCACTGTTGAAGCTCGGCCACGCGCAGGACGACATCGACGAGGCGTTGGAGAAGTTCTTCAAGCAACAGGTGCATTGATGGACAAAGAAACCGCCGGTGCGCTGCTGCAGGCGTTGGCCGACGCGGACAATCGCGTCGCCACCGCCAACGGCGCGCTGAAGGCCGCGAAGGAGGACTACGCCCGGATCGAGGACCGGGTGTTCGCCCTGATGGATGAACAGGGCACGGAGACCATCCGCAACTCGTCGATCGGCCTTCAGGTCTCGATCGGTGAGACGGAGACCGATACAATCGAGGACTACGCGGAGTTCGAGAAATACGTGCTGCGGCACAAGCTGCTCCATCTGCTCCAGCGTAGGGTTTCCTCGACGGCCCTTCGTGAGTACGTCGACCAGACCGGGCGCGCGCCGCCGGGGCTGGGCAAGTTCAAGCGGCGCCGTCTCCACGTCACCAAAGTCTCGAAGTAAGGACAAACAACATGGCAAAGACTGACCTCGCACGCATCGAAGCCGATCTGGCGGAGCGCGCCAAGAGCATCAAGCAGCAGATCGGCTCCCCGGAGTCGAAGAAGATCACGGTCGACCAGAAGGACGGGCAGCTGATCGGCCCGGGCGGTCTGGCCCTCGGCGACGAGCTGCGCATCTGCGTGGTGGATTTCTGCACCACCAACCGCTACTACGACCGGGGCTACGATCCGGGCAACCCGCAGCCGCCGGCGTGCATGGCGATCGGCGACATCATCGCCGACATGGTGCCCGAAGACGGCGTGCCGGCGAAGCAGAACGACCTGTGCCGGACCTGCTGGGCCAACCAGTGGGAGTCCGACCCGAAGGGCGGGCGCGGCAAGGCGTGCAAGAACACACGCGATCTGGCGGTGGTGATGGCCGACGAGCTGGAAGACCCGGATGTCGAGCCCGAGCTGTACCTGATCTCGTGCTCGCCGACCTCGCTGAAGTCGTTCGACGCGGCCGCGGCCAAGGTCTTCCAGATCATGG
>CAZHZR010000068.1:8225-13251 GCA_964537095.1 uncultured Roseivirgaceae bacterium
GGCGCTGTTCCGCGGCGAGGGCGACGACGCCTGAGCTAGAATCGAGGTCGGGTAGGGACGCGCCACCCTAGCTCCACCCTGAACCGCCCCGGCAGGGCCGACTGAGACCGGGGCGCCTTTTTCTGGAGTAGCACATGTTCGAAGGCAATCGAGTCCACCCCCGCGACGTGGACGCGGCCATCAGGAAGGCCGAGTACGTGCTGCTCCCCGACATGCGGACCACCATCTGCCTGCTGACGCTGGACAACGGGTTCACCATCCGCGGCGAAGCGTCGTGCGTGGATGTCGCCAACTACAACGAGGCGACCGGCCAGCAGATCGCGCTGCAGAACGCCCGCGACAAGGTGTGGCAGTTCCTCGGCTTCCGGCTGGCGGACCTGCTGACGCGCGAGGAGCGGGAATCGCTGTGACCGTCGACGAAATGCGCGCCGAGGTCAACGCGAACCTGCCGCACCTGATGGCGCACCAACTGAGCCTCTTCAACCGCATCCACGA
Organism: uncultured Roseivirgaceae bacterium; assembly: GCA_964537095.1. Taxonomy (GTDB): domain Bacteria; phylum Bacteroidota; class Bacteroidia; order Cytophagales; family Cyclobacteriaceae; genus CAMPJM01. The sequence continues at coordinate 8,721 of CAZHZR010000068.1, forward strand.
CAACGCGCCGTGGGGCGGCTGGGCCAACTGCCCGGACGAGGAAGTCAAGAACAGCTACGACATGGTCGAGCGTTTCCTGAACTGGTGAAAGAGTCGTCCTTCCGCCTCTCGGTGTTGAACAAGCTGCCGGGCTTCGTGCATCGGCAGCCAATGCTCGCCGGGATGATGGGGACGGCAGGAACACCTGACACCTACTTCGACCACGAGCGTGACTTGTGGGTCGAGTGGAAGTTCATCGGCGAGTACCCGAGCGTCGAGAAGCTCCCCAAGGTCGTGCCTGCCAAGGCGATGCCGACCGAGATTCAAAAAGAATGGCTTGACCGCCGGTGGAACGCTGGCGGCAACGCCTGCGTAATCACCGGAGTGAAAATCCGTGGGCGGGCGCAGGGCTTCGTACTGCACTCCCCGGCAGAGTGGTCCGTGGCTCCCCTCCGCGACCACTACGCGGCGCGCCTGCGCTCGCCTGCGGACCTCGCTCAATACATTCTGGAGCGCGTGTCGTGTCCGACATCCTCGGCTACCGTCACGACGGTACACCCATCCTAGAAATCCCGCGCGGCGTGGTCGTCACCGCCGCGTGCGTCCTCTGCCGCAAATGCTACGCCATCATCCGCAGCGTGGGCGGCCCGATCGACGACGCGCTCTGCCCTTCCTGCCACGAGGCCAAGACCGATGCACATCCTCCCGCTGATCAAGGCGTTCGCCTTCCTGCTCCTGAATCTGGTGCAGGTCCTGACCCTGCTGCGTAGTTCGACGCACGTCGCGCGGAGGGCTTGGGCATGAAGGCAGTTCTCCACATCGAAATCGACTTCGACGAAGCCACGTTCGAGCGGTACCAGAAGGAAGCCAGCGCGGCGTGGGAAGCCTTCAGCGGCTCACCGAGCGACAAGGAGAACGCGCCGAGGCATTCGCACAACGGCATCGTCGCCAACGTGCTGGTCAAGCTCGCCAACGCGCTTGACAAGGACCGGAGCCTGATGCCCAACGAAGGGTTCAGCTTCGAGATCGAGACCCGATACGACGAACCGATCCGGGTCGCGGCGAGGGGGGCTGCCGAATGAGGCGTATCACCATGACCGTCGAGGTCGCGATCCCCGACGAGACCTTCGAAGCGATGCTGAAGGCCGGACAGGCGGCGCTGAAGGCCCACAACATCCCCGAGCAGGACTTGGAAGACGACGTGCAGTGCACGATCAACGGCTTCTGCAGCGCCGCGCTCGACGCACTCGGCACGAGGAGCGAAGAGGCCAGCACCAACGACTGCTGGCTGACGCCGGGGCGCGGCTTTGAGTGCTCCCTCACGGGCCTCGACAACACCACGTTCGCGATCAAGGTCGAGACCCGCGAGTCGTGAGCAAGCTCCCCACCCCCGAAGTCATCGAACTCGGCAACGCCGACATCGAATGCGAGTGGGCGCCTTCGAACAAGCCGTTCGAGCGCCCACCGCAAGTCTATCCGCTCCCCGCAGAGGTGCCTCTCCACCATGAAAGCGTTCCTGATCGACACCCCGAACAAACAGATCACCGAGGTCGAGTACAACGGTGACTGGAAGACCATCAAGCAGCACATCCACGCAGACTGCTTCACAGTGGTCTACATCGACCCATCCGTGATGCCCGACTGCGTCTTCGTCGACGACGAGGGGCTGATCAACGGCAACCCGCACGGCTGGTTCAAGATCGGCACGTACGAGCAGCCGCTGCGTGGCTACGGACTCGTGCTTGGCACCGACGCGGACGGCGACTCGGTCAGCCCGAACATCACGCTGGAGCGTCTGCAGCGGATGGTGACCTTCCACGACGACAGCGAGCTGGACGAACCGGAATCGTACGCACACACCGAAGTGCGCAGCTTCGACTCAGCCGAGGACTTCCTCGCGGCGCTGGGAATCAAGCCATGAACCAGCAGGAATTGTTCGACAAGTTCGTCGGTTTCGCGACCGCGCAGTACACGAAGCACAGCAACGACCCCGGATACGACATAACGCCGATGGTGTCGTTGTGGTTTGACGGGGAAGAGCATATCGGCGCCATCATGACCGACGGCAACCCGCTTGACGCCGTTGCGTGGGCGATCAAGCAGAAGAAGCCCGACATGATGGGCTTCGTTACCCCGATCTGGCGCAAGTCGCCTGAAGGCGAGCGCATCGGCGAGGGCATCCTGATCATCTGCGACACGCCGCTGGAGCGTCTCTGCACGATCTTCGACGTGTCGCGTACCCCGTTCGCGCTCACGCGGGAAGACTCTGCGGAAGTGCTGGAAACCCGCGTCCCCCTGCTGTACATCCCAACCCCAAAAACGGAGCATTGAAATGGCGAAGCCCCAGTCCCTGATCGGCGTGACGCAAATCCTCGCGGCGATCTACAACCCCGAACACCTGCCGTCGGCGATCATCGCAGCTGGCAGCGGCGAGCCGTACTGCCTGCACAGCTTCCGCGAGTCGGACCTGCAGCTGTTCGAAAAGCGTTTCATGCCGACCCTGCGCGTCAACAACGGCGTGCGCGCCGAAGACAGGTCGATGGACGAAAAGCTGGAGGCGTTTTTCTACAAGTTCTACGAGGACTATCCGGATGGCGGGCACAGCTGCCACGGCTGCTATCACTCGGAGCAGATCGAGAACACCCACAGGATTCGCGAGTCCGAAGAAGCCTGCACGAAGACGACGGAGGAGTGCGCCTGACATGGACCACCGATGCTCCGCATGCGGGGCGCGGAAGGTCATGCGGCCTGTCGAAACCTACATCCGCGTTCCGAAATGCCCGCGCTGCAAGAGCAAGAAGTGGCGCGTGGACAAGTACCGCCGCGACGTCGAGCGCAGAGCGCGCCCGTGCCGCTGCGTCGGCTACTACGACTTCCCCCACAGGAAGGGCTCTGGTTGGTGCGTGCACAACCAGAGCTGGTCGGCGGACGACGCCCGACGGGCGTTCGGGTACTGATGGCAAGCAAGAAAGAGCTGCGCGCCCGGGCAGACGCGATCACGGCAGCCGGCATCGAAGTGGTGGGCTTCGAGCCGACCCGTGGTTCGCACTACAAAGTCCGGTGCAGGCTCGGCACATACGAGTTCTTCGTGCTCGTGAGCATTTCAAAAGCAACAAGCACGCGGCACGCGGCCAATTTCACGGCGAAGCTCAAACGCATACGCCGCGCCTTCGATGACGGCGACGAAGAACGGCTGATGGCCGAGATCAATCTCAGGAGCTGATATGCACATCATGCTGGACTTGGAGACGCTGTCGCTCGACTCCAACGCCAAGATCGTGTCGATCGGTGCGGTGGCCTTCGATACGAACGGCATCCGCGACGAGTTCTATGTGGCGCACCTCGACCCCGACGGGCAGGGCGACGCCGTAGTCTCTACCTCGACGCTGGACTGGTGGGCTTCGCAACCGCCGGATGTACGCGCGGTGCTGGAGCTGCCAGTCGCCAACGTCCCGTTCCAGCTCGGCCGACTGGCTGGTTGGATGCTCGAAGCGAGCAGGAATCAGGAGATCGACGGTGTCTGGGGCAACGGAGCGTCGTTCGACAACGTGGTGTTGAAGAACCTGTACCAGCGTCTCGGCTACCCCCCGCCGTGGAAATACTCTGCCGACCGCTGCTACCGCACGATCAAGAACATGCACGTCAACGACGTCGAACCGATCGAGTTCGAAGGCGTCGAACACAACGCGCTGGACGACGCGCGGTATCAGGCCCGCCGCCTGATCGCGATCAACGAAGCCCTCGACGGCATCATCCTCGGGTGATTGCGCCCTCACACCAACAGGCGTATAAGGCGCGGCATGGACATGCAGCGTATTCATGCCGCCGTTGTAGGCGACCTGCCCCTCAACGACCTCACGGTCGCGGAGCGGCTGGCGTTCGCCCACGAGATCAAGAAGGTGGAAGTGCGCCGCGCTCAGCGCGACGCGCTGCCGAAGCGTTTCGTCCTGCCCCCGGTCATCGAAGCCATGTACCGGGGGCGCAGCTCGTAGGAGCCGCTCCATGTACATCGTCGTGACGGGTGATCCGATTGATGGGTTGTTCTTCTACGGCCCTTTCCTTTCGCACGAAGAAGCTACCGAGTTCGCCGACCGCGAGCACGGAGAGTTCACGTGGTGGGTCGCCGATCTGGAGAAGCCCGATGCCTGAGTACCGCTTGACGTGGGCGATCGAAATCGACGCCCCGAGTCCCGAAGCCGCAGCTGAGATCGCCGAGTCGTGCATGCTCGACCCGACGCGGTTGGGCAATATCTTCGAGGTCGAAGATGTCGATGGTGATGGTGAGATCGCCCTCGTGGTAGTCAACGACGGCGTAGGCCGGCTCCGCTTCCCTGATGGCTAAACCCCACGAAGTCCTCGGCGTCGCGCCCGATGCGACGTTCGACGCTGCACGCGCCGCGTACAAGCGGCTTGCCATGAAGTACCACCCGGACCGCCCGGGCGGCAGCATCGAGAAATTCCAAGAGGTCCAGACCGCGTTCGACGCGCTTCGCGCGAAGCACGCAGCGGTCGGGCCGTTCGACGACATCTTCACCGAGATCGCCAAGGAGTA
>CAZHZR010000069.1:0-13176 GCA_964537095.1 uncultured Roseivirgaceae bacterium
TCACTTCCCGCTTATCTCACTTGACATTTGAAAGCCAATTTTTTGTCCGGTGCCCAATTGCAGGCTTTGATTGATCTCTGTATAATTGGTCAATTTATTCAGATCACCATATCGGATACCGATGAGATCTGTTTCCAAAGCCGTTAAAATGAGCTTTTCAATAAACAATTGTATCCATGCCTCAGAAATCACGTTTTCCTTGATGTCAGTAAACAGGAAGTCGAGCTGCCTCACGCCCTCAATGTAAAAGTGATTTTCTACATTTACCAGCATTCTGCCAATCAGGTATCCTTTGTCATCCGTTCTGTGGTATTTCATAGTATCCGCCATAAAATTATAAATCAGAATGCTCCCAAAATACTTCCGGCTCTCTGCCTCGCTCATATATTCGCTTTTCATAATGGGGTAATCCGGTGGAAATGAGACAATGTTGGACTTCATAATGAATACGAGCAGATCGCCACCAAACTTCAAATGGAATTCGAACTCGTTGATTTCGTATATGGCAACAATAACAGATTTGTCTATAGGACTAATTTGGTCGCTCAGGGTCTCCACAATTTGAGAAGCTTCGGTTCTTAAAGCACTGAAAACTTCTTTTATGTTTTTATACGCCTGTTGCTTTAAACAGGCTTTTTCTTTGAGTTGATTGAAGATCTGCGCTAGTGTATTTTGTGGTAAAGAAGTGTTCATTTTGAATTTATTTCTTAAGAATTGGTTACGCCTCGGACTTTTACTTGATAATTTTCTCACGTTGGCGTAAATTAAAAATATTTAAAACGTAAAATATAGACAGATGAACACGAAAGATAAAACGGTTGAGGATTTATTCCGGGATTTGGGTAAAAAAATTGACCAACTGATTGAGCGAGGCAAAATGAGCAGTGAGGATGTAAGGGACGAGCTGGATAAGAGAATGGACGAAATCAGGAAAAACAAAGAAAAATTAGAAGAAGATTTCAAAAATTTCACTGGCGACAAGGAGAAATGGAAAGCAGTTGAAAATAGCCTGGAGAACGCGGCCAAAGAACTCAAAAAGGCGGTAGAAACAGCCTTTGGGAAGCGGAGCAGCTGAAGTAAAAGTTCATCAAAAAAGGCTATTCATTAAGGTTTAAATGAAGGCACGTGCGTTTATAATTCATAATCCAGCAAAAAGAAAGTGTTCATGTTAAGTGATTGATAAACCTATTTTTTAGCTTTGTAACGGGGAGTAGCCAAACAGGCGCTTTTCCGTTTAAATTTAATTTTTCTAATGAATTACCTTTCTGTTGAAAATATAAGCAAACGCTTTGATGAAAGAATTTTACTTGACAAAATCTCTTTCGGTATAGATCAGGGCCAGAAAGCCGCCCTGGTCGGTATTAATGGCTCTGGAAAATCGACGCTTCTGAAAATAATTGCCGGTTTGGAACCTCCCGACAACGGAATAGTAACCTTCAGGAACGGAATTTCCATGGCATTTTTGAGCCAAAACCCTGAGTTCGATCCCAATGCTACTATCCTGGAAGCGATTTTTGATTCTGACAACGAAATGTTGCAGACCATCAAGGAATACGAATATGTAATTTTCGAGTCGCAGCATAATCCGGCGCTGCAAGACAGGTTGAGCAGTCTTATTGAAGCGATGGATGCCATGCAAGCCTGGGATTATGAAGCACAGATTCAGCAGATATTAAGTAGGTTGGGCTTGCACGATCTACACCAGAAAACGAATGTGCTTTCAGGTGGGCAACGTAAAAGGGTGGCTTTGGCCAGGATACTCATTGATAAGCCGGATTTTCTGATCATGGATGAGCCAACCAACCACCTGGATCTTGCGGTGATTGAGTGGTTGGAAAATTACCTGAGTTCACAACAAATGACGCTGTTGCTGGTAACGCACGATCGATATTTTCTTGAAAGTGTGACCAATGAAATCTTTGAACTGGAAGGTGGAAATATCTACAGGTACAGGGGCAATTATAGCTACTACCTGGAGAAGAAAGCGGAGAGGGAAATGCAGCAACAAACAGAGGTGGAGAAAGCAAAAAACACCTATAAAAAGGAGCTGGAGTGGATTAGAAGACAACCTAAAGCCAGAGGAACCAAAGCCAAATACCGTGTAGAGGCTTTTGATGACATCAAAGAAAAGGCTCACAAGAATCTTAAGAAAGATGAAATTCAATTGAGCGTGCAGAGCAGAAGGCAAGGTGGCAAAATCATTGAGCTTGAGCATGTGAATAAGTCTTTTGATGGCCGGCATCTCATCCGTGATTTTTCCTATGTGTTTAAGAAGAGAGATCGCATAGGCATCATTGGCCCTAATGGCGTTGGCAAATCCACCTTCTTGAACATGCTCACAGGCAATCTACAGCCAGATACCGGTACCATTGATAAAGGAGCTACAACTGTCTTCGGTTATTATACGCAGGAAGAGCTGACTTTTAAAGATGACCAGCGGGTGATAGATATTGTAAAGGAAATTGCCGAGGTGGTGACATTGGGAGACGGCAGCCAGATTACGGCAAGCCAGTTTCTTCAACATTTTCAGTTTCCTCCTAAAATGCAGTACAACGTGGTGGGGAAATTAAGTGGCGGTGAAAAACGCAGGCTTCAGCTATTACGGGTTCTTATTAAAAGTCCGAACTTTCTAATATTAGATGAACCCACCAACGATCTGGATATTAACACTTTAAACATTCTGGAAGATTTTCTGGATATGTTCGGAGGTTGCTTGATTCTGGTTTCACATGACAGGTACTTTATGGACCGCCTTGTTGAGCATTTGTTCGTGTTCGAGGGGAATGGGGTTATTAAGGATTTTCCTGGAAATTACTCTGACTACAGAACTTCAAAAGAAGAAGCAGAACTTGAAGAGAAAAAACGTAAAACGGTCCAAAAGCCTCAGAAGGTCGCAGTACCTGAAAAAAAGCCTGTTAAGACGAAGATGACGTACCAGGAGAAGCAGGAATTGGAGAAATTAGAGAAGGATCTTCCGAAACTGGAAGCTTCGAAATTAGAATTAACCCACAGAATGAATACTGCGGGTGAAGACTATGACCAACTGCGTCAGTTGGCTGAAGATATTGAGGCCATTAACAAGCAAATTGAGGACAAAACCGAGCGGTGGTTACAATTATCGGAACTGGCAGATTAAAGTTGTAAACGAAGCTTCATTCCATGAAAGTAAACAAAAAGGAGGCTGCCCTACTTCGAAAAGCCATTACATATTGGACTAGAGAAGAAAAAGTGAGCCCGGAACAAGCAAAGGTTCTCAGTGAATCTATTGAGGAAGCGAAATTTGACTGGCAAAGCCTTGCATTTTATGCTTTCGTCCTGGCCATCGCTTCTATAGTCATTTCGGGGGTAGCTCTATTGGCTGATAAATGGTTGATGCAGTTACTCGAAACAATAGTTGATGCCTCGGAAGGATATAAAGCCTCCTTCTTTGCAGTTGCAGCAGCGGCGCTGTTTTACTATGGTCAAAAAGTCAGGGTGGCTAGACCTGACAGTGTATATAGCCACACCGCCCTCACGCTTTTGGGGATTTTAACTTCCGGTGTTTCGTTGGGATACCTTAGTATCGTATTTGGAGGAAAAGCAGGTCATCATTCTTTGTTTGTTTTTCTTGGAGTGCTGCTGTATGGGTTCTTGGGTGTGTATTTTAATGCCCGAATGCTGTGGCTTACCGCCATGGCGGGCGTGTTGGTGTGGTTTGGAACAGCAACTTCTTACATTTCTGAGGGTCAACCACTTTTTCTTGGAATGAACTATATCGTCCGATACATTCCCTTCTGCATTTTATTAATCATGCTATCTTTAACTTTAAGAAATATACCGCGAGTAAGAGCGTTTACTAACTACACTTTTTTATTGTTTACGATTGTCTTATTTTGCTCTTTATGGTTGGCGTCTATATTTGGTAACCAAATAAGTTTAACGAGTTGGTCAGCAGTGAGTCAGTTAAATTTTCTGCCTTGGAGTATGTTATTTCTTCTAGTGTCCATTGGAAGTATCTTGGCTGGTAAAAAATTCGAAATGCGAATATTAATTGAAATAGGGATCATTTTCGTAATCCTTAACTTTTATACAAGGTATTTCGAGTTTGGATGGGAGCTGATGCATCCGGCCGTATTCTTTGCTTGCCTGGGATTGTCCTTTTGGTTTATAGGGAAAAAGGCTGAGAAAATCTGGACGATCAGCAGTTATAAAAAGCTATAGCTATAGTTTTACAACGAAATAGTCATAAGATAAAGCATACCCGAACGAAAACGTCCGAAAGAATAAGTGATATAGAGGAGCCGGGTGTTGCTTCGAAAGAAGACAGTCTATTCTATTCCGAAACTAGTTCGGGACAAGATTCTGACCAATTAAACGAATTATACAGATGAAGGTGTATGCAAATGTTGGTTCATTTTACCTCAATCTATTCGTAATTGCTTCAGCAGAAAGCAAGGAGATTGGCGTGAATGAAATGTTTATAGGTGCTTTGATGTTATAATTCCAGCTATATATAAATGAAAAATAATCCTAATATAAAAGCAAAGATCATCGTGGGCTATACGCTTACTATAATTATACTTATAGTAAGTGGGTATATCACGTATCACAGCTTTACGATGTTAGTGAATTCTGTTGAAACCTTGTCTCAACCCGACGATAAGCTGATCCGGCTCAATCATATGATCACGGATATTTCAGAAACAGAACGCAACCTTCGTTCCTATATATTGAGTGATGATAAGGCTCACATGGAGCTGTATCAGGCAAATTTAGATAGTATTAAATTCAATCTGGATAAGCTGAAGGCTGAATCAACCGATGAGCCTGACCAGCTGACAAAGCTAGATTCCATTGGCATTTTATTAAATGCCAAATACGATGCGCTGGATGAACTGGGGAACTTACAGAAGCGAAGTACCAGCTTTTCTACGGCAGCATTGAGACGAATTCGGCAGGCACCGGTGGATACAGGGAAATTTGACACCACGCTTACCACCTATACCGAAACCATCAGGCATATTCAGCCTGTGCCCGAGGTAGTCATCGAAGATGATGAGGTGGTTGAAGAAGCGGGTGAAGAAAAAGGACTTTTTAATGCCATAAGAAATCTCTTTGGCGGAAAAAAGGAAGAAGAGACAAAGGAACAAGTGACTGACGACAGTGTGGGGGACGCTGAATTTTATACGGAGACAAAAGTAACCGTAGATACCAGTATTGTCGCAATAACCCAAACGGATACTGTAGTGGCAAATATCAGGAAAATACTCTCCGATATGCAGAAAAAGGAAAGCGCCCTCAACCGGTTGCTTACGACCAAGCAACTGGAGATATTAGAGCAGGATCGCCTGATTATGGACAAGCTGCGGGTTCTTCTAACCGGTCTTGAACGTGCCGAAATTCTCAAAGCGGAACGACAAACTGAGGCTGCTAAAAAAATTGCGGGAAAATTTTCTTACACCATCCTGGCGATAGGAATTATTGGCATACTGGTGGGCACCTTATTTATTTTGCTCATTATCCACGACATCAACAGGAGCAACTATCTAAAAATACAGCTTGAAAAAGCCAAAGAAAGAGCAGAATTTCTGGCAAAGGCAAAAGAGGAATTCCTTTCGAATATGAGCCACGAAATCCGTACGCCCTTAAATGCTATTCTGGGTTTTACCGAACAGCTCTTAATGACCCCTTTGCAGAAAAGACAAAGTCAATACCTGCGATCTGTGCATCAATCTTCTACCCATCTGCTAACTACCGTTAACGACATCCTCGATTATTCAAAAATCGACGCAGGAAAGCTTAGCGTGGAGAAGATCCCTTTTCAACTTAGATCTGTAATTAAGGAAGTGCATTCGCTGCTAAAGTTAAAGGCGGATGAAAAACGGCTTGCCTTTCACTACTTTGTAGATGAAGATTGTCCACAGGGGCTTTTGGGCGATCCTTTCCGGCTTAAACAGATACTTTTTAACCTGATTGGCAATGCCCTTAAATTTACCGATGAAGGAAGTGTCAGTATTATCTGTAAATGTCAGACATCTTTTGTCTCCCACAAAAAGATAATACTAAGTATATCAATAAAAGACACCGGCATCGGGATTGGAAAGGATAAAATATCCAGAATTTTTGAAGACTTCCAACAGGCAGACTCAAGTACTACCAGGGAGTACGGTGGAACAGGCTTGGGTCTTACCATCTCCAAAAAGCTGGCCAGGTTGCAAAATGGTAGCCTGGATGTAGAAAGTGAGGAAGGGAAAGGATCTACTTTTACTGTGATTATTCCGTACGAGATTTGTGAAATTCAGGAACTTGAAGCTGAAGGACTTGAATTGGAAGTTCCAGAAAATATTCTTCAGGATTTAAAGATATTGATCATAGATGATGATGTTGTGAATTTATTACTTCTTAATACCATCCTCGAGAAACACAAGGCCGACACCGTACAAGCTAAGAATGGGGTTGACGGTCTCGCTAATCTACAGCGAGATCGATTTGATTTGATTATTACAGACATTCAGATGCCAAAGATGAGCGGATTTGAGTTCGCAGAAAAATTAAGGGCAGATACGACCAATGTTAATGTTGATACGCCGATTTTTGCCTTGTCTGCACACGTTTCTGCCAAAGAGATGGCAGAGGCCGATCGGACAGGTATCACCCGGATTCTTTCCAAACCTTATAAGGAAAGGGATTTGTTGCATCAGATCGTAGAAGTTTTGGGAGTGACTCTGGAAGATACAGCTATGAAAATCGGTTCGTCGGATGTGAATGTGGTACCAATTCCGATCGAGTTGGGGAGGTATGGCGATGCGGGCTGTGGCCTGGATTATAGCGGCTTCGAATCTTTTATAAGAGGCGATAAAAATGCTTTGATTGCACTTTTATGCACACTCGTAAAAGACCAAAAAAAGAACATAAAGCTGTTGGATCAATACTATCAGCAAAAAGATACCCATGAAACTGCTGCACTGGCGCATAAGATGCGCGCATCATTTGCATATTTGAAAGCCGATGCCCTTGTGGAAAAATTAAAAATAATCGAAACCGGATTGCGTGAAGATTCAAACGGGGCGCTATTAAACGAGGTTCCGGAAATTCTAATGGAAGTTGAAAGAATAGTAGCCGCCATCGAGCTTTCAATAGGGAAACTTCAAGGGGAAGCAGTTAACCAACCGTCTTAGAACTCCTCAATTTCATAAAGTTTTAGTTTATTATATAAGGTTTTCCTGTCGATATTGAGGGCTTTTGCGGCTTTAGACTTATTGTATTTAAACTGCTCTAGGGCATTGATAATCATTTCTTTTTCCACCTTTTGGTGTACATCCTTAAGGTTGGTACTTTCATGTCCCTCGGAATGATCCGGATTTCTGAGTAAATTAAAATGCCCGGACAATTCTTCGGGCAAAACATCAGCCTCTATCACGACACCCTGGGTGAGCAAAACTGATCTTTTTATCACGTTTTTCATTTCCCTCAGGTTACCCGGCCAGCCATAACTTGTAAATATATCAATCACCTCTTCAGAGAATTTTTCTATATTTTTATCCAGCTCTCTGTTGGCTTCTTTTAAGAAATAGTTGGCAAACTCAATGACATCCCGACCTCTTTTCCTAAGTGGAGAAACTTCTATTTTAAACTCGTTGATTCGGTGATATAAGTCTTCCCGAAATTCCCCTCGTTTAACAGCATCCGAAAGTTCCTCATTGGTAGCTGTAATAAGCCGCACATCAACATCTATATCTTTATCGCCGCCTACTTTTTTGATCTTCTTTTCCTGTATCGCTCTTAGAAGTTTTATCTGAATTTCATAAGAGAGATTTCCAATCTCATCTAAGAATAAAGTCCCCTTGTGTGCAGCTTCAAACTGTCCTTGTTTGTCATTTACTGCCCCGGTAAACGAGCCTTTTACATGTCCAAACAACTCACTGGCAGCCAGGTCTTTAGAAAGTGCACCACAGTCAACCGCAACGAAAGGAAGATCTTTGCGCTTGCTTTTCTCGTGGATCAGCCTTGAAACGTATTCTTTTCCAGTTCCGCTTTCGCCGAGCACCAGCACCGACATGGCAGTCGGAGCCACCAAAGAAACATATTCCTCTATTTTTTTAGCTGCCTCGCTTTCTCCTGTTACATACTGAAAATCCGTTTTTGATTGCGTAGTTTCTTCTTTATTCGCCAGCGTCTTTCGCTTGTAGAGCGTTTTTAGCAGTTCATCAGGATCGAGTGGCTTCGTGATATAATCATAAGCACCTGCTTTGATGGCGCTAACAGCAGTTTTAATATCGGCGTAAGACGTCATTAATAATATCAATGCATTTCTGCAGGTTCCTTTTATTTCCTTTAGAAGGTCTACGCCATTATAATCCGGAAGTCTTAAATCAACCAGAATGACATCAAAATTTCTTTTACTAATTTCCTTTAGGGCAATTTTTCCTGAAGCGGCCTGAACAACATTGAATTTATTTTTTTCTAAAAATGTCTTTAACATCAAGTTAAAGGTAATGTCATCATCAATAATCAACACATTTCCCATAGAAGAAGCAATAAATACTTTACTTTTAAACCTTTACACTAAGTTAAGTTTTTAACGCTTAAGATTCGCACATTGTTATTGTCATTTTTCTTTTACAACAAAAAAGCATCAGCCCTTTAAGACTGATGCTCATTAAAAAAGTAGTACGAATCCACTTTATGAAAAAATGTTAAAAATTGATATTACTATATTAATGCACTAATACTGGATGTCTTGAGATTCTACAATTTGTCCGTCTTCGTTAAACTTTACTACGGTGCTTAATCCGTCTTCTGATTGTAGATGTACCTCATAGGCAGCTTCGCCAAAGTCAGAGGTAGTGTCGGAGATTTTATATACTTCAGATACAATCATTGTGGAATATGCATCCGCCCTTAAAGCCTCGCTCACGGCCACGGGCAAACTCGCCTCGTCAAGGTGTTCTCTTCCACTTTGATCAATATCTGCATCAGGGGCACCTAGTTGTTCTGCTTGATTCTGAACTGCGTCCTGTGGTTGACCCATATCCTGCGCCAGTGTTACGGTCAGACCGCAGAAAGCGAATCCTAGTGTTAACAATATCTTTTTCATATCCTTTAGTATTTAGGTTCTTCTATGATTCATTACAAGAAATAATGTGCCAACTATTCGAATACTTCGTAAATGCCTGATATACTGTGGATTACGTAAAATAATAGGGAAGTAAGTAAAGCGTTATGGGGAAATATTCCTCAAACTATGGAAAAAATCCACAGAATCGCTTAGCTTGTTTGGCTTGTTTGCTAATAGATAGCACCAGTTTTAAAACTGGTGCTATAAAAATTATAGTGTTACTTACTTTGGATATTGATGTTCGAATCAAGAAATTTTCTAGTACTGTGGGTCTAGTGACTCCTCGATCTGTCCTTCCTCGTTAAAGTTTACAACCGTGGATTGTCCGTCCTCAGATTCTAAATGAACTTCATAAAGCTCAGATCCGGCTTCGTTTCTGACTTTATATACGTCTGATACATCCATGGTAGAATATGCTCCTGCTCCTAATGCGTCACTTACTGCTGATGGAAGATCTGCTTCCTCAAGTTGTTGTCTTTCACCTTGCATAGCATCAGCATCAGACTGATTAAATTCCTCAGTTTGAGGAGTTGTTGCGTCTTGTGGTTCCCCCATGTCCTGGGCAAATGCTGCTGTAAAACCAAATAAGGCAATTCCGAATGTTAACAAAACTTTTTTCATCTCAAAAAATATTTAGGGTTAATTAAAAAATCTGTTTTATAATAACATCATGTAGAAAAACTGTGCCAAAAACCTAAAAAGCCATTTTATTACTTTAAAACGCATCATTTTCGGAATAGATGTAATGATGAGGCGTGGTTGGTTGAGGATGATGGTCACAAATTGGGGAAAGTATCATCACCCTTGAGCAGTTATCCTGTTTAATACCTTGAGAATCAGTTCGTCTATGATCTTGTCGGGGTTCCGGGCAAATTCATTGGTAATTCGATTGGCGATGATGGCATTCACACTCAGCACATCATGTCCGAGTAATCTTCCAAACGCGTAGTAGCCTGCAGTTTCCATTTCAAAATTGGTCAACCAAAAATCAAGCGCATGGAAGTAGTTCAAGTCTTTAATGATGTGGGGAAAAGCCAAGTCTAACCTCAGTTTCCGACCCTGCGGACCGTAAAACCCCGGACAGGTAACGGTATTGCCAGGGATCATATCAAAAGCAAATTGCTCTTTAAGCTGGTCGGATCCGCGGACGCAATAAGGCATGAACGGAAGTCCCAATTCATTTTTAAGCTTTAAGCAAACTTCATTTTCAAAAGGAGTTTGCGGCAGGTTGTAGAAGTACATCAAGGAATCCAGACCTACGCCGTAGTCAGATACCAAATGGCTGCCAATCGCTACATCTTCCTGTAAACTCCCCGATGTTCCTATGCGGATTATTTTCAGCCGCCTCTTTTCTTTTTTGATTTCACGCGTGTTGAAATCGATATTGGCCAGGGCGTCAAGTTCATTTAATAAAATTTCGACGTTTTCTGTGCCCATCCCGGAGCTGATGACGGTAATTCTTTTGCCCTTGTATCTGCCGATGTGGGTAATAAACTCTCGTTTATTCATTTCAAAGTCCACATCATCAAAATACTGACTGATTTTATAAACGCGTCCCGGATCGCCTACGGTGAGGATGATATCCGAAAGATGTTCAGGTTTTAAGTTTAGATGATAGATGCTCTGGTCTTTGTTAAGAATCAGCTCAGAATCGGGTATACGCACAGCGTTGCTTTTACAGTTTTACTTCTGAATCTTTTTTTGTTTGCTACTGTCGCGCTTTAATCCTTTATACGGATTATAGCCGTTTAACTTTTTAGGGTAGTAGCCGGTACCATTGTAGGGGCGTTTATCAGGATGACTTTTACAGGTGTCAGAACATGCGCCATCCATTTCAAAGCCGCACTTTTCGCACATGGGTACATGGGCATTGCAGTCGAAGTTGGCACAATTCACCATTCTATCAGAAGGCTCTTTGCAAACATGGCATACAGAAATCACCTTGGGATTTACTTTGTTAACCTCAGCCGTAATCCTATTGTCAAAAACATAACATTTGCCTTCAAAGTCTTCTCCGCCTTCTTCGATCCCGTATTTTATAATCCCGCCATGCAACTGGTATACATCTTTAAAGCCTTGTTCCAGTAGAAACGCACTTGCCTTTTCGCATTTTATACCTCCGGTACAATACGTAATTACCTTTCTTTCTTTTAAATCTTCCAGTTCTTTTACTTTGTCAGGAAACTCACGAAAATTTTCAATATCCAGCGTAACAGCATTTTTAAATTTTCCGATCTCGTGCTCGTAATTTGAACGTACATCCAGAATTACCACCTCTTTTGAGTCTTTTAGTTTTTTAAATTCAGAGGGGCTCAGGTATTTGCCAGTTTTTTCCGTAGGATTGATATGCCTCAAACTGGAATGCACTATTTCAGGCTTCACCCTTACATAAAGCTTTTGGAAGCCATGTTGCTCGCTTTCTTCCAATTTAAAATCTATACTTTTAAAACGAGGATCCGCTTTTAAATGCGCCATGTATTTTTCGCAGTCTTCCTTCAAACCGGAGACTGTTCCATTTAGACCTTCTTCCGCCACTATAATTCTTCCGAGCAGGTTGTTTTCCAGGCAAAATAAATGATGGGCCTCTCTAAAGGCTTCAGGATCTTCTATGTGCGTATAGCAGTAATAAAGTACAATATAGTATGGTTTCATCTGTTTATAATTGTTTTTCAACTGTCAGATGGAATAGCCTAAAACCCTTTGAACCAGCAATCGTCACCTATGAACCTAATATTCTCCGTAAAAGTCCGGAGTCTTTCGGATAATCCCGGTGGCTATGCTTCGGCTTGGGGCTATTTCATGTTATTAACTTTTCCTTGTTTCAGGCAAGGTGTTGATGAATATGAAATAATATTTTTCTTATGAATTTATCGATTTGGCAGGATTTCCAAATACTGTTTCGTTGTCTTTGACATCAGCAATTACTACTGCTCCTGCTCCTACGCGAGCATTTTTCCCAATCGTAACTCCCGATACTACAGTGACGCCAGATCCGATGAAAGCATTTTCTTTCACAGTAACTCCGGAATTGATAATGCTGCCGCTGCCTATTTGAACAAAATCTTCAATGGTTGCTTCATGGTCAATCACCGCGCCGGTATGGATAATACAGTGGTTGCGGAGCCGAACAGCGGTGCCAAACACAACCCGCGCATTTATCAGGTTACCGTGCCCTATATGAGCACTTTGAGGAACAATAGCAGAATCATGGACAGCATTTACAGGCATTACCTTTCTATCCTCTTTCAAACTTTTTACGATGCTTCTCCTGTATTTCGTTTCGTCAAGCGCGACAAATGCCTCGCATTTTTTGCCAAGTATTTTCAAATAGTTTTCGTCATCGGTACTTCCCAGTACTGTGACTTGATCTATTTCAGTGCCATGCAGCTCTTTTTTATCATCTAAAAAACAGTAGGCAACCACGTTGTTGCTCTTAAATATTTCTAATGCTGCTTTTCCTAAACTACCCGCACCAAATATAATTACAGGATTATCCATATTTCCAAGTTTTTAAGGTACAAAGTTAAGGGGATATACTGATAACTACAAGAAAGGCAGACAAGGCCTTAAGCAGAAATGCCGAGAGTATTAGACTTTATCCTATTATCATAATCGGGAAAAAACTGTCTCACAAAACGACTTATTTTCTTATATTTAAGACGGGGCTTTTTGATACGCTTTTATGAAGGTTGGTTATGCAAGAGGACGGTACAGGAAATTGCGGATAGTTTTGAAATCAGTAGGGCCACTTGCTATTGGTATATTGACTTGATGAAAGTTGTTGAAAGCAAAGAGAATGAAGTAGAGAAAATCAAGAAAAAGCAAGAAAGTGCAGAAGGAAATGTTTACAAAAACGATTGATTATGCCGCGAAGAATAGACTGGAATCCGGAACATAAAAGTGCAGATGATCAGCAGAATGCTTTTATTGATAGATACTTATCCTGGTCACCTATTAAAAAATGGGAATATCTTATGGAACTGGCTTCACAAGGGGTTAATAATTCTGCTAAAAAAGGAAAAAGAAGAATAGAATGGAAATAAGTGGGTTCTATAAGGAAGTTATTGTAAAACTCAATA
>CAZHZR010000070.1:0-13129 GCA_964537095.1 uncultured Roseivirgaceae bacterium
TTTGATTATACCTATTCCAAAACCACCAAGCAAGCCCTGCCCTGGACAAAGGAACTACGGGAACTAAAATCGGCTGTAGAAGCAAAAACAGGAGAAGTGTTCAATTCCTGTCTTCTCAACTTGTACCACAGTGGCGAAGAAGGAATGGCCTGGCACAGTGACGCCGAAAAAGCGCTTAAGAAAAATGGTGCCATTGCCTCTTTGAGCTTTGGTGCAGAAAGAAAATTTGGCTTCAAACACAAAGCAACCAAAGAGACAGTTTTTTTGATTCTTGAACACGGAAGCTTACTGGTGATGAAGGATGAAACACAGACGTACTGGCTGCACCGGCTGCCACCGACAAAGCTTGTAAAAAGGCCGCGCATTAATCTCACCTTTAGATTTATAGAATCTGATTGAGCTACATTTGATCAAAAAGCATGATTCAGAATAATCCTTTTTAATTTATATTCAGACACCCTTTGTTCCAATAATTAGGCCAGTATGCTTAGATCGTCTGATAGAACATCTTATGTAATAATAGTAGTAATGGTTGTAATGCTTGGACTTTTATCTAGAAGATTTTCGTCCTGGTTTCCTGAGATAATCAACCTTTACGTGGGAGATATCCTGTGGGCGATGATGGTTTATTTCTTCATAAAGGTTTTCTTTCCATATTGGCCGATTATAAAAGTGGGTTTGATCGGCCTGTCTTTTTGCTTTCTGATAGAAGTCACTCAGCTGTTCCAGGCGCCATGGATTAACGCCATAAGAAAAACAACTCTCGGAGGATTGATACTTGGCTTTGGCTTTTTATGGAGCGATCTTCTTGCATATTCTTTGGGTATACTTTTAGGTACAGGCCTGGAGTCCATATTAAAACCCCAGGAAAGAAAAGGGCAAGGTTGAAATTTTTCAAAGCCTAAATTGTTTGCAATGAGTTTTAAATAAAATGAAGGGACTGATAGGTAACTTCTGAAATCTTTTTCTTTGAAAAGTATAATTTATTCTATTATATTTACGCCGTTATTCATTAACCCCGGAAATACAACCAGCTAATCATCTACATTATCCGATAATATTATTTGCCGCACCTGGAAGGCTATTTCCTGAAAAAATATGTACATCAACCAAATTTAATATTATGATTTTATATCTGTTATTGATCGTTTTTTCAGTGCTTATGACTTTAATCGCCTTCGGTTTAACTATTGGTGGACTTATCAAAAAGAAAAAGAAAGTATGGATTGGCTCACTGGCTTCTTTTGTAGTATTCTCTCTTTTGGCTGTATTTTCAATCGTAGTCTATGCGAAAGAATCAATCAACTACATGGGTTCCGACGAGTTTCAGGCCGAAACTAAGAAGAAGGCTGAGAACATGGGAAAAACCTGGGGAAATACTGTTTCGGGTACCGCGCAGGGTTTGGAGGCTACATTAGACGATGAGGTAATTGCCAAGCTGGCCAATAAAGGTGCCAACATAGTAGGAAAAAGCGTGAAGGCGGTTTCTACAGGCCTTGATGAAACGGTTGGAAAAACTACCGTATTTCCTGATGAGTCTTTAATGTTTGCAGGGATTACCATTGGCAGAGCAGAGCAACTTCTGGATTCTGCAAAATATAGTTTTAATTTGTTTTTAGAGTTTGAAAAGGACTTTTCAGGAACCTTGATTTTAACGGCCTACGACAGTGAAGGACTTAAGATGGACATTACTGAGGTAGTAGTTACCGAGCAGGCAGGAAAATCCAGGGTGCATATTTTTGGTTTTGACTATTTTCAGCCCGGACTTTCAGGATATTGCATCCTTGAACAGAGAAAAAATCAGGACGACGCTGCTACAGCAAGCGCTTCTATGGTTTCAATTGAAGAATAAGCTGTAAATGCAATGATCAGACTGTACATTAATGTTACCTGATCATTGCAATTACATAGTGGCGTACAATGACCAGGCTATTTCGATTTGCTCACACAATTTTTGTTCAAATCGGTGGACTTTTTAGATTTTTTTTGAGGATTCTCAAAAAGCATTCTTACCGACGGCGAGTAGGTGTCATCATATTGACCGTTTTTAATAGCCCATATAAAAGCTCCCAGAAATCCTCCTGCTACCATAATACTGACTAAAACCAACACAAGAATAACAGACATTATTTTTTATTTAAAAAGCGTAACAAATCTCCCAAATTTCTAGCATTATTATCAAAGCTTTCGGCGTTGTGCAAATAAACTGCTCAATCCTACAGCAAACCCTACCACCGATATGGAACTCACTGGCATCAGAATTGCAGCAAAGACTGGAGACAAGTTGCCAGATACAGCCCAGCTTAAGCCGATTATATTGTATACCATCGAAAACAGGAAGCTTGCTTTTACAATGTTTACGCTGGTGTAGCTAAAGCGGATAATATCGTGCAGCCGATCGAATTTTTTTGCATCCACCAACATATCACAGGCAGGGAAAAACGCCTGAACATCTTCTGTTAGCACCATACCCACTTCGCTCTGCTTTAAGGCACCGGCATCATTCAACCCATCGCCAATCATTAGCACCTTGCTCCCTTTTTCCTGCAGTTGTTTTATGTAGTGCAGTTTATCAGCAGGGCTCTGCTCAAAATGCATTTTGTCTGGCTTATCGAAAAGGGGAAGCAAACCGGCTACGTCTGAAGGCCGGTCGCCCGACAATAGTGAAATGTCAAAATTGTTTTTGAGGTCGCTAAGCACTTCCTTTAACCCTCTGCGGTAGGGGATGTTAAACGAGAAATGTCCCTTGTATTCGTTTTCAATGGAGACATAAACCTTTTGACCCTCCTGTGCTTCTTTCCCGGGAGCACTTATGTTGAGAAACTTCCGTGATCCTATTTGAATTCTTTTTCCCTTTACCAATCCTATTAAACCACTACCTGGTATTTCTTGAAAATCATATACTTCCAACCCTTCCAAATCTTCAAAATAGTGATTCAATTTCCGACTAAGAGGGTGCGTAGAGTGTGCTACCAGAGATTTTATGAGTTGCTGTTCCTCTTGGTTGAGGCAGCCTTCCTCAAACGCAATCATAGATTCACCGTTTTCTGTGATTGTACCTGTTTTGTCAAAGACTATATGATTAATGGCGGCCAAATGCTGAATTACCGTAGGGTTTTTTACATAGATATTGTTCTTTCCAAATATCCTCATGGTATTTTCCATGGTAAAAGGCATGGAAAGAGACAAGGCACACGGACACGCTATTATGAGCACCGCAGTAAAAGCATTCCACATGACAGACGCATCGTGGAAGTACCAGAAAGTTGCGGTAACAATGGCCAATGAAATGGTCGAATAAGTAAAATAGCGACTAAAATCGGCGGCCAGTTTTGTCATTGGCGTTATTTTTTCCTTGGTAAAGGTTTCATTGTTCCATAGCTGCGTGAGATAGCTTTGTGACACAGGCTTTTGAATCCTTAATTCAATCTTGCTTCCTACCTGCCGTCCACCTGCATATATATAATCCCCCTGTTTTTTCTTTACAGGTTCAGATTCGCCGGTTACAAAGCTATAATCAACCCAGGCTTCGAGGCTGAGTAAGATGCTGTCGGCGGGTATAAGTTCCTGATTGCGGATGGCAATGAAGTCTCCCACAGCAAGTTCATTGACAGAAATAC
This sequence comes from uncultured Roseivirgaceae bacterium, assembly GCA_964537095.1. GTDB lineage: Bacteria > Bacteroidota > Bacteroidia > Cytophagales > Cyclobacteriaceae > CAMPJM01. The sequence goes on from CAZHZR010000070.1 coordinate 3,621, forward strand.
TGGTTTCGCGTCCTGATTTCAACACCGATGCAGCCAATGGGAAATAGGATTTATAATTACGTTCAAAGGAGAAGTTTTCGTAGGTTTTATTTTGAAGCCACTTGCCAACTAACAAAAAGAAAACCAAGCCTGATAAACTATCCCAATAGCCCGGGCTTATTCCGCTGAGCGTCTCGTAAAGGCTCCTTGTAAATAGTGTAATAATACCTATGGAAACGGGAACATCAATATTGATTACCTTTTTCTTTAGCGACTGGTAAGCAGGGATAAAATATTCAGCTCCTCCGTAGAAAAACACAGGTATAGAAAGCAAAACATTTAACCAGATGAAGTACGGACGATATAGTGATTCCACGGTTTCCTGCAAACCAAAGTATTCAGGAAAACTCAATAGCATGATATTACCCGTGCAAAATCCAACAACACCTAATTTAATAAAGATTGATTTCCTCGTTTTGTCCTGTGTTTTTTTGTCTTGATCCTGGAGATTAATGTCCGGTGAATATCCTACAGTTGCAAGCAGTTCTACTATTTGTCTGAGCGTAACAAGTGATGGGTCAAAACTCAAAGTCAATTCCTTTTTAAAGAAATTTACTCTGGAAGATATTACACCTTCACGCAGTTTGTGGAGATTCTCCAATAACCATATGCAGGAACTGCAATGAATGGCTGGAATTCGCAAAGTGAGTTTATATAAAGAGTCGCCTGTGTAGTCGAACAGCGGTTTAGTAATGGCTTCGTTGTCTAGATACGCAAACCTGTCCCCAAAATATTTTCCCTTTAAGCTTGCTCCGGGTGTGGCATCCAGGTCATAGTAGTTACACAATCCGTTGTCCTCAAGAAGCTGATAAACGAGCTTGCATCCTTCGCAACAGAAATCTTTGTCCTCAAACTGAATGTGTTCGTCTTTGCAGGAATCACCACAATGGTAGCAGGTTTTGGTCTCAGTTTTTACTTGCACCGCCATATTAAATTTTTGTTACAAAACTACCCCTTCGACCTGACGGAAAGTATGACTAAAGTCATAAATCCAGATGATTTAGCTTCAACTAGCTAAGATAAAAGATATGTTGAACCTCATCCTAGCCCACATAAAAACATACAGGATGAGGATTGTTTTTGTTAAATTTAGTAGAATTTAGGTGTTTTAGAAGGTTGTTTAGATCAGACGGAGGGAGAATGATCAGATCGCCTTTGGTTTGGGACGCAAAGCCTATAAAATCATTGATGGTTTTAAGAGGAAGCTTAATGAAGCCTAATTCTCCATACAAGGGAGTCATCTTTTTTACGAATCGTTTCTCCAATAAAACCTGGTTTTTTTTTAAAGAATTGGGCGAAATGAGCGATGTGAATTGCGAGTTTTTTGCTGTTTCCGGGAATAAGTCGCTAAACCCTTTAATGGATTGAACGGAGCCGGGGCTGCCATCGTATTTTAAGATGATGCGGCGGATATCCTTCACTGCAGCATCCAAAAACAAACATGACTTCGAACCACTGGTTTTCAGGTCAAGTTTAGTCTCCTCTGAAACTTTTGATATTTGATGTACATCAAGAACAATAACTTCCGCGTGAGAGGGATTGGGGATACTCACCGGATACTCAGTAAGTGGGTTCGTACTACCCCCGGTAAGCAGTGGAGCCGCCGGAATCGCAAAGTCTAATGCTGCGCCTGTTAAATTTTTTATAGCAACATTGGCAAACCCATGATTTTCAGCTTTATTTGTTCTGATTGAATTTTGTGAAGCTCCTGAGTTGTCAGGGCATACTAAATTATTGACAATCCTGACCAATGCTTTGTTTGACGCGTTTCCCGTATATCGGAATTTAATACTTTCCATAAAAATGAGCTTATCTTCTTAAAATGATGGAATATGAAGCAAAAATAAGCATGTAATGCCGTTCAATGCCTGACTCAATTCAGGAAGAAATATGATTTAAGTCACCAAACACTACATGCCGGCAAGGCACAGCCGCTTACCAACAAGTGCTGAGCTGGAGCAAATAAATCTAAAACAACCCATATGGCCAGAATAAAAATTGAATTACCCGATACATTTCATTTCAAAACAGAACTGAAGATCAGGATCACAGACCTGAACTACGGCGGACATGTGGGCAATGAAGTAATACTCGGTTTGATGCATGAAAGCAGAATGCAGTATCTGTGCCATTTGGGATATGCCAGCGAGGTAGACAGTATCGAAGGGTTGGGCCTTATCCAGGCGGATGCAGCAATTGTTTACAAAGCAGAAACCTTTTACGGCGATTCTCTGTTGGTGGAAATTGCAGCAAATGACTTCACCAGGTATGGTTTTGACTTTGTTTACAAGTTTAGTAAATCAGATAAAAGGGAAGAAGTTGCAAGAGGAAAAACGGGTTTGGTATGTTTTGATTATAGTGCCCGAAAAGTGGCTGCGATCCCTTTGGGTTTTAAGGAGAAACTTCAGCCCTAATGCATGATCCTTCCAGCGTAAGCCATCCTGTAAATCCCTGAAGTATGTCATGGCTGTATATCGCTATTAATATTGTAATTTTGACCGATGATTAATACCCAAAATATTGCCACTCCTCTTACGAAGGAAATTATTTCTGTTGATGCGTCAAAGCCGGATATCCGAAAGCGGGACATAGAGGCTTTGAAAACATATTTAACAGAAATAGGGGAGAAGTCTTTCCGGGCCAAGCAAATTTATGAGTGGCTTTGGAATAAATCCGTGCACAGCTTTGATCAGATGACTAACCTCTCCTTAGCTACCAGAGATCGTTTAAATGCCGATTTTACCATCAATGGTGCTGCGTTGGATCACCAGCAAATTAGTGCCGACAAAACCATCAAGTCCACTTTCCGGCTTTTCGACAATAATGTTGTAGAAGGGGTTTTGATACCTACTGAAAACAGAATGACTGCCTGCGTCTCTTCGCAGGTGGGATGCTCCTTGAGCTGTAAATTCTGTGCGACCGGTTACATGAAAAGGATGCGGAATCTGGAAGCTGCAGAAATTTATGATCAGGTGGTACATATCAGACAACAGGCGGAACAGCATTATCAAATTCCTCTGTCGAATATCGTCTTTATGGGAATGGGTGAGCCGCTTTTGAATTATGCCAATGTGATGCAGGCCATTGACTACATTACCTCTCCTTCAGGCCTGGGAATGGCGCCTCGCAGGATAACAGTCTCTACAGCTGGTATTGCCAAAATGATCAAAAAACTGGGCGATGACCAGGTTAAATTTAAACTCGCTCTTTCACTGCACGCAGCCAATGACGAGAAGAGGTCTAAAATTATGCCGATCAACGACGCAAACTCATTGCCCGTATTGGCCGAAGCGCTGCAGTACTATTATAAGAAAACCAGGAACAGAATTACTTTTGAATATATAGTTTTCAACGACTTTAATGATAGCCTGGAGGACGCGGAAGAACTATTCAAATTCACCCAAAAGGTACCCAGCAAAGTAAATATCATTGAATACAACCCGATATCAGAAGCCGATTTTATCAATACAGGCGAGGATAAGCTGCTTGCTTTTAGCAATTACCTGATTGAGCGGGAAGTGAATGTAAACATTAGGAGAAGTCGCGGTAAGGACATAGATGCGGCTTGCGGACAGTTAGCAAATAAACAATAGCCGAAGTAGTCGCCACGGCCCGCTTGTAATCGTACCAATTGCCCTGGCTTTAGCTTTGTCAGAGCATTCCTTCATCTGCAAAACTCATGTAGCCATTATCTGTAAATATAAGATGATCCAGTACGGGAATTTCCAGTAAATTTCCTGCGTCTTTCAACTTTTTGGTTAGATTTATGTCTGCCGCACTGGGCTTCAGGTTTCCCGAAGGGTGATTATGTACCAGTATAATGGCGCTGCAAAGGCTTTCCAGTGCCACTTTGAAGATAATTTTTGGATCGGCTACTGTTCCTGAAATTCCGCCCGTGCTTATCTGGCTTTTCTTAATCACCTGGTTGGCCCGGTTAAGGAGCAGTACCCAGAATACTTCGTAGGAGAGATCCATGAGTTCCGGTTTTATGATTTCATAGGCATCTCTGGAACAGGTGATTTTGGGCTTCTGTATAAACTGGCTTTCGCGCCTTCTTCTTCCGAGTTCAAGTGCGCTTACTATGGTGATAGCCTTTGCCTCTCCAATCCCCCTGAATTGTTGCAGGTCCTTTACAGAGAGCCTGGCGAGTTCATTCAGATTGTTGCCAACATGGGCCAGAATAATCTTAGACACATCTACAGCGCTTAAAGATCGGGTTCCGGATCCAATAAGGATACCAATAAGCTCCGCATCTGACAAGGCGGCTTTACCTTTTAAAACTAGTTTTTCCCGGGGTCTGTCTTCCTCTGCCCAACTTAAGATGTTGAGGCCGTTGCTGGTTTTTTGTTGTTCCATACTTCCTGCGGATTGCTGATTGAGGCAGGAAATTAATAAATCTGGGGAGATAAAAAAAGCCTCAGCTGCTTTTAGCAACCGAGGCTGGTAATTTTTTTACTAATAAATTATAAACTGTTCACCAATTTGGTCAACCTAGATTTATTGTTAGCGGCCTTATTCTTATGAATAATATTCTTTTTAGCTAATTTATCCAGCATAGACGAAACTTTTTTCAACAATTCTGAAGCTTCCTCTTTGTCCGAAGATACTCTAAGTCGTTTGATAAAAGTTCTGGTAGTTTTAGCCTGGTATCGATTTCTCAATCTTTTTGCTTCGTTTGACCTGATTCTTTTAAGCGCTGATTTGTGATTAGCCATGTTTATATATTTCTGTCAATAATAATCCTTTCAAATTACCAACTATTGTGATCGCATTTCTCCGATACCTGTCCACCCTATACTTCTTAACGATACAGCCATAAGAAGTGGTTTTTAGTCAATAAGACTGCAAATGTAACAGTATTATTTTAATCTTCAAAATGTGATGATGCAATAATTTATTCTTTTTTGCTATATTCATGCATCAAATATGCTCAGCTATGAAAATTTCGTCAAAAATTTGGTTTAATCTATTCATTTTAGTTTTTCTCTTTGTTCTCAAACCTCAGGATTCCGTAGCATGGGGCTTTTTTGCGCATAAGGAAATCAACCGACTCGCCATTTTTACATTGCCGCCGGAAATGATTCGCTTTTTCAAATCGCAGGTTAATTATTTATCTGCACATGCGGTAGATCCTGATAAAAGACGCTACGTAGTACCAAATGAAGCACCAAGACATTTTCTGGATGCAGATGTGTACGGAGACAGCGCCATTTATAAACTTCCCAGATACTGGAATGAGGCAAAGGAAATGTATACTGAAGATACTTTAAATGCCTATGGCATTGTTCCCTGGCACATCCAGCATGTGGCATATAACTTAACCGAAGCATTCAAAAGCAAGGATGGGCGGGCTATCTTGAAACTTGCAGCAGATCTGGGGCATTATATTGCCGATGCCAACGTGCCACTGCATACCACAGAAAACTACAATGGGCAGCTTACCAACCAACATGGCATTCATGGCTTGTGGGAATCAAGACTGCCAGAATTATTTACAGGCGAATACGATTTTTTTGTAGGAAAGGCGGCCTATGTAGAGAACATCCAGATAATGGCATGGCAGGCAGTTATACAAGCCCATGAAGCATTGGATTCCGTGCTTTTATTTGAAAAGGAGCTATCTGCAAAGTTTCCTGAAGCCAGGAAGTACGGATATGAGGAACGAGGTGCTACAACGGTCAAAGTCTACTCCCGCGATTTTTCGGAGGCTTATCATCAACTGCTAACAGGACAGGTAGAGCGCCAGATGCGATCTTCTATTAAAATGATTGGCGACATCTGGTATACTTGCTGGGTCGATGCCGGACAACCGGATTTGTCTGCACTGGATGCGCCTTTAGTTGACAAAAGTGAATTTGGTGATGAGATGGACCCTGACCAGGAAAATCACAGGCCGCTGAAACAGTAGAGGGGGAGCGCTAGCTTTCCTTACGCTCCCCCATAATTCTATGCCAGTTTGTAACTACTCAGGTGTAAGAAAAAGAAATAACACATGGTTTATAATAACCACCTCTTAATCTCCTCCTTGGAAAAGGAGGAGAGTTGATTGAATGTGTAATTCTTCTTTATTCTTCCCTAAGTAATAAAATTCTGGAGACAGGAGAATCTATTCTAATGTCGTTTATACCTGAGTAGTTACGCCAGTTTTTTATACTTAATTCTTTTGGGGCCTGTGTCACCCATCCTTTTCTTTCTGTTTTCTTCATAATCAGAATAGTTGCCCTCGAAGAAGTAAACCTGGGAGTCTCCTTCAAAAGCCAGAATATGTGTGGCAATTCTGTCGAGAAACCACCGGTCGTGAGAGATAACTACTGCGCAGCCACCAAAATTCTCAAGACCTTCCTCCAGCGCCCTTAGCGTATTTACATCCAGGTCGTTGGTTGGCTCATCCAGCAAAAGCAAATTTGCCCCTTGTTTCAATGTCATTGCCAGGTGGGCTCTGTTCCTTTCGCCTCCAGAGAGTTTACCAACTTTTTTCTCCTGATCCGCACCACCAAAATTAAACTTGCTTACATAGGCTCTAGAGTTCACCTGCTTTCCTCCCAGTTCCATCAGTTCATTTCCGCCGCTGATGTTTTCCCATACCGATTTATCAGGATTGAGCTGCCCGTGTTCCTGGTCTACGTAAGCTATTTTTACCGTTTCTCCTATCTCAAACGTGCCTTTGTCAGGTTGTTCATTGTTGGTGATCAGGTTAAACAAAGTAGTTTTTCCTGCACCATTTGGACCTATTATGCCTACTATGCCACCTTGTGGAAGAGAAAAGCTCAGGTCTTCAAAGAGTAGCTTGTCGCCGTATGCCTTGGCAACATTTTTGGCCTCAATCACTTTTGTTCCCAGTCGGGGACCGGCGGGGATAAATAGCTCCAGGGTCTCTTCTTTCTTCTTACCTTCTTCTCCAACAAGTCTGTCATATGCGCTCAGCCTGGCTTTTCCTTTTGCATGCCTGCCTTTTGGACTCATTCTTATCCATTCAAGCTCTCTTTGCAAAGTCTTTTGCCTTTTTGATTCCGTTTTCTCTTCCTGAGCAAGTCTGTTTTGCTTTTGCTCCAGCCAGGATGAATAATTACCCTTCCATGGAATACCTTCGCCTCTGTCTAATTCCAAAATCCATCCTGCCACATTGTCCAGGAAATACCGGTCGTGCGTTACAGCTATCACCGTGCCTTTATATTGTTTTAAATGTTGTTCGAGCCAATGGACAGATTCTGCATCCAAATGGTTGGTAGGTTCGTCCAATAGCAATACATCTGGTTCCTGAAGTAGCAATCGGCACAATGCTACCCGTCTTTTTTCTCCTCCGGAAAGATTTTCTATCAAGACATCGCCAGGAGGTGTTCTAAGGGCGTCCATTGCCTTCTCTAATCTGGTATCAAGTTCCCAGGCATTCTGCTGGTCCAGTTTCTCTTGTATCTCCCCTTGTTTGGTAATGAGCTTATCCATCGCATCTGGATCTTCCATGATGGCAGGATCTGCAAATTGATTATTGACTTCTTCAAAAGCTTTTAAAAGATCTACAACTTCCTGAACCCCTTCTTCCACTACCTCCCGCACTGTCTTTGTTTTATCCAACTCAGGTTCCTGTTCCAACATGCCTACGGTGTAGCCTGGTGAAAACACTACTTCTCCCTGGTATTCTTTGTCAATTCCTGCAATTATTCTTAATAATGAAGATTTCCCTGACCCATTGAGACCAAGTACGCCAATCTTTGCTCCATAGTAAAAGGATAGATAAATGTTTTTCAGTACCTGCTTTTTAGGAGGGTATACTTTAGAGACCCCAGCCATTGAAAAAATAATTTTTTCGTTACTCATCTTATTCTTTTTTATATTTAAAAAATTGCTATTTTAAAAGCCTTGAAGAACCCCCGATTTATTACAAATATGGTAAAAATAATGTTTTCGCCTATTTCTTAAGGGTTATTTAATTAATATTGCAATCTTACTTAATTTACCACTATTAGATGTGATTTCCAGTGACTGATACTAAGTTTGGTTATATAAAAGACGACAAGGTTTATAGAAAAGGCTTTCGCGATTTTCCAGATCGGATAATTGGAGAAATAAAAACCGATGAGCAATCGTCCATTGATTATTTTCGGGACCGCTTCGAGGTAGTAGAAAGTAAGGTAGGGGCTTTGGAGCAGGCAGTAGAAGAGGCAGAAAACAAAGGCTCCTATTTGATGAAGTTAATTCATCTAAAAGAATATTTGATCAAAATAGATGCTTTGGGTGATTTTGAGCAACTATTTCAAAGACTGGAGGCTATCGAAAAAAATCTCATCGAACTCATTGCAGAAAGTAGGGCCAACAACCTGATCATTAAAGAAGCACTGATAGAGGAGGCTAAAGTTTATAAGGGATCTACTAATTGGAAGGAAGATACTGATAAGTTAAAGGATTTAAAAGGCAGGTGGATCAAAACTGGCAATGTAGAAAAAGAATTTGAAGAAAATCTTTCTCAGCAGTTTTCCGATATAGTAGACGATTTTTTCAAGCGGAGGCAAGAGTTTTACCAATCGAAGCACCGACAGGTTCAAAATAAACTTTCAAAGCTAAAGCAGATCATCGGTAGAGCCAAAATTGCCGCACAAAAGTCGGGATTAGAGGCACGAAGAGAACTGCGTCTTTTACAGGGAGAATGGAAGAAGGTAGGGAGGACATCTGGCAATTTATCCAAAAGTTTAAATGAAGAGTTTAAAAGGATAAATAACCAGGTATTTCAAAATAACAATCGGGCAGATGCAGTTTCTGCCGAAAACATAGCAGATGTTCTCAAGGCGAAGGAGAAGCTGGTGGAAAGGGCTGTCAGCCTGTCAAAGATAGACTCGCCCTCGAAATCAGATGTTGAAGAAGTGAAGATGCTGCAAAAAGACTGGAAAAGCAGAGGCATATTGCCCAAGGAGCAGAATAAACCTTTGTCAGAAGCTTTTTACGCAGCTGGTAGCATGGTTTTAGAAAAGTATTTTATTATGAACCTGGCAAAAAATAAATTTCAGGATTTTGTTAATCTTGATAAGAAATCGCAAACCGAAATAAAGCTTCAAATCACCAGGGATTTGCTGAGCAGGGATCAAAGCGAATTGGACACCTTCAGGGAGAACCTTGAGAATGTAAACCCGCACTCTGCCGATGCCAACAAGCTGATCAAAATAAAGCTGAGTCAACAAGCAAGGAAAGTATCAGTAAAAGAGAAGCTCCTGCAAAAATTTTCAGAAGATTTAAAAAATAACTAGTTGCATAATGGTGAATTTGAACTTTTTTTGATCAAAAGCATTTACCACTTCATTGTATATAATTAAAATTAATGACGCAGTTAATCAAATATTGAATAGAAGACAACCTAATTTTGATCCTGGCGTAATGGAGGGTATAAATCAAAAAGAGGAATTGTAAAATATAAATATTTGATTTACCGAATTTAATTATATTTTTGCACGATTATTTAAAATACGTTTAAAAGAAGGAGG
>CAZHZR010000071.1:0-11421 GCA_964537095.1 uncultured Roseivirgaceae bacterium
TAGCCTGAAAAGTCTGGTTGAAAGAGAAGATTCTTTAAAAGGTCTCTAAAAAAAACAAATATTTCATATTGAATTATAAAACAAAATGAATACTTTTGTCCTTTATTCTATTAAACCGATAGAGTATATGGAATCGGTACTGTATCGCTTTGTTATAAATCTGTATTTCTAATAATCTCATGACTATTCATTTTTTGCGCTGAGACACAACCTCAGCTGTGACACCTTCAATCAATAGCAATATTGACCAAAGCACCGAAAAAATTAGTACAAGCGACAGCCCACGAGCGCAAATTTCTTTAGCTCAGGCTTAGTAAATAAAAAGAATAAATACTACATTAAACAATTGATTACCTGAACTTTATGAAAAAAATATATAATTCACTTCTATTAGTTGTGATAGCCACCACGGTAGGTTGCGATTCAAAAAATGAAACCGGCTCCGGCAATGACTCCGGGAAAATTGAGGGCACTATCAGCATGTCGGGGGCCTTTGCCTTGTATCCATTGGCCAACGTATGGGCACAGGAATTCAGAAAAGAATATCCCGATGTCCGGTTTAACGTTTCTGGAGGAGGTGCAGGAAAAGGAATGGCTGATGCATTGGGAGGGGCAGTAGATCTGGGAATGTTCTCCCGCGAAATAACAGAGGCCGAAAAAGCCAAAGGAGTGTGGTGGGTTTCCGTGACCAAAGATGCAGTCATCCCCACTATTAGTGACAAGAATCCAATTTTAGCCAGACTGAAAAAAGAAGGTCTCAAGCAAAGCGAACTCAGCCATTACTTCTTAAACGATGGCAAAAAAACCTGGAAAGACACAGCTTATGAGGTGAATGTTTTTACCCGCTCAGATGCTTCTGGAGCCGCTGCCACCTGGGCGGAATATTTGGGCGGGAGTGACCAGGAAAACCTTAAAGGAATTGCAGTGTTTGGGGACCCTGGCCTTGCAGATGCTGTCCGAAGAGACGCCCGGGCAATTGGTTACAACAATGTGATATATGTCTACGATCTCAACTCAGGAGAGAAATACCCTGGAATTGACGTTGTTCCTATCGACGTAAATAGCAATGGGGTAGTTGATCCTGAAGAGAATTTCTATGGAAGCCTCAAGGAAATTACGGCAGCCATTGCGGACGGCAGATATCCTTCCCCTCCCGCCCGAGAACTTTATCTGATTGCCAATGGTGAACCAGAAAAACCAGCTGTGAAAGCCTTTTTAAATTGGGTAGTTACGAAGGGGCAAGCTTATGTAGAAGCCAACGGCTATATCCTGCTAAGCGAGGAAGTAATTGATCAACAAGTACAGAAGATAAATCAATAATCCTGTGACTACCGGCAGAATTTACCTTGAATCTATTAGAAAGGGGTGGATGCGCACAGTATTTTATCTAATACTAGTGCTCCCGTTCCTGATAGGATTTTCCTTGTTCATTAAATCCTGGCCACTCTTCTCCGAAGTTGCCATCTACGATATTGTTTTCGGGATGGAGTGGATGCCTGGCCAGGGCAAATTTGGGTTATGGCCGTTTATCTATAACTCGATACTGATCGCCTGCGCAGGAATGCTATTGTTAATTCCTGTTTCTCTTGCGGCCTCCTTATATATTACTCAGTTCGCACCACTTTGGATCTCCAAATTCCTTCGATCTGTCATTGATATTCTTGCGGGCATGCCTTCAGTGATTTTTGGACTTTGGGGCGTGATCACCATTGTGCCAGCGGTAGCTATATGGGCAGAAACTGCAGGAGCAGAAAATACTTCCGGCTATTCTATTCTAGCCGCCGCGGTAGTGATGTGTGTATCTGTAATGCCCTTTGTTCTCAACATGCTGATTGAATTATTCCAGTCGGTCGCCATAGAATTGAAGGAAACAGCCTTATCTCTGGGGGCCAGTCATTGGCAGACTATCAAAGATGTCATTGTTAAAAAAACAAGATCGGGAATAATTGCTGCATTTACTTTGGGTGCCAGTAAAGCTTTTGGGGAAACCATCGCTATTTTAATGGTAGTCGGAAACATCGTGCAGATTCCGGATTCCCTGTTTGGCGCAGGCTATCCGCTGCCCGCCTTATTGGCCAATAACTATGGTGAAATGATGTCTATTCCGTTGTACGATGCCGCTCTGATGTTTGCCGCATTTCTGCTATTGGCTATCGTGGTCATTTTCAACACTTTAGCACATTGGCTTATTGGCTACTACCAATCAAAAAACTAAATCGGATGAGAAGAATATATCTTGAGGAAAAGATAATGAAGGGGGTCCTGGGATTTTTTACCCTCATGATTGTCATAGTTTTGTTTAGCATCCTCATAGGAATAGCCATGAAAGGGCTACCGGCCATGACCTGGGAAACGCTTAGTCAGGTACCGCAGGGAGGGTATTACTTTGGAAAAGAGGGGGGAATTCTGAATGCCATCGTGGGGTCCCTTTACCTGGCTATTGGCGCCTCCGTTATTGCCTGTATCATCAGCATTCCTGTAGCCATTTTTATGCATACATATCTGCTCGCTTATCCCCATTGGCAGAAAAGGATACGTTTATGCCTGGACGTTTTATGGGGCGTACCGGCCATTGTTTATGGTGTCTTCGGTTTTAATTTGATGCTCTTCATGGGATGGCAGGCTTCTTTATTAGCGGCCATTGTTACCGTTTCATTATTGATAAGTCCAATCATGATCCGCGCCATGGACGAAAGCTTGCAGCATATTCCTGGCGGCTTATACGAGGCAGCCTTGTCGCTGGGCTTTTTTAAAGGAGAAGCGGGTTATAAATTCCTGTTTCGGCAAAGCTTGCCAGGCGTTGCCACTGCTTTTCTCATGGCCTTGGGAAAAGGAATTGGTGACACTGCTTCTGTGCTTTTTACGGCAGGCTACACGGACTACATTCCTGAAAGTATTATGGAACCCGCGGCAACCTTGCCACTCGCTGTTTTCTTTCAGTTGAGTTCTCCAATACCTGAAGTAAAAGCCAGGGCATATGCTGCGGCACTGGTTCTGACATTGATCATCCTGATTATAAGTATAGGAGCCAGGATAATGAGTAAACAACTTTCCAAAAACAGAATTCAATGAGCAAATCAAATATTACACCAAAAGCCCTTTTAAAGGAAGAAATGACAGGGACTGAAAATAACCTCATTGTTGTCAGGAACCTGAATCTTTACCACGGAAAGCAGCAAACACTGAAATCTGTAGATATCGACATTCCCGACAGGGGAATCACCGTATTGCTAGGACCCTCAGGCTGCGGAAAAACTACATTATTAAAGACGTTCAACAGGCTCACTGATATATATCCTGATATAAAAGTGGAAGGGTCCGTCACGTTTTTAGGAAAAGATATTTTTGCAAAGTCGACGGATGTATATCAATTGAGGCAAGAAATGGGACTGCTTTCACAAAGGCCCTATCCACTTCCGGGCAGTATTGCTGATAATATTAGGTATGCCCTCAAATTGAAAGGAACTACCAATAAAACGGAACAACAACATAAGATAGAGCATTATTTGCAAAAAGGAGCGCTTTGGAACGAAGTAAAAGACAGGCTGAACAGCCCTGCGAGCAGACTCTCTATTGGACAGCAACAGCGACTTTGCCTGGCCCGGGGACTTGCGATTGAACCCAGGGTAATTTTGGCTGATGAACCTACTTCGGCACTTGATCCCATCTCCAGCAGAAAAATTGAAGAGCAGTTTAAAGAACTCAGTGAGGAATATGCCATCATTCTTGTTACCCATATACTCAGGCAAGCAAAACGCCTTTCAGATTATGTAGCCTTTATGTACTTTGGGGAAATTGTAGAAAAAGGAGAGGCGCAAGAGGTTTTTAACAATCCAAAAACTGAAACTTTTAAAGAATACTTAAGCGTGGGGCATTAATCGTAGCGTTGACAAAAAAAATTAATCATAGAGGATCCGTACTTACTTCTTCATTTTCGATTGGGTATGCCCCGGCTTATGATTATTTCATCTATCTTTATTGCGCATGTTCGATTTCCGTTTAAAAGTTTTCTATACAGTTGCCAGGAGGCTTAATTTTACCAAAGCTGCGGAGGAGCTGCTGATTTCTCAGCCTGCCGTCACCAAACACATCAAAGAGCTCGAAACCAACTTCAATCTGGCGCTGTTTGACCGCAGAGGCAATAAAGTGACATTATCCCCTGCTGGTGAAATCCTCCTCAAACATACAGAGGCCATACAGGAAATCTACCGGCAGATGGAATTTGATTTGAACCAATTGAACCAGTCCTTCAAAGGGGTGCTTCATGTAGGCTCCAGCACCTCCATTACCCAATATATTCTGCCACCCTTACTGGCTCGTTTTCATAGCCTGCATCAGGAAGTAAAAGTAGAATTGCTCAGTGGCAATACCGAACAGATCGAGCAGGCACTGCTTGATAAAAAAATTGAAATGGGCATTATTGAAGGGAAATCAAAACGGAGAGAGATCCATTATTCCTCCTTTGTAAAAGATGAGATTGTGTTGGTTTGCAGCAGCAAGAATCCGCTGGCAAGAAAAGAAGAAATCAAACATGATGAGTTAAAAAAGATTCCCCTTTTGTTGAGGGAACCAGGCTCGGGAACTCTGGAAGTAATTGCTGATGCACTTAAGCAAAAAGGCATAAAATTGTCTGACCTGAAGATAGAAATGCAACTAGGCAGCACTGAAGCCATTAAGTCTTATTTGCAACATTCCGACTGCATGGCGTTCATTTCCCTTCATGCCATTCTAAAAGAACTGGAAAACGGAACCCTTAAGATAATTGAGATTAAAAAGTTACAAATCAACAGAAATTTTTACTTTATAGCTCCCCAAGGTCCCGAGGGAGGTTTAAGTGCCTTGCTAAAGAGATTTCTGATTCAGAATCATAACAACTAGCAATAATAATTGGTGATACAATGGGGACTTTTTGAATCCAGGTATTGTTTGAAAAAATTTACTAGCAGTATTCCATCGATCATCTTCCTGCCTACAACCACTGCATTTTTTTGCCTCACCAAATCACAATAAGTTTCTCTACTCATTCTTCCTCATAACCTCAAGTTATCCTAAATCAATTTATACGATTGGCTAAGCACAACTGAAGTGCCTAGCTTTGAGAAAAATTAAATAATAATAACTGTCTTAACGGACATCAAAAATTAATCTTTCAACATAAACAATTAATATCATGAGCTTAAGAATAGGAGATGACGCACCAAATTTTACCGCACAAACCACAGAAGGAGAAATTGATTTTCACCAGTGGTTAGGTGAAGGATGGGGAATTTTATACTCTCATCCTGCAGATTACACACCGGTTTGCACAACAGAACTAGGCAGAACCGCTCAGCTAAAAGGCGAGTTTGCTAAAAGAGACACAAAAGTGGCAGCAGTAAGCATCGATGGGCTGGTATCTCATCAGGGTTGGGTAAAAGATATCAATGAAACCCAAAATTGCACTGTGGAATTTCCAATTATAGCGGATGAAGACCGAAAAGTAGCCACGCTTTATAACATGATACACCCCAATGCATCTACCAGCGCAACCGTGAGATCGGTATACTTTATTGGGCCTGACAAGAAAATTAAAGCGGTAATCACTTACCCTGCTTCTACAGGAAGAAATTTCTTTGAGATTTTGCGAGTGATCGATTCATTACAACTTACTGCCAATTACAGCGTAGCCACCCCTGCTGATTGGGAGCAAGGACAAGAAGTAGTGGTTTCTCCGGCTATAAAAACTGAAGATATCCCTGCTAAATTCCCAAAAGGACACCGCGAGGTAAAACCATACCTGCGCTTTACACCACAACCGAACAAATAATTAAAATATAGCAATGGATTTGAGGAAAGGACTTGAAAGAGGACCATTTTCTGACAAGCAGTCAGCGCAACTTGGTGAAGCTTTAGCGGGATTAGACTCCGGCCAGCTTCAATGGTTGTCTGGCTATTTTGCAGGAATTGCACAAGTAGCAACTGCTACACCCACAATTACGGATTCGGCAACTGCTATAGCAGTCAGTGAGGCTCCAAAACTTCAGATTTTGTTTGGTAGCCATACCGGAAACTGCGAAGCATTGGCAAAGGGTTTTGCGCAAACAGCAAAAGAGCAGGGAATTGAAGTGGAAGTAAGTGACATGGCCACCTTCAAGACCAGGGACTTAAAAAAGGTTTCGAACCTCGCTATATTGGTGAGTACCCACGGGATAGGCGAACCTCCTGTCCAGGCAGAAGATTTGTATCATTTCCTGCACGGAAAGAAGGCTCCAAACCTTTCTCATGTAAAATATTCTGTGCTCTCTTTGGGAGACAGCAGCTATGTTGATTTTTGCCAGACTGGAAAAGACTTTGATGGCATCCTTGAAAAACTAGGGGCACAAAGGCTTTCTCCCAGGGTGGATTGCGACGTAGATTTTGAAGATGAAGCTGAAGCCTGGAAAAATAATTTACTCCAGCAGCTTGGTCAAACAACAAATGCAGCTACCCTTTCAATAGCAGTTCAAAGTAATGGAAGTGCGGAAAGTACTGCAGTAAAATACACTCGTAAGAATCCGTTTGAAGCCACCATTCTTGAGAAGATCAATTTGAATGGAAAAGGATCTTCGAAAGAAACGATCCATTTGGAACTGGATTTAGGAGGCTCCGGATTAACCTACGAGCCAGGAGATGCGCTGGGAGTTTATGGTGCCAATCCTCCTGCTTTAATAGATGGTGTGCTACGAGTTACCAATCTTTCCGGAGAAGAGGAGGTAGAAACGCATAACGGCTTAAAGACTTTAAAGGAAGCTTTGACATACGATTATGAACTAACACCGCTGTCCAGCACTTCGCTTGCTAAATATGCTGATATTTCCGGAAGCAAAACTTTAAAATCTGTGTTGGCCGACAATGAAAAGGTCATAGAATACCTTCCGGGCAGAGATTTGCTCGATTTGATAAAGGAAGTACCTTACAAGCTGAAGGCCGCAGAACTATTGTCTGTTTTAAGGAAAAACACCCCCAGAATGTACTCAATAGCTTCTTCACAGGCTACCGTAGAGGAAGAGGTGCATTTGCTGGTGTCTGTAGTACGCTATGAAGCCTTTGGGCGATGCAAAGAGGGATTGTGCTCCTCCACACTGGCAAACCGTCTGGAAGTGGATGATAAGGTAAAAGTGTTTGTAGATAAAAACAGTCGGTTTAGACTTCCGGAAAATCCCGACACGCCTATCATAATGGTAGGGCCGGGAACTGGAGTGGCTCCATTCCGGGCATTTCTACAACATCGGGAAGCCGCGGAAAACAAAGGCAAAAGCTGGTTGTTTTTTGGGGATCGTAATTTTACTACCGACTTCCTCTACCAAACAGAATGGCAGCAGTATCTGAAAGAAGGTATTTTAACCAAGGCAGATGTCGCCTTCTCCCGTGACCAGAAGCAAAAGCATTATGTACAACACAGAATGCTGGAGCAGGGGAAAGAGCTTTTTGACTGGCTGGAAAACGGCGCGCATTTTTATGTATGTGGAGATGCAAAGTTGATGGCAAAAGACGTTGACAATGCTTTGAGGGAGATCGTCGAGAAACACGGGGGAATTACACCGGAAAAAGCACAGGAATATATTAAATACCTTCAGGTGAGCAACCGCTACCAGACTGACATATACTAGTCTAAAGAAGTTGGCGTCAATTAGGTTAGGGAAAAAAGGAAAAAATTATGGAAGAGCAGATAGAAAAGCAGAGATTGTCTGACGACGAATACATCAAGGAAAGAAGTGATTTCCTTCGGGGAACTATTAAAGAAAGCCTGCGGAACCCTTTAACAGGAGCACTGCATCCGGACGACGTGAAGTTGATAAAGTACCACGGTTCTTATCAACAATACGACCGAGATCTGGAAAGCGAGCGAAAAAAACAAAAACTAGAGCCGCTATACCAGTTTATGGTAAGAGTAAGGGTACCAGGTGGAATCACCCGCCCTGACCAGTGGCTTATCCTGGATGAGCTATCCGACAAATACGGCAACGGAACCATGAAGCTGACGACCAGACAATCGTTTCAGTTCCACGGCATTCTCAAAAGAGGCTTGAAACCTACTATTAAAGCTGTAAATGATGCGCTCCTGAGTACTATCGCGACCTGCGGTGATGTGAACAGGAACGTTATGTGCAATCCAAATCCCTATCAGTCGTCTGTTCATGAAGAGGTTTACGCCATAGCCGACCAAATAAGCGAATACTTCAAGCCACAAACTACTGCGTATCACGAAATTTGGCTCGACAAGGAAAAGGTAAGCGGAACCCCGGATGTAGAACCCGTATACGGTGCGACCTATCTTCCAAGAAAGTTTAAAATCGCGATAGCGCTACCTCCAAGAAATGATATTGATGTTTTTGCCAACGACATTGGGTTAATTGCCATCGAAGAGAACAATGAATTGATTGGCTTTAATGTATGCGTAGGAGGCGGCCTTGGCAGCACTTTTGGTGAAAAGACCACTTATGCCCGCTTGGCTGACGTGATAGGTTTTGTACCGAAAGACAAGGTAATTGAAACGGCAGAAACTATCATCACCATACAGAGAGACTATGGAAACAGGGTAGACAGAAGAAATTCCAGACTTAAATACACCATCGACAAAAGAGGCTTGAGCTGGTTTGTGGATGAGCTGAACGCGAGGCTTGGCTGGACGGTAGAAAAACCCAAACCATATCATTTTGATACAAATGGCGATCAATATGGCTGGTTGAAAGGAACCAATGGCAAGTGGTTTTATACGCTTTTTGTTGAACATGGCCGGGTAAAAGATGAAAAAGGATACCAGCTTAAGCAGGCTTTGAAAGAAGTAGCGATCATGCTCAACGGCGACTTCAGACTCACAGGAAATCAAAATCTGATCATAGGCAATGTGGCGGAAAGCGACAAAAATGCCATTGAAGCGATTTTGATTAAACACGGGGTCATCAATAACCCGAAGCTGACTGCCCTTCGATTAAACTCTATGGCCTGTGTAGCCTTAAATACCTGTGGTTTGGCCTTTGCAGAGTCTGAACGATACCTGCCTTCCCTGATCGATAAGCTGGATGTGATCATCCGGAAATTCGGACTGGACACCAACGCCATCAATATCAGGATGACAGGTTGCCCTAATGGTTGTGCAAGAGCTTCGCTGGGTGAAATAGGCTTTGTGGGCCGCGCAGTGGGAAGATACAATCTTTACCTGGGTGCAAGCCATAATGGCGACCGACTAAATTCGCTTTATAAAGAAATGCTTTCAGAAGAGGCTATCCTTGAAGCGCTGGAACCAATATTGAAAGCTTATGCTGAGGAGAAAGAACCCAACGAACATTTTGGAGATTTCGTAATCAGAAAAAACATAGTGGAGACGACAGACAGACCTCAGCAGATACTTTCCTAAGAGGATCAAATTTTATCTTAAGAAAAGAGTGGGCCCCAAAAAGCTCACTCTTTTTCTTTCTAAATCAAACTATGGAATAACAACTACTACGAAAACAATCCTATATAAAATTTGAGAAAATGATATAAAGGTGTATCACTGTACTTATCAAAAAGAGCGGTATGGTTATTCTAACAGATGCCCCGCTTAAAAGGGTTGCAAGCAAAGCAAATGAAAATATTGCGCAAATTCCAAACTCAATCGTGCTGCCACTATTCATCGAAATTGCCAATAAGGTCGCAGGAACCAATACGTTAGCCTGTACCAATAAAACGAAAGCCATTATCCCCAATCGATAGAAGTCAGCATGCTCCAATTTGTGCTGGTACCAATTCATTAAATATGCCATAATATGTGTGGTTTACAAGTGATCAAAAATTTGATACCACTAAATTAGTCCAGCACCTAAGCCCTTTTTTATGATCTGAATCATAAAAAATGAGAAAAATTAGAAATAGTTTTACAAAACCAAATTTCAGGAAATATCAATGAAGCAGCCATTTAACTGAACATTGGAATAAGACTGCCATAAAAGCGCCAAAGCGATTGCACAAAGCAGCTTAAAAGCAACTTATTAGATCTTATGACGAAAAGAATACAAAATACCCCTTGCGAAACGTGCACCAGCAGAAAATTCTCTCTTTTTGATGAAGTTTCTGAAGAAAATTTATGTCATTTAAGCAAGCATAAAAACCATGTCTTTCATAAAAAAGGCCAAACCCTCTTCTATGAAGGTACGCGCCCGCTGGGACTTTTTTGTATTAATGAAGGATCGGTCAAAGTCTATCGAACAACTTCTAACGGCAAAGAGCAAATCATCCGGCTTGCGAAAGGCGGAAACTTTTTGGGCTACAGAGCTTTGTTAGGCGAAGAGCATTACGCAGCCTCCGCCACTATTCTGGAAGACGCCAAAATTTGCTTCATCCCAAAGGAAAGCTTCTTCCACCTATTAAGGGTCGACAGCAATCTCCATAAAAAGCTCATGAAACAGGTTTGCCATGACCTGGGTATTATGGAAGAAAAAGTAAGTGATCTCTCTCAAAAAACGGTACGAGAGCGGCTGGCTCATACCCTGCTGATGCTCAAAGAAACCTACGGAATAGATGGTGGGGAAAGCACGAAAATAGACCTTGCATTGTCACGCGATGACCTGGCGGGTATTGTAGGCACCGCAACAGAAACGGTCATCCGCCTACTCTCAGAGTTCAAAAGTGATGGGCTTGTGAGCTTCGAAGGAAAGAAAATCCGGATTCTAGATGCCAAATCCTTGTCAAAAACCGCGGACTATTACGGAGTAGCTTAGTTTTCATCGTCTCGTTAAAAGAACGGTCAGCATTGGCACATAGGACATTTTGTCATAATTTTCTTCTTTTTCATCAAATAACCTGTCATAATTTCCGCAAAACACCTGGATCCTTTATTGGTTTTTTATTTGCTGAGGTAGTTTAGAACCATAAAGCCAGATCAAATGAACTTTAATAATTATACTATAAAATCGCAGGAGGCCATTCAGAAGGCTGCCGAAATTGCTTCTGCAAACCAGCAACAGGCCATTGAACCGGGTCATTTACTGAAAGCAATACTTCTCTCTGACGAAAATGTGATTTCTTTCTTGTTGAAGAAATTAAATGCAAACCGCAACCAACTGGAGACAAAACTTAATGAAATTGTAAACAGCTATCCAAAAGTAAGTGGCCAGCAACCTTATTTATCTAATGACTCCCACGCAGCTCTTACAAAAGGAACCCAGCTTCTAAAAGAGTTTAAAGACGAATTTGTGGCCGTTGAGCATATAATTCTAGGCCTTGTCGCCGGGAAGGAAAAGGTCGCCAATTTGTTAAAAGACTTAGGTTTTAACGAAAAAGACCTAAAACTTGCGATCAGGGAACTTAGAGGCGGCGACACTGTGAGAGATCAAAATGCGGAATCAAAATACAAGTCACTCGAACGATATTCCATAAATCTCAACGAATTAGCCAAAGCTGGCAAAATAGACCCAGTGATAG
>CAZHZR010000071.1:11521-13017 GCA_964537095.1 uncultured Roseivirgaceae bacterium
TATTCCATAAATCTCAACGAATTAGCCAAAGCTGGCAAAATAGACCCAGTGATAGGCCGGGATGAAGAAATCCGAAGGGTACTTCAAATATTATCAAGAAGAACAAAAAACAACCCCATTCTTTTAGGCGAACCAGGCGTAGGTAAAACAGCAATTATCGAAGGCATGGCGCAAAGGATAGTAGATGGAGATGTTCCCGAAAACTTAAAATCAAAAACGCTTATTTCGCTCGATATGGGCTTGCTGGTAGCAGGAGCAAAATATAAAGGTGAATTCGAGGAGCGACTGAAGGCAGTCATTAAGGAGGTAACTGACTCCAATGGGGAAATTGTGCTCTTTATCGATGAGATCCACACCCTGATAGGAGCTGGCGGCGGCGGTGAAGGTGCCATGGACGCGGCCAACCTTTTAAAACCCGCATTGGCAAGAGGTGAACTTCATGCTATAGGCGCAACTACGCTCAAGGAATATCAAAAGTACATTGAGAAAGACAAAGCTTTGGAAAGAAGATTCCAGGCTGTAATGGTGGATGAACCAAACGTAGCAGATGCTATTTCCATACTAAGGGGTATTAAAGATAAGTATGAAATTCATCATGGAGTGCGAATAAAAGACGATGCAGTAATAGCCGCAGTTGAATTATCTAACAGGTACATTACAGATAGATTTTTGCCCGACAAAGCCATAGATTTAATTGACGAATCTGCAGCGAAACTCAGAATTGAAATAGATTCTTTGCCGGAAGAACTTGACGAGTTACAAAGGAGGATTATGCAGCTGGAAATTGAAAGGGAAGCAATTCGCAGGGAAAAAGACATAGAAAAAGAGTCTATTCTAAGCCGCGAAATTGCCGATCTTTCCGGCAAAAGGAATGAGTTAAAGGCAAAGTGGGATAATGAGAAATCTGTTATTCACGGCCTCCAGCATGAAAAAGAAAATATCGAAAAGTATAAAATTGAAGCCGAGCAGGCAGAAAGATCCGGAGATTTTGGAAGAGTTGCGGAGCTAAGATATGGTCGTATTCGTGAGAGCGAACAAAAGCTGGAAGCACTGCAGCAGCAATTAAAGGAAATGCAGGGCGAAAATACACTTCTAAAAGAGGAAGTGGATTCGGAAGATATTGCCGAAATCGTAGCAAAGTGGACAGGAATTCCAGTTTCTAAAATGCTGCAAAGCGACAGGGAAAAATTACTACACCTTGAAAAGGAGCTGGGGAAAAGAGTGGCAGGACAAGAGGAGGCCATTCAGGCACTTTCTGATGCGGTGAGACGTAGCCGTGCCGGGCTGCAAGATCCCAAGCGACCCATCGGATCCTTTATATTTCTGGGAACAACCGGCGTTGGTAAAACGGAGCTTGCAAAATCGCTGGCTGATTTTCTGTTCAATGACGAAAATGCTATGGTGAGGATCGATATGTCTGAATATCAGGAAAGACATGCGGTGAGTAGATTGATTGGAGCACCTCCCGGCTATGTGGGTTACGATGAGGGCGGCCA
>CAZHZR010000072.1:0-12982 GCA_964537095.1 uncultured Roseivirgaceae bacterium
TTTACGGTCACGTTAGTTCTTGTATTATCCGATCCTCTGATGCGAATACCGGTATAACCTACTCCTGCTCCTGCATCGGAAGTGACCACTACAGAAGGTGTCTGATTCAGCAAAAATGGAAGATCCTGTCCGAGATTTAGTCTTGACAGATCCTCGTTGTCGACTGTAGTAAAAGTCGTAGGTGTATTTTCCGAAGCCCGTGTAGCGGTCACCAAAAGTTCTTCTGTAACCTCAACAGCTTCCTCTAAAGCAATAGTAAGCTGTGACTCACCGGGAACAATGATGCTTTGCGAGTTAGGTTTAAACCCCACATAGGTAACCTGAATTTGATATTTCCCTACAGCAATGTTATCCAGAATAAAATTTCCGTCAATATCCGAAATTGTTGCTTTTGCTGATTCACTGAGCAAAATGTTAGCGCCGGGCAAGGGCTCGCCAGTATCTTTACTGACCACTTTTCCTCTGATTTCATGCTGGGCAAAAGCAATTTGAGCAAGACCCAGAAGAAACACAAAAATTACTCCCTTCAAAAAACTAGAAATACTTCTCATAACAATAGTTTTTAAAAATTTTGTCAAGGGGGGGAAGTTGAATCTGAGCGGTATAGTCCCTGCGTCGGCATTACCCGTATCAGGTTCCTGTCCCGTTGGCGAACGGGACAATGGGTATAATCTCAGCCTGTATATTCGGCACCCCTTAAAATAAATGGAAACAGATACCTGCTTTAGGCATCTTTATTAAATCATCAAAAAAGGAGGAAACTTTTGCAAACAGCATGATCCCTTCGGCGGCATTATCCGCATCAGGTAATAAGGGTATAATCTCAGCCTGTTGAGTAAGGCACCCCCTCTTTTTTTACAAAGGTACACCGAATAACTACGAAGTCAATGCCTTCACCGCAATTATTGCCTGTTGCAGCCTGTTTTCGAGCGAACCGCGCACCTCAATAAAGTTGGCATTCCGCAAAAGTAGTTCAGCCCTGTACTTTTTGTAAAAATGCTCCCGTAAATCGGGATGCTCCCTCAAGGGGTCTTCTTCCCAGGGAACATCAATGTAGGGTAAAATGTAAAGGTCATAGTTGATTTCCTGTAGCTTTTGCAATATCCATGGGTGGCATCTGCCATACTTGTGCTCGCTCCATATCTTCATTACCAGAAGCTCCGTATCGCAAATTAAATACTTGTTACTTCTGGCTTCCAGTTCTTCCTGCAATTCAATCTGTCCTTTGGCTATCCTTAAAAGATCTGATTCTTCATATGGCCTGCCGAGCGTCTCCAGATACTCGCGGGCAAACTCCGGCACCCATATGGTGCCAAGAGCCTCCGCCAATGCTGCAGAGAGCGTACTCTTGCCGGTCGATTCCGGTCCTGTTATTGCGATTTTCTTAACCAAGAGCTGCCTGTTTTTCCATTGTCTTTTTCCATTGCAAATAGCCACTCACTGCCATTCCGATGTAAATCAGGTACAAGGCTGCATAAAAATAGATGCCTTTGTAAAAATAAATTCCGGTAGCCAGTACATCTACAACAAACCAAAAATGCCAATTTTCAATTTTCTTTTTGGCCGTCAGCCACATGCCTGACAAGCTTAATATCGTGGTTGTAGAGTCCCAATAAGCCAGGGATGCATCTGTATAAGTGGCCAGAAGATATCCCAGCAAGGCTATTGCGGCTATGGAAATCAAAGAGATACTTACCAGAACTTTCCCGGAGCTGGTAGTGATCGGGACTTCGTCTTCTCCTCTCTTCTTCCCATAAATCCAATAGTACCAGCCATATATATTCATGAAAAGAAAAAATACGTGCAGGAGGAGATCTGCATATAATTTGGCCTCGTAAAAAACGATAAGAGACGTAAATACATAAATAATGCCTGCGGGCCAGGTAAGAATATTTTCCTTAATTAAGTAATACACAGCAAGTAATCCAAAGACCAGACCTGCTGCTTCCAGCAAATTCATACCGATTGTGTAATCAAAAATATCTTGTAAAATTGTATTGTAATCCATGTGCAGCTTTGGCTAAAAGGCATCACAAATCTATTATATGTTTTTTGATATAACTAAATTATTTGTCGGCTAACATCTCCTAACTTCCTACTTCCATCTCATCCACCAGCTTTACCAAACCTCTGCTTTTTATAACCCTAGGCTGGCTCTTTAAATGGTCCACTCGTGGAAATTAACCCAGAGTTTTTGGCAAGGTTTAGCAAAGCGGCTTGTGTCTTCCATCTTCCATCTTACATCTACTGTCTAAAAACATCCTACTTCCCACTTAAATTAATAATTTCTAATTCATTTCAAATATCATTTTATCTTCCTAATTTTGACCCGCAAATAATCCTCCTTAAAGTTTATTTGCTATGTCACTTGACTCATCAAAATTATTGTTCGAAGCACTTACTTACGACGATGTGCTTCTTCTCCCTGGTTATTCAGAAGTATTGCCCCGAGAAACGGTCACTTCGACATTCTTAACTAAAGATATCCAACTAAATATTCCTATTGTTTCTGCCGCGATGGATACGGTAACAGAGGCAGATCTTGCTATTTCTATGGCGCTTGAAGGCGGCCTCGGTTTCATTCATAAGAACATGAAGAAAGAAGAACAGGCCGAGCAGGTTCGTAAAGTAAAGCGGTCTCAGAGTGGAATGATCCTGGATCCCATCACGCTAAACATACAATCAAACGTAGGCCATGCAGCCGCGATCATGCGCGAACACAAAATAGGAGGCATTCCAGTAATAGATTCTGATGGAAAACTCCTCGGAATTATCACCAACCGTGACCTGCGTTTCCAAAAAAACATGCGGATTCCTGTGAGCGATATCATGACAAAAGAGAATCTTATAACGGCAAAATCAGGCGTAGACCTGCGAGAGGCCGAAGATATCCTCCAGGAATATAAAATTGAAAAGCTGCCGATCGTGGATGATGCAGGAAAACTTATAGGCCTTATCACTTACAAGGACATCCTGAAAAATAGAGATAAACCCAATGCTTGTAAAGATCAATACGGAAGGTTGCGAGTGGGCGCTGCCGTTGGTGTAACTGCAGACTTATTAGATCGCATAGAAATCCTTATTAAAGCCGGAGTAGATGTGGTTAGCATTGATACTGCCCACGGGCATTCAAAAGGCGTAATTGATGCTTGTAGAAACGTGAAAACAAAATTTCCAGACCTGAGCTTAATTGTAGGCAACATTGCTACAGGCGAAGCTGCAAAAGCCCTTGCTGATGCCGGCGCAGATGCGGTGAAGGTTGGTGTGGGTCCCGGCAGTATTTGTACCACAAGAGTAATAGCTGGCGTGGGCATGCCTCAACTATCAGCGGTATATGAGGCTGCGAAGGCACTAAAAGGAACCAATGTAGGCGTAATTGCAGATGGGGGAATCAGGTACGCCGGAGATTTGGTGAAAGCCATAGCGGCAGGCGCACATTGCATCATGATTGGCTCGCTGCTGGCGGGAACAGAAGAAGCTCCCGGCGAAGTGATCATCTATGAAGGTAGAAAATACAAAACCTATAGAGGCATGGGGTCGCTTGAAGCAATGGAAGACGGCTCCAAAGACCGGTATTTCCAGGATGCAGAAGAAGACATTAAGAAACTGGTACCCGAAGGCATTGTAGGTAGAGTTCCATACAAGGGTCGGGTTGATGAAGTCTTATATCAACTGGTGGGCGGTCTTAAAGCCGGAATGGGCTATTGCGGCTCAGCAACCATCAAAGATCTCCAGGATGCTAAGTTTGTAAAAATAACCGGAGCGGGTGTCAGAGAAAGTCATCCGCATGATATTCAAATAACCAGAGAAGCGCCTAACTATAGCAGAAGATAGGCCATCGACCTCATTTTAGGCCACGGGTGTTCAACCCGTGGCCATTTCAAGTTGCAATACTTCACCTCCTCGGTAATTTACTTCCCTTCTTGCTCTGATGTTTTGGGTTCAGAATTTTTAGCTGGAATTTTTTTTAGACGTTATTAACGCGGCTAATCGGATTTTAATACTTTTAGATGGCAGATGTGCGAAGCAGCAAAACTTCAACCTCTCCAAAGCTTTATTTCAGAGGAGGTATAGATTTCCCGTCTCCGGGGCATAAATCATAATTAATGTGTCCATCGATTTTTTCTTTAGATAAGAAAATGATTATTTTGTGCTTTACCGTACAATAGAAATCGAAGATTTTTCATGCTGTCAAATAAAAGCGTGGTCAAGCTCAGTGTCATTTTAAGCATTGTTTGCTGGATTTCACTTCTTGTCATTGATCTTATAGTTTTGTTTGGAGGAATCAACAATATTGAGCCCTCGATGCCTGACTATATTCCGAAACTTATCCTCAATGCTTTCTTTGTTATACTTTTTATATTTTTTAAGTATTTCTTTGGAAAAGCTGAAAGCGTAAATTTTGTCGATTTACTGTGGCGGGTTTTTGTGGTAGGATTGATAACGGCACTGGTGTCTCTTGGGATCCGATTCTTTATTTATGCCCTGGCTGGCACTAAATTTTCTCAAAACCCTTTGTTGATCAGCTTTTTTTATCACGTAAACATCGGGTTGGTGTCTACATTTTTACTTTCCACCTTTGTTGTGTGGAAGCACCTCATCCTCTACCACAAATCCAAATATCTCAGCAGAGGTTGGGATATTTTCGAATACACCCTGCTCATTAGTATTCTGTTCAACCTATTTGACTATGTTCTTTTTGACAGAATATTCAATGCGGCGCTGTTGGTCCTGGTGGTCATGGGAATGATATTATCAATAAATCTGAAGTGGATTGCGTATCTGAATGTGAAGCAGAAATGGAAAAGCATTCTTTTGCTGCTTTTCACCATTATATATTTATCTTACTTCTTCACTACCTTATTTAATTATTCCATCAATTTTCAACTGGTACATGATCTGTTAAATAACGTTTTCATACTAGCTCTTTTTATCTTCACAATTTTGTATGCTGTTTTTTCTTTACTGGTTATATTATTTAACCTGCCCACATCCTCAGTTTTCGAGCAAAAGCTGGAAGAAGTGATTAACTTTCAAAGACTTAGTCAATCGAGCCAGGCTGGAAGAAAAGAAGATCAGGTATATGATATATTACTCGAAAGTTCGATTAGCGCCGTTTTGGCAGATGCGGCCTGGCTGGAAATACTGGATAAATTCGGAAACACGAGTACATTACTAACCAAGAATATTAAAGAGAGTGAGGTTACTGAAATTAAGACCTCGTCGAAAAAGATTTCACAAAAAGCGAATATTTCGATCCTGGAAAAGAAAATTGGTCCCAGCAAAATCTCCCAATCTTTGAACGGATCGGCTTATAAATCTGCATTAAAGTTTCCGTTGGTCATACAAAATGAAGAAATCGGTTCGCTTGTGCTATTAAAGGAAGTAGAAGACGGTTTCACCAAAGAAATGGTCGACATTATTAATTCATTTGGAAGCCAGGCTTGTATTTCTATAGAAAACTTCAGGCTGATTTCAGAAGCACTGGATAATGAGCGCTACAAGGAAGAACTTAAGATTGCCAAGCGGGTGCAACGGAGCTTGTTACCGAAAAAAACCATTTTAAACGAATCATTTGACCTTACTGCCTTTTCAGAAGCAGCAGACGAAGTGGGAGGCGATTATTATGACACTTTCAAAATTAGTGATCAAAAAGTAGCGTTGATAATAGGCGACGTTTCAGGGAAAGGTACCTCAGCAGCATTTAACATGTCGCAAATGAAGGGCGTATTCCACAGCCTCGTGCAAATGAATTTGTCTGCGAAGGAATTTTTGGTGAATGCAAATAATGCACTAAGCAGTTGTCTTGAAAAAACCTCTTTTATCACGATCTCCTATTTTATCCTAGACAACAAAGAACGATCGATAGAATTTGCCAGGGCAGGCCACTGTCCGACCTTGTTTTTTGATAGTGAAGCGCAGGAAGCAGTTTTTTTTCAAAACAAGGGCCTTGGACTGGGTATACTCAGAAACACCAGCTATCATAAGTACGTAGAGGTAAACAAGATTACGTTCAGGAAAGGTGATATCCTAATGCTTTATACGGATGGCATTACTGAAGCCAAAAATATACGAAGTGAAGAATATGGCTATGAACGCTTACAAAAGTTGCTCTTTGAGCATAAAGATAAGGAGCCGAAGGAGATCGAAACTGCGGTAATTGATAGCCTTTTTAAGTTTTGTGGCGAACAGCCGCTTAATGATGATTATACAGTAGTTATTGTAAAGTTTAAGTAAAAATTAGAAACAGAACCTTGTGGTAGGTACACCGTATAAAAGCTATGATAGATATTTCAAGTGAAGTAGAAAATGATTACTACGTCATCAAAATCAATGGTGATGTGGACGCAAGTTCTTCCATTTTCTTAGATGAAGCCATTGAGGAGGCGGTTAATCAAGGTCAGAAAAAAATTCTGGTCGACTGTGAAAATCTTCATTATATATCTTCAGCCGGTTTAGGTGTTTTTATGTCGCGAATCCAGGAATTCGAGCTCAACAATATTAGTCTGGTTATCTTTGGTATGAACGACAAAGTGCAAAATGTTTTTCAAATCTTAGGATTAGATCAACTTATTCAAATCGCAGAATCCCGTAGTCAGGCAAAGGAATTAATTAATGAAATATAAATATAAAGTCAAGTGCAATAAAGACAAGCTTAAGGAAATCCGCGAGTTTGTTACCGGCGTTTTGCAGGGCTATGCTTTAACCGATGTGGAAATTAATAAATTAGTATTAGCAGTAGACGAAGTCTGTGCAAATCTAATCATCCATTCCTATAATTGTGATCCACAGGAATCTATAGAACTTTCGATTGACGTTAAAGAAAACGATTGTATTACATTCGAGATTATTGACAGAGGACTCGGTTTCAACATCTGTAACTACAAAGAGCCCTCTTTGACTGAAGTAGTGAAGAAGAAGCGTAAAGGAGGAATCGGACTCATGCTGGTAAAGCGCATTATGGACGAAATCGAATTTAGAAAGGAAACCGGCCAAAGCGTTTGTAAATTGTCTAAAAAAATAAAGCCCTCCTAATCACCATCTGGTCGCCACTTCCCTGGCCTGTACAATTCTTCCATATTCCCATTCGTTAGCGTATGTAGTCATTGAAAAATTGATTAAAATTGCGTACATTATTTCTATTCCATTAAATCTTTACGTCAGCATGACTCGACTTTTTTATTTTATTGTTGCGTTTTCTCTGCTCATCGGGTGTAAATCTGCTCAACAAAAAGCCAAGAAAAATCAAACGCTTATAACTATAGATGGAACTACTGTGCCGACTGATGAATTCCTCTATGTCTATTCCAAAAACAATTTTAACAGCGACACTGCCTACAGCAAAGAAGATGTAAAGGAATATTTGGACTTGTATATCAATTTCAAGTTAAAGGTAAAAGAAGCAGAAGAAAGAGGGCTCCATGAAACCGAGGGTTTTAAAGAAGAGTTGGAAGGATATAGGAAGCAACTCGCTAAACCTTATCTTACCGAAACCAGCGTGACTGATTCATTGGTTAAGGAAGCCTACGAGAGACTAAAAACGGAAATCAATGCATCGCATATCCTTTTGACCGTGCCGGCCAATGCTGCCCCTCAAGATACGCTCAGGATCTATAGAGAAATGATCAAAATAAGGGAACGTGCGCTCAAAGGTGAAGATTTTGGCACTCTGGCGGCTACACTTTCTGATGACCCCTCCGCAAAAACCAACGAAGGTAGTCTCGGCTATTTTACTGCGCTTCAGATGGTTTACCCATTTGAAGATGCCGCTTATAAGACGCAGAAAGGAGACATTTCGGAGCCGATAAGAACAAGATTTGGATACCATATTATCAAAGTGCATGACAAACGGCCTTCACAGGGAAGAATAAAAGTGTCTCACATTATGGTAAGAGCAACGCAAGGCATAAGCCCGGAAGATTCTCTTGCGGCAAGAAATGAAATTTTTGAAATTCACAAACAGCTGAAACAAGGAAGAGACTGGTTTGAAATGGCATCTCAATACTCTGACGATATTTCTTCTAAATCATCAGGCGGGGAATTGCCGTGGTTTGGAACAGGTAATATGATCCCGGAGTTTGAAAAAGTGGCCTTTTCATTAAAAGAAAAAGGGGCGATCTCCGAACCTGTTAAAACTGCCTATGGCTGGCACATTATTAAATTAGATGATAAGCAGGGGCTAGAATCATTTGAAGACATGAGAGCCAATCTGGAGATGAAGGTTTCTAAAGATTCCAGGGCAGAGTTAAATAATATTGCGCTGATCAGGAGGCTGAAAATGGAAAATAATTTTATTGAGTTTCAAGATACCATAGCATTAGCTTTGGAAAGCATTGACAGTACCGTAGTGTTAGGCACCTGGTCATACACTTCAGAAAATCAAGTATTAGCAGAAACACTCTTTAAAATCAATGAAAAACCTTATCCGGTAAAGGACTTTTATGATTATGTGACAGAAGTTCAGGCTCCTCAACAAAACTTAAGCCGAGACCAATATTTAACACTATTATATGAAGATTTTGTAGAGGGTGAGTTAATAGCTTATGAAGAAAAAAATCTGGGCGAAAAATATGAAGATTACAAAATGCTTTACAAAGAGTATCGCGATGGCATTCTTTTGTTTGAACTGATGGATGAGAAGGTGTGGTCGAAAGCTGTGGAAGATACAGTAGGGCTAAAGCAATTTTACGAAAACAATAAGGCTGATTACCAATGGAAAGAAAGAGCAGACGCGGTAATTATTTCTACGTCCGACAGCGCAATAATGGATAGCATCGGTTTTTACGCAAATAAGAAATTTTATTCCACCGATCAGAGCTTTCACCTGTCGCTGCAGGAGAACGAATCTGCTTTGAATGATAAAAATAAATTGGTTTTAGATAGTTTGGCAGAACTATTGTTAAGCAATAAGCAGTTAACAGGTTCTATAGCGATCAATCAAAACGTTGATGAAATAGCTGACTATTTAACTGAAAAGGGCATTAATGCAGACCAGTTTACATTTACCGATGACCATAGTGGGACCATAGAAGTGCTTACCCGATCTAAAAAGTGGCTCGAAAAGTATTTTAACAAAGCAAACCCGCTATTGGTGCAGGTGGAGCAGGGTAAATTTGAGAAGCAGGACCTTCCGGTCTTATCAATAATTGATTGGAAGAAAGGCCCGCAAGCGGTAGATAGTAATGGAAAGTCATACCACATAATTATTAATGAAATAATTCCTCCAACTCAAAAAGCCTTTAATAACATCAGAGGCCAGGTGATTTCTGACTATCAAAACCATCTTGAAAAAGAATGGGTGAACACATTGAGGAGCCGCTATACAGTGGATATAAATGAGGATGCTTTAAAAAACGTATTTAAACAGCTTGAAAATCAATAGCACTTACTTCTTATTATTCCTTTTTATTATTGCTGGTTGCGACTTTGTGAAAATGAAAGAAAAGCCTGAGAATTCGTTTGACGGTTCTCCGGTAATAGCAAGAGTTTATGATAAAAATCTTTATGAAAAAGATATCCACGGAATTCTTCCTGAAAATACTTCTTCTGACGACAGCGCAAGCATTATATCCAGGTATGTAAAAAGCTGGATTAAAAAGCAATTACTTATTACGGAAGCTGCCTCTAAAATAGATTTTGATGAAGCGGAGCTGGAAAGAAAAATTCTTGACTACAGGTATGCGCTCATGGTGTATGAATACGAGAAGCATTACATCAACCATGAGTTGGAAAGAGAAGTAAGCGAGGAAGATATTAAAAGCTATTATGACAACAACCTATCAAATTTTGAGCTAAAACAGAACATAGTTAGAGGTATCTACATAAAAGTAGCCAAAGACGCCCCTAAAGTAGACCGCCTAAAAAAGTTGATCCACTCAAATAAAGTGAAAGATAAAAAGGAACTGAAGTCCTATTGTTTTAGATTTGCTAATTCTTATTCTCTAGACGACTCCTTATGGGTGAATTTTGAAGAACTGATAAAGAACACCCCACTCATGGGCATGCCTAACAAAGTTCAGTTTTTGAAAGATAATGAACATATAGAAACTGAAGATGCGGATTTTCTATACTTTATAAGGATCTATGATTATAAAATTTCTGACGAGACTTCTCCCCTGGAGTTTGTAAGAGATGAAATTAAAAACATTATTATCAACAAAAGGAAATTAGCTTTAGCAAAAAAGCTTGAAGACGACATATATAATGAAGCACAAGAAAACGATGATTTTGAAATTTATGCAGGCAACAATTAAAAATTGGGTTGTTATTTTAGTACTGACAGCAGTTGGTTTTGATGTCTCTGCTCAAGGTGATGCTATCATAGCAGATAAAATTATCGCCAAAGTTGATAATAACATAATACTTAAAAGCGAATTGGAGCAAGCTTATCTGCAATATATCGCCAGCGGCGAGGTAAGGGCGGGCAGCAATACCAAATGTCAGATATTGGAGAGTCTGGTGATTAACAAGCTCATGGTGGCCAAGGCGGAAATAGATTCGGTAGTGGTCACAAATGAAGAAGTGAACTCCAACCTGACAAACAGAATGAATGTATTTATATCCAGAATTGGATCTGAGGCAAAAATCGAAGAATATTATGGGAAGACCATAGAACAATTTAAAGATGAATTACGAGAGCAGGTAAAAGAGCAATTGATTGTACAACGGATGCAAAGCACAATCACATCTGGTATTTCAGTGACACCTTCAGAGGTGAAAAAGTTCTTTAACTCAATTCCTTCAGACAGCTTACCTTATTTTTCTACTGAAGTTTCTTTGGCTCAAATTGTAAAGTTACCTTCTGTAAGCGGTGCCCAAAAGCAAGAGGTTTCGAAAAAGCTACTGGATCTACGGGAGCAAATAATGAATGGAGCTGATTTTGAAGAGTTGGCAAGAAAGCATTCCGAAGAACCAGCCGCAGCCTCTACAGGTGGAAATCTCGGCTTTCAAAGCAGAGGAGACCTGGTACCTGCCTATGAAGCTGCAGCATTAAAGCTCAAGCCGGGAGAGATTTCGCAACCTGTAGAAACCGATTTTGGATTCCATTTGATCCAAATGATTGAAAGAAGAGGAAACCTTTATCATACAAGGCATATTCTTATGAAGCCAGCTTCCTCTGAATTAGATATTGAAGAAGCTAAAGAATACCTGGATAGCCTGAGAACACTTATTCTGAACGACAGTATTACTTTTGAAAAAGCTGCGAAGGAATATTCTGCAGATCAGGAGACAGCAGCTTCCGGAGGATTCTTCTTAGATGGCACCGGCTCACCACGAATCTCCGTAGAGGATCTTGAACCTACAGTATTTTTTACGGTGGATACTATGAAAGTGGGTTCGATTACAAAACCCATAGCTTACCGAACTAATGATGGAAAGGAAGCGGTAAGGATCTTGTTCTATGAATCCCGAATAAGACCTCATCAGGCCAGTTTAAAAGAAGATTATCAGAAGATCGCGCGCGCTGCCGAGAACGAAAAGAAAAACTTAATTTTAAATGGTTGGTTTGATAAAGCCAAGGATGATGTTTTTATTCAAATAGATCCTGAATATGCCAATTGTAAAATTATGGAATAAGAATTTCTGTGCATAACAACCTTTATTGTGACTCAACAAATAGACAAATTTAAATCAGAAGTAGAAGCTGCGGATTCCCTTTTTGCAACTTATCAAAAGCTCAATAAAGAAATCTCAAAAGTAATTATTGGTCAGGATGAGGTGGTAAGGTTGCTTCTCACATCACTTTTTTCACAGGGCCATTGTCTGCTGATAGGAGTACCTGGACTAGCCAAGACCCTTCTGATCCATACCATAGCTTCTGCTTTAGATCTGAAATTCAATAGAATTCAATTTACGCCGGATCTGATGCCGTCTGACATTCTGGGCGCCGAGACATTGGACAAAGACAGAAATTTCCAATTTATAAAAGGCCCTGTGTTCGCTAACATTGTATTGGCTGACGAAATTAACAGAACGCCCCCAAAAACACAGGCTGCTTTACTTGAGTCGATGCAAGAGTATTCAGTAACCATTTCCGGTCACAAATATGCCCTTGACAAACCTTTCTTTGTTCTGGCTACTCAAAATCCAATTGAGCAGGAAGGAACCTATCCTCTCCCTGAAGCGCAACTAGACAGGTTCATGTTTAATATATGGCTGGATTATCCATCCTACCAATCAGAAGTAGATATTGTAAAAAGTACTACGTCCGGACAAACTCAGGCGGTGGACCAGGTAATGAACAAAGAAGAGATCATTTTTTATCAGCAGTTGGTTAGAAAAGTTCCTGTAGCGGATAATGTCATTGAATATGCCGTGAAACTTGTTCATAAAACCCGTCCTTCTATAAAAGACGCAAATCCGATCGCCAAAGATTTTCTCGAATGGGGAGCTGGCCCTCGGGCATCCCAGTATTTGATTATTGCCGCGAAGTGCAACGCCTTGATCAATGGTAAATATTCTCCGGATATCGAAGATGTACAGCAGGTAGCCAAGCCTATTTTAAGGCATAGAATTGTGCGAAACTTTAAGGCTGAAGCTGAAGGAATAAGCGTTGACAATATCATTGACAGACTTATCTGACCTTGGTAAATTAGCGGTAGTCGTTAGAGATGGTCAGGAAATTATTTTCCAGATAGGTACTATAAAGCAACAAGGGTCTATTTGCCGGATTGCCGGTAGGATTGCCCTGGAAGTCAAAAGTAGATCCACAACATTTGTCAATCAAAAAGAATCCTGACTGATCTACGGAGACTATTTCGCAGGGTTCAAGTGGATTATAGGTACAGGCTCTTTCTATTGCGTAATATTGGTTGTCACTTTCCCTGTATATGATGATGCCTTTATAGCCGCGATTGTCCAGTACATACCCGCCGTTGGTCAGTAAGGGAATATATTCCTGAAGGTTCAGATTAATTGTAAATTCAACAAATACAAAAGGGATTTCTGTAGGACGTCTTTCTTCCTCACAAGCCGTACTAAA
>CAZHZR010000073.1:0-9076 GCA_964537095.1 uncultured Roseivirgaceae bacterium
TGGCGGGATGGTGCCGTAGGTACCAAATGTTCCCGGCTCAGGCTATCCCCATCCGAACCTGATTCGGCTAAAGCCAAATCTACGCAGGCTGCTTGCCGGCTCGGCTTTGACGAGTGACCTGTATCCCCAGCCGTCCCGGCGTCATAGAAGCAGTATGATCGAATTTTAGCTGAGCCATACTTTTTTGTTTCTGCCCTACCTCCGTGTCCTGTCCCCTGACAGGACACCTTTGCAGTAAGCACCGGCTTATTAGCGACATTGTTAAAATAATCTGATACAAGATTTGTGCTTTGCAGCAGAAAAGGGGCGTTGGGGAGCTGTCAGGGGACAGCTCCCGGATAATTGGGAGCTCCCGGTTATATGTACAGCTCCCGGTTACCGAAGCGGATTACCGCTAATTTTTTGCTTTTCCTAAATTCGATTAAACGCCTCTTTGTTTATCTTCTGATTATTCCTGAAGGTGCCCGGGGGAACATGATAGTACTTTTTGAAAAGCTTGTTCAGGTGGCTTTCGTCTGTAAAACCGAAATCAAAAGCTATCTGGGATATGCTATAGTCGCTATATTTCAGTCGATTTTCAATCAACTTTAGCTTGTGGTTTAAAATGTACTGCTGAATGGCGATGCCCATGTGTTTTTTAAAATAGATACTCAAATAGTGGGGCGAATAGCCAAATTCATCGGCTAGTTTATCAATCCTCAACAGTTCCGGCTTTAGTATATGCTTTCGGATATACATAATGATGTTTTCAATCGGCTGTATTACTTTCTGTTGGTTCTGAATGTCGCTAGTTTGATGGATGATGTTTCTGGCAAGGATCGTGAGGATTGCTTTCATAACACTGTCCATCATCAGACCATAAGTAGCGTGATGTTGTAGATTGTACTCGTGCACCAACACCTTGAGCAGGTGGAGCAGGGTGTTCTTTTCTGCTTCGTCTTTTACAATACTGCCATAAGATTGATAGGGAGCATAGAGCAAAAAGGTAATGGTCTCCTGCCAGCCGGAAAACTGATCATTAGATTCCTGAAAGAAGACCTCCATAAAACGGATGAAGGCGAAATCGGTTGGCGTTTTAATTTCAAAATAATGAAAATCCTCCGGGCCGAGTAAGAAGACATCACCTGCAGCATAGTCGAATGCATTGTTATTTACAAAATGTCTTCCACTTCCGCTCTTAATGAAAATGATTTCAAAATGGTTGTGTTTATGAACGGGATGTTCCCAGGCCTCGGATTGGAAACAGTAAATGTTGAAAGGGTCATTCTGTATGTATCTTCTCATAATAAGTATCACACTTTGGAATTGCCGATGCAGTAAATCTACTCAATTTCCTTCGGTTCAGCTATTTATAAAAGTTTAGAAGCGTTTTGCAATTGATTATTGTTTCGCTGGGAATTATTTGCAATTATCTTCTTCCAGAGCAAAAACTGCGGCGTTGTATCATAAGACGTACTGGTGGTTTGTCGCTCGCGCCTCTCAATAACAATTTAACAGCATTCTTTGGGCTAGTTAAAGCTTCGATCAATAGCTCGCATACTCAATATTTTCTCTTGTAATGATTTCAAGGGGCATGTAAATCTCTTCCTGAACTTCTTGTTTGAGAACCAGGTGTTTATACAAAATCTGTAGTCCCTGGAAGCCTTGCACTTCGGGTTTTTGATTGATTAAAAAATCAATAGTGCCGTCCATCAAATACTTAATGTTGGTTGGGATCAGGTCGTAGCCCAGGAGCGAAACTTTGAGTTCAGGGGACTGGTCTTTTAAGGTAGTGGCTACCTGATGAACCTTGGAATTAGTAACGAATACCTTGTCACCGCTTTCGAACGTAGCAATTAGCTTCTTTAAATTATCCTGAAAATCTGCTTCTTCAGAGTGCAAATTTCTTAAGCTGATGTTCGCTTTGATGTTTAAGGCCTTAAAATAGTCGAAAAAACCTTCTATTCTTTGTTTCAAAATATCATTATTTTCGGTGGTTTTGGTGATGGTGACCAAATAATATTGTTCACTTCCTTTTCCATATTCCAGTAACCTGGCCGCAAGTTGACCGCTTTTGAAAGCGTTCTGGCCAACGAATGATAGCTTTTTGACGGCAGGTAAATTGGAGTCAATGATTACTACTGGAATATTTTTTTCCCCGCAAAGCTCTACAAACCATTTCGCTTTGTGATATATGATAGGAGCCAGCAAGATGCCGTGAGGATTTTCCGACAATGCTTCAATTGCTTGTTGTTCAAAAGACTTTGGGTCTGATCCGTTAAAGTACTTTACCAGGTTATTGAAGCCAAAAACACCGAGTTCCTGCTGCGACTGTTCAATGCCTTTGGCCTGTGTAGCCCAGTAATCACCACTTTTAAAAGTAGGAAGAATAGAGAGGATTTTGTATTGCTTGTTAAGCACCAGGTTTCGTGCAAACATATTGGGCTCATAATTGCCTTCCTTGATGATTTGTAACACCCTGCTTCTGGTTTTCTCTGAAACTTCTCCACGGTTGTGAAGGACCCGGTCCACAGTGCCTGGTGACACCTGCGCTTTTTCAGCAATCTCTTTGATGGTAATCTTTTTTGACAAAACGAGAAGGTTTACAACAACTAAATCATAAATATAAAGAAAAAATGTAATCGTTTGAAAATAATTCGTGTTCGTACACGGAAATAAATTAATTTTTTTGATTTTCTTTTTCCTTTAACATTTATTCTATAAATTTGAGATCCGTGTTCGTACACGGACTTTAATTTAAAAATGAAATAAGATATGTATACATCCGGAGAATTTAAAAATAAAGTTGCCGTCGTAACAGGTGGAGGCGGGGTGCTTTGCCAATCCTTTGCCAGGGCACTGGCTGAACAGGGCGCAAAAGTTGCCATTCTTGATCTTAATGCTGATGCGGCTAAAAAAGTTGCAGAAACAATTAATAAGTCGGGTGGAGAAGCTATAGGCGTGGAAGCAAACGTACTGGATGCGTCTAGTTTAATTAAGGCGCACGAACAGGTAGTGGCTGCGTTCGGTCCCTGTGATATTCTGGTGAACGGTGCTGGCGGAAACCATCCCAAAGGTACTACCACCAAAGAATTTTTATTGAAGGAAGATCTTGGGAAAGAAGGACTTACTTCTTTTTTTGATCTTGATCCGGATGGTATTCAATTCGTGTTTAACCTGAATTTCCTGGGCACCTTTTTGCCTACCAGGGAGTTTGCCAAAGACATGATCGCGCAAGGTGGAGGAGTGGTTTTAAATATATCTTCCATGAACGCCTTTACGCCCCTTACAAAAATACCGGCATATAGCGGGGCCAAAGCCGCTGTCAGTAATTTTACGCAGTGGCTTGCGGTGCATTTTTCAAGAGTGGGCATACGGGTAAATGCTATGGCACCTGGTTTCTTCCTGACAGAGCAAAACCGTAGATTGTTAACGAAGGAAGACGGTTCTTTGACAGACCGTGGAAATACCATTATCCAGCATACACCCATGCAGCGTTTCGGAACTCCGGAAGATCTGGACGGTACGCTTCTGTGGTTATGTGGTAGCGGAAGCGCCTTTGTAACAGGTGTAGTTGTGCCCATTGATGGCGGATTTAGTGCATTTAGCGGTGTTTAATTCGCGGTTTACTGCTTAATAAAATTATTTGAATTATATGGCTAATAGCTAAAGGCCAACAGCTTGAAAAAAATGAAAGAACTAGGAAAATATTCTCTCGGAATGGGAGATCGATTCGCAAAGCAGGGACAAGCCCAGCTTCAGGCGATCATAAAAGCGGAAACGGAATTAGGGGTAAGTATTACTCCGGTTTGGAATAAGTCGTACAGGGAGCATAAAACTGTTAAATCACAACCCTTGAGCGTAAGAGAGGAGGCAGACAACGCAGTAAAGGCCCTGGGCTGGAATAAAGCTTATTTTGTTGATGCCGATCACATCACCATCAACACTGTTGGCGAATTTGTGGAGGCATCTGACTTCTTTACTATTGATGTCGCTGATTACATTGGTAAAGCTGCGTCAGCCGATAAGGTAGAGGCATTCCTTCAGTATTGTTCCAGGTTTATCGGCGAGGTAAAAATACCAGGTATCGAAAAAAGCTTTGATATCGATAAGGAAGCGCTTACAAAAATTGCCGGAAAATTTTTATTGGCTGCAGAGGAGGCAGGGAAAGTTTATCAGTATATTTCCGAGGCTAAAGGAGAAGAAAATTTTATAGCGGAAGTGTCTATGGATGAGGTGGATCAGCCTCAAACGCCGATCGAATTGTTTTTTATACTGGCAGCATTAAAATCTGCTGGCGTAAATCCTCATACCATTGCTCCTAAATTTACCGGAAGGTTTAATAAAGGTGTAGATTACGTGGGAGATCTTGCCCAGTTTGAGAGGGAATTTGAAGAAGATATTCTTGTGATTCGATATGCAATCGAATGCTTTTCCCTTCGCGCGTCGTTAAAATTAAGTGTGCATTCCGGAAGCGACAAATTTTCAATCTATCCTATTATAAAACGGGCCATAAGCAAGTATGACGTCGGCTTGCATATAAAAACGGCGGGTACCACCTGGCTGGAAGAGTTAATCGGGTTGGCTTTGGCAGAAAAAGATGGGCTGGCTTTGTCAAAGGAAATATATTTTGAGGCGCTCGAACGTTATGATGAATTGACAGGTCCTTATGCCACCGTGTTGGACGTCAACAAAAATAAATTGCCCACTGTGGAAACGGTCAAAAGCTGGAGCGGAAGCGAATTTGCTGATGCGCTAAGGCATGATCAAGCTGTCTCGGCTTATAATCCGGATTTCAGGCAGTTGTTGCATTGCTCTTATAAAATTGCTGCAGAAAAGGGAGCACGATATCTTGATGCACTTGAAAAATACAGCGATCTTGCCGGGAGAAATGTGATGGAAAATTTATACAAAAGACATATTAAAAGACTATTTATATGAGCATGGAACAAACATGGAGGTGGTATGGCCCCAAAGATCCGGTGAGTTTAATGGATGTTAAACAAGCGGGTGCTACAGGCATAGTAACTGCTTTGCACCATATTCCCAATGGGACAACCTGGGAAGTAGATGAAATCATGAAGCGCAAGCAGGAGGTAGAAGCGGTCGGATTAACCTGGTCGGTTGTGGAAAGCATTCCCGTGCATGAAAACATCAAAACAAGATCAGGAAAATATCAAGAGTATATAGAAAACTACAAGCAAAGCATCCGAAACTTAGGAAAGTGCGGAATTGATACGGTTTGTTATAACTTTATGCCAGTTCTTGATTGGACAAGAACGGACCTGAAATATGAAATGCCTGACGGATCAAAAGCACTTCGTTTTGACGCTACTGCTTTTGCTGCCTTTGAGCTTTTTTTATTAAAAAGACCGGGTGCTGAAGATAATTATAGCGAAGGACAAAAGGCAAAGGCCAAAGCTTACCTGGACGCGCTACCACAGGAGGAAATTGATCTTTTGGTGGCAAACATTATTGCCGGACTTCCGGGGGCAGAGGAAGGTTATACCCTCGATCAGTTCCAAAATGTGCTGAATACTTATGAGAATATTGGCGCAAAAGAATTGAAGGAAAACCTTTTTGCTTTTCTACGGGAGATTATTCCTGCTGCTGAAGAAGCGGGTGTGATCATGGCCATTCACCCTGATGACCCGCCTTATCCGATCTTAGGATTGCCAAGGGTGGTGTCTACAGAGCAGGATGTTGCGGAATTGCTTGCCGTAAAAGATAGTCCCAATAACGGCCTGTGTTTCTGCACCGGTTCTTATGGGGTAAGGGCTGATAACGATCTGCCGGGAATGGTAAACCGTTTTGGGCATCGGATCAACTTTATTCACTTGAGGAGCACAAAAAGAGATGTGGAAGGGAATTTCTACGAAGCGGATCATTTGGATGGCGATGTGGATATGTACGCTGTAATCAAAGCAATACTGGAAGAGCAGCAGAAAAGAATTAAGGCGGGCAGAAAAGACCACCGACTTCCAATGCGACCTGACCACGGACATCAAATGCTTGATGATCTTAAAAAGAAAACAAATCCAGGTTATTCCGCCATCGGTAGGTTAAGGGGTTTGGCAGAATTGAGAGGGCTTGAGTTGGGTATTATCAGGGCGTTGGGCCTTTGATTATTCATCTATTCTGAGTTCCATATTATATATTCTGAGTTCGGGAATTTTCTTTCTAAAATGGATAATAGAGGTTTTGCACTGAAAGATCAGATTAATAGATCGTCGGGTTCTGTGATGGACAATATTGCTGAAGGGTTAATAGAGGGGGAAATAAAGCGTTTCTACAATATTTGTATATTTCGAGGGCTTCATTAGGAGAATTTCAAAGTCAGCTTTACAGAATTAGTGACAGAAAATATATTTCGGAAGGGGAGGCGGAAGAATTGCAGCAAAGCCCTAAAACTTTGAGAAACCAAATCGGAAAGTTTACTTCATACCTAAACTAGAGTGAAATGAAAGGGGAAAATAATTTAAACAGAGTAAGACGAGTTCGA
Source organism: uncultured Roseivirgaceae bacterium (assembly GCA_964537095.1). Lineage (GTDB taxonomy): Bacteria > Bacteroidota > Bacteroidia > Cytophagales > Cyclobacteriaceae > CAMPJM01. Next base: position 6,482 of record CAZHZR010000073.1, read on the forward strand.
TGATTAAAGCTAAATCTCAGAATAATTAACCCCGGAACCCAGAACCCAGAATAACTAACCCAGAATAATAAACCCAGAATAAATAACACAGAATATTATATGAAAACTTTTTTAGATAGTAATTTTTTGTTGCAAACACAGGTGGCAGAGGAGTTATACCACGAGCATGCTTCTAAAATGCCTATTATTGATTACCATTGTCACCTCCCTCCAAATGAAATTGCAGCAGACAAAAAGTTTTCTACCATTACGGAAGTTTGGTTGAACGGAGACCACTATAAGTGGAGGGCCATGCGGACAAATGGAGTAGATGAAAGATATTGTACAGGAGACGCCACTGATTGGGAGAAATTTCATAAATGGGCAGAGACCGTACCTTTTACGGTTAGGAATCCCTTGTATCATTGGACGCACATGGAGCTTCAGAATCCATTCGGAATCAAAGAGATATTGAACGGAGGGTCGGCGAAAACCATTTATGAGCAATGCAACGAGCAACTACAAAATGACAGCTTTTCTGTAAGAAATCTGCTCCAGCATTTTAATGTCAAGGTAGTTTGTACCACTGACGATCCTGTCGATGACCTCGCGAACCATCAAAGTATTAAAAAAGACGGTTTTGCAGTAAAAATATTGCCGACCTTCCGACCTGATAAAATTCTCAATACGGCATCGCCATCCTATCTTGAATATGTAAGAGCCCTGGAGGCTGCCAGCAATATTAATATTGTCGATTACAAGAGCTTGTTAGAAGCTTTTAAGCAGCGACATGACTACTTCCACGAAAACGGTTGCAGGCTGTCAGACCATGGGCTGGAGAAAATGGTTGCAGAAGACTATACAGAACAGGAGATTTCATCTACATTCGCCAAGCTGCTGCAAGGGAGATCTATCAGCGAAAAGGAGAAGCTGCAGTTCCAGTCAGCCATACTTTATGATCTTGCCCTGCTGGACCACGATAAAGGATGGACGCAGCAGTTCCACCTCGGTGCATTGCGAAACAACAATAGCAGAATGCTGCGGGTTTTGGGTCCGGATACGGGATTTGATTCTATTGGCGATTTCGGCCAGGCTGTACCCTTATCGAGATTTTTAGATCGGTTAGATAATACCAATCAATTGCCCAAGACCATTCTCTATAACCTGAATCCCGGCGATAACGAAATTATGGCGACAATGGCAGGTAATTTCAATGATGGCAGCACTCCCGGCAAGATCCAATTTGGATCGGCATGGTGGTTTCTTGATCAAAAAGACGGCATGGAAAAACAGATGAACACGCTTTCCAACCTTGGTTTGCTGAGCCGCTTCGTTGGAATGCTTACCGATTCAAGAAGCTTCCTGTCTTATTCCAGGCACGACTATTTTAGAAGAATACTCTGCAATCTGATTGGGAACGATGTGGCCAATGGAGAGCTACCCCATGATATGCAGTTACTGGGTGGGATGGTAGAAAATATTGCTTACAACAATGCCAATCGCTTTTTTGAATTTGGCAAATAAATGTTGTCAACTGGTTTGATAAATCGCTAAAGAAAGATATAAATTAGAATATTAATGAAGACAGTAGCTTTCGGAGAAATAATGATGCGCTTGAGCACCATAGGCCCCAATAGGTTTTCACAATCAAATGGCTTTTCGTTTTGCTATGGAGGCGCTGAGGCAAATGTCGCTGTCTCTTTGGCGCAATTTGGAGAAGACGTCACTTACGTAACCAGACTGCCAGAAAACGATTTAAGCCAGGCCATTTTACAGGAGCTGAGAAAGTACAATGTAGGCGTTGATCAGATAGTATTTGGAGGTAGCAGGCTAGGGTTGTATTTCCTGGAAAATGGAGCAGGCTATAGGGGAAGCAAGATCATTTACGATCGGGCCTACTCTGCCATGTCTGAAATTCAACCCGGCATGGTGAATTGGTCTGAAGTCTTCAAGGATGCGAGATATTTCTTTTGGACCGGCATTACACCGGCGCTGTCTGAATCCGCCGCAAAGGTTTGTAGGGAAGCTATAGATGCGGCCAACAAAGCTAATGTAACTATAATTGCGGACCTCAATTACCGGGACAAACTCTGGAAAGACAGGCAGCAGGCAGGCAGGATCATGTCTGATCTGATCAAAGATTCTGACATTGTAGTTGGAGGTATTGATACGCTCAGCAAGTTGTTTGATATAAATCCCGATGGTGGGGTTGACAACAACAAGGTACTCAGCGACGACGATCTTAAGTCGCTATGCACTGCCCTGACTGCTAAATTTCCTAAGATTAAAAAAGTTGCTTTGACGCTTCGCTGGGTGTTGGATGCGAATCACCACCGGTCGTCGGGCTTGTGGTTTGAAGAAGGCGCACTATATTCGGCGAAAACTTACAGTATTACCAATATTGTGGACAGAGTAGGCGGAGGAGACGCTTTTGTGGCTGGATTGATTTATGGCATGAACCATTTTCCGGAAAATCCTCAGAAGATGGTAGAATTTGCAACGGCCGCGGGATATTTAAAACATACCTTTCATGGTGATTTTAACCTGGCAACGGTAGAGGAGGTTGAGGCTTTGATGAGCGGCGAAGCGACAGGAAAGATTTCGAGATAGGTCTTT
>CAZHZR010000073.1:9176-12946 GCA_964537095.1 uncultured Roseivirgaceae bacterium
AAATATATAATGGCAAGATTTAAGCGAATTGAAGTGGCCCGGATGATGGACAAAACAGGAATTGTTCCGGTTTTTTATCATTCTGATTACGAGACCTGTTTAGCAGTGATAGAAGCTTGTTATAAGGCAGGAGTAAGGGTGTTTGAATTTACCAACAGGGGTGATTTCGCGCATGAATTATTTGGAGCGCTTCAAAAGGAAGTGGCGGCTCGAATGCCGGAATTGATGTTTGGCATCGGTACTGTTGTGGATGCGGGCACCGCTGCTTTATACATGCAATTAGGTGCAGATTTCATCGTTTCGCCTGTATTGGTTGAAGAAATGGCGCGAACCTGTAACCGGCGGAAGGTCATGTGGATTCCCGGCGCGGGATCACTGACTGAAATTTCCAATGCAGAAGCACTTGGAGCTGAGGTGGTGAAGATATTTCCGGGCACGCAGGTGGGAGGGCCTGATTTTGTAAAGGCAGCCCTTGGTCCATTTCCATGGTCGAGTATTATGCCGACCGGAGGCGTAACTTTAGAAAAAGACAACCTGACGAAATGGTTTAAAGCTGGGGTGATATCTGTTGGTATCGGATCCAGTTTGTTTACTAAGGAAGCCATTTCGGGCAAGGATTGGAAAGGTATTACAGAAAAATTAGGGCTGGCATTGAATGTGGTTTCAGATCTTAAGAAGAATAAATAAAAAATGTATGCAAATACGTGAGCAAATAAAAAATATAGCGGTTTCGTTTTTACTCATCCTCATTCTTGTTGGGTGCGGTGAAGAGAAAAAGTCGAACGTAATTAAACTGGCCCATGGGCTGGACGTGAACCACCCGGTGCACAAGGGAATGGTTTATATGGCAGAGCTCGTTGAGGAAGACTCTAAAGGGGAACTTACTATTCAAATTTATCCAAACTCTCAGCTGGGTTCGGAGCGGGAATGTCTGGAGTTGCTTCAGATTGGGAGCATTGGAATGACAAAAGTATCAGGAGCAGTATTGGAAGCTTTCGACCCGGATTTAAGAATATTTGGCATACCCTATATTTTTCAGGACAGAGAACATTTCTATAGAACCATTGATGGACCGATAGGCGAGGAGCTTCTTTTGGCAGCAGAAAAATTCTGGCTCAGGGGTCTTACTTATTTTGACGCGGGAGCTCGTAGCTTCTATACCAGAAACAAACCCATTCATACGCCTGAAGATCTTGCGAATCTTAAAATCAGGGTGCAGGAAAGTAATACAGCCATGCAAATGGTGAGCAGCCTCGGTGGAATGGGCACTCCTTTGGCGTGGGGTGAGCTATACACAGCCTTACAACAGGGTGTGGTGGATGGTGCTGAAAACAATATTCCCAGCTTATTGACTTCCAGGCACTACGAAGTTTGTGATTACTATACGCTTGATGAGCATACTTACGTGCCCGATTTATTAATGATCAGCAAACTCGTTTGGGATAAATTAAGTGAGCAGGAACAGAAATGGATAAGCGACGCCGCAGATAAAGCTGCTATCTATCAAAGGAAGTTGTGGCAGCAGGCAGAAATTGACGACCTGGAAAAGATTGAAGCATCTGGTACAACCGTGATTTATCCGGACAAAAGCAAGTTTGCTGAAAAGGTCGCGCCCATGTATGAATTGTATAAAAACGACAAAAAGCTTTACGACCTGATCATGAAGCTGAAATCTGAATGGAAATAATTCTTAATTGCTGAAGAGCAGGTAAATCGAATTTCAATGAATAAGATAATTAATACAATCCTGGAAAAAGCATTAATTTTTCTAATGGGTCTGATGGTAATAAATGTTCTGTGGCAGGTGTGCGCCAGATATATTCCATTCATTCCCGGATCGTTTACCGATGAACTGGCCAGATATCTGCTCATTTGGGTAGGGCTCTTAGGGGCTGCTTACGCGTCTGGCCAACATATGCACCTGGCACTAGACCTGCTTCCGGAAAAACTGGAAGGAGTTGCCAAAAGCAAGCTATTGATCTTTATCAATATGCTTGTGAGCGTATTTGCTTTTTTAGTGATGATAGTAGGGGGCATCCGGCTTGTGTATATCACGCTATATTTGGGCCAAACATCCGCAGCATTGGGTATCCCTCTAGGATTTGTCTATATGGTATTACCGCTTAGCGGAGTACTTATCATATATTTTGCAATTCATCACAGTCTTCATCTGAATAAAGAAATTAAAATTAGAAGCTAATGGCGATCACTGAAATTCTAATCCTCTTAGTAAGCTTTGTTATTTTATTGGGCATAGGAGTGCCTATCGCGTATAGCATCGGAATTTCAGCCATGCTTACCATGTTGGTGAGCATTCCGGCTGTTGCTTCTTTTACCACCCTGGCACAACGTATGGCCACCGGACTCGATAGTTTTGCCTTGTTGGCGATCCCGTTTTTCATCCTGGCCGGTCAATTGATGAACCGGGGAGGAATAGCGTCCCGATTAATTGACCTTGCAAAGGCGACAGTAGGCCGGCTTCCCGGCGGGCTTGCATATGTAAACATTATGGCCTGTATGTTATTCGGCGCTATTTCAGGATCCGCGGTGGCGGCGGCGTCTGCGATTGGCGGCTTTATGACCGACAGGATGTCCAAAGAGGGTTATCCTGTGCCATTCAGCGCAGCGGTGAACATTACTTCAGCTACAACGGGAATGGTAATTCCGCCCAGTAATATCTTGATCGTTTATTCTCTCGCCAGCGGAGGCGTATCTATTGCCGCTTTGTTCTTAGCCGGGTACATTCCAGGAATTTTAATTGGTCTTGCTTTAATGGTAGTAGCAGGTATCTATGCTAAAAAACACAATTTTCCACGAGGTGAGAAGGTAAGTGTAAAAGTCTTTTTCAAAAGCTTTTTTGACGCCTTACCAAGTCTTTTTCTGCTTTTTGTGGTGATGGGCGGGATTGTAGCCGGTATATTTACTGCTACAGAAGCCTCTGCGGTGGCCGTAGTTTATACGTTGGTATTGTCGATGATCATTTACAAAGAAATCAAGATCAAGGATATTCCTGGAATTCTGTTAAGTACTGTAGGTACTACTGCAATAGTAATGCTATTGATAGGAACCTCGATGGGCATGTCGTGGGTGATGTCTTTTGAGAATATCCCGCAGGGCATTAGCGCAACGCTTTTATCCATCAGCGATAATAAATTTGTTATTCTGATTATCATCAATCTGATCCTGCTTTTTGTGGGAATCTTTATGGACATGACCCCCGCTGTACTCATTTTTACGCCAATTTTTCTTCCGGTTGTGATTGAGCTGGGGGTTGATCCTGTTCACTTCGGTATTGTCATGGTCATGAACCTCTGCATAGGCTTATGTACTCCTCCTGTAGGCGGCGTATTATTTGTGGGCTGTGGTGTTGCGAATATCAGCATAAGCAAGGTGATCAAACCAATGATTCCGCTTTTCATAGCTATGCTGGTGGTGCTGGTTCTTGTTACCTATGTCCCTGCAATAGTTACTTGGTTACCACAAAGCTTAGGTTTTTGATCAATCACTGATAGTCTCATAGAAAAGTAACATTGATCCTGAATAAAGGCATTCTGCCCCAAAACGATCCGAGAGATCGCTTTGGGTCAGAATGCCTCAGGCATGCCAGCTAATTGTTGGCTCCGCTCGAAGTATAAAAGATCCCATCTTCGCTCTGCCACCTGTATCTGACGTACCTGATACTTTTTCAGCCAGCCATGGTTAGTTCAATTTTTTGCGATTTTTAAAGATGACTGCCTGATAATAAGTTCGGGCTTTAGGGTAATGGTTTG
>CAZHZR010000074.1:0-9961 GCA_964537095.1 uncultured Roseivirgaceae bacterium
AGGTTTCTTGTCGTCTGGCTCATTTTCCGACAATTCCTCCGTCACAAAAAGATTTGTATCTACTTTTTTGCCGATATAATCGAGATCAGACAATGTCTTAAACAATGGGACAATAATTCTTAAAAAATCATTTGCTTTTTGCACAGCATTGGTGGTATCATGATGCTGATATTTAAGAGTAGCTAGCTCAGAGAGCGTTTTATCCAGCATTCCCTGGTTAAGATCGCACCATTCTGTCAGATAGTTCAGCAATTCTTCCTTTCCGCTGCCCTGCCAGGTCTCTATACTGTTATAAGTTATTTTTGAAAGCGCTACGATTTTCTCAATGAGATAAACCGGCGCTTTGTACGGAAAATAAAGAGAGACAGACGGCAAATGATGGCTCAGATAGCTTAAAATATTTTGAGAAATTCCGCCAATGGACTGTGCAAGCTTATTTTCCTGTTGTTTCCCTCTTACCTTCTGCACAATTCGTGTGACATAGGTTTCTAATTGAATGAGCGACCCTTCCGTACTCTCCAAAAAATTTAGCAGCACAGGAAGGGAATTCAATGAGGTGCAGGGTGGAATAAATTCGGAATCTACGGAAAACTGACCGTCTTTATAATGAATTATACCCAGTGTAATGTATGATGGGCCAATTTCTGCCCCTCCTAACTCGGTATAGGGCACTAAATCCAAAATATATTCCGGCAGTACGTATGGCTTCCTGGGTGGGGCCTCTTCCGGATCAGGATCACCAAAAGGAATTCTGGCAAATGGATTAACACCAACCACCAGCGCCATGGTTTTGTCGCCATTCTTGTCCAGTTTTAGGTCTGACAAATTTTTAGTCATCTCCAGTGCGGGCAGTGTAGCCCCTGTTATTTCAATACGCGCACCACTCAAGGTTACGGCCCGTAAATTCCTGATTTTAATGCTTACAACATTGCGGTTGTCTATCTCACTTTGCAGGCTGTATTGTTGGCCGTTGTACAAAGGAAGCAAGCCATAATTGTATGGATTTATATTTTGACCCACCGCGTCTATATACAATTCCATCATGTGGTTTTCCTGTTCAATAAAATGGCTTTTATTGATGCTCATCCCGTCAAACCAGTTTACACCATGATGCGAAAATTTTTCCTGTAACATATTTTTATTTTAAATACTGCTATTTTAAATACTGCTTTCTAAACCTTTTTACCCGAACGAATTGCCCGCCCTATATTTCTTCTGCTAAAGAACATTAAAATTACCCATCGGCATCTTCCGCCGCTTATCTGATCCGCGCCTTAACAATCATTTGCATCACGCAGCCTTCTTCTCCTCTTATCGTCCTGAAATCTCTTATTTTTATGGACTTCCCTTTAATTTCACTCAAAAAATCGGGTAATTTTGTGACCTTTCCATTTGATACTACCAAGGCATCATTAAATTTCTCGCAAAAAGAAGACGCAAACTGTGTCCCTTTTGCCATATTTTGCGAATAGCTCCCAATCATCGCACGAAGCTCCTGATCATTCAATACCTTCACCGCTTCTCGCTCAGGTTTGTTATTTTGATCTAACAGCGCATCATACGACGCCCATTCAGTAGGCGCATCAGGAACGAACAAAGGTTTTTCATCGTCTTTGGATTTTCTTTCAGGACGGCTTCTTTGTGGCGCACGGACAACAGGTGCAATTACGTGGATCATTCGTTTCGCAATATATTTGTCGTTGTCGTTGATAATTAAACTCACAGTCTTTAATCCGGGGGTCGAATAAGTGTACGTCGGATTTTTTTCACGCGAATCTACCTTACCTGTTTCACCAAAACGCCACTCATAGGAATCGGCTGTTTCCGTAAGTGAGACAAACTTTATCTTTTTGTTAATCTCAATCAAATTAGGGTAGGCGAATTTCGGGATCATGTTATGGTCGACAATATTCTTTTTCGGCTGTACATTAATTCTTCTGTAGGTTGCACATGATCCATTTGCCTTCACTTTAATGATATATTCGCCAGGAAGCGAATAGGCGTGGCCAATGTTGGAGGCGGTTTCGATAGCGCTATTGTCACCAAAGTCCCACTGAACAAATCGGTGACCTTCCGTTTTATTTGTAAACATAACCATCTCTCCTACGCCTATATCATCATCAGATATATCAAAAACGATATTTGGACATTCTTCGACATTATAAAATTTATACATGAAGGAGGATGTGGCAATGAGGATGACTACCATTAGAAACCACATCACCTTGTAATCTAATCTATAATTTGGGCTGTTCATCATTACACTTCTATCAAATTATTATCTATAAACATGCGGAACGGAAACACATTAGACGATTTCTTCTCCAGTGTTACAAGAAAATCCTTACATAGGAAATGCACGTCACTTTCGGAAAGAATCTCGTGGGGGTTAAAATCTATATATAGGTCAATGGTGCGTTCATAGGACTCTTTAGAAGAATTGAGTTTCTGAACCCCTTTTTTTATACTTATCGCAGCCAGGTATTTGCCAAAGTGCACACTGCAAAAGCTTTTAAGATCTTCTTCGCTCACAATTTTATCTCTTGTGAGTAGCGCCTTCCTAAATGTATTCACACGGTCTTCGCGGGTCATCTTCGACCTCCCTCCAATGGAAGCTGTTACCAGTTTTATACTCCCTTGCGCAAACTGGCCGCCTTTGACAATATTTAAAGCGGTACCAGGTTTTAATCCATTTGCATAATCTCCGGAGGTGATAAAGTAATTGACAAAAATTGAAAAATTTGATTTTTTAGTGTTTAGGTAGAGGTAGAAGGTGTTGGAAAAATCGGGTAAATTTTCCTGGCTTAATTCCAGACGCGCGATTATCTGACTTAAACTTAAGAGATCACCGTTGAAGGCTGTTTTATCTAAAAAGCTAAAACTTGCACTTTCATTTTTCAGCTTTTCCAGAAGATAAATAATATGTTCAGATGCCTTCCTCCCATCAAAACTTTCAACCCCGCTGCTTCTAAGTACGAAAAAGTTTTCCTGAATATCGGTAATCTTTTCTGATTTAGATTCCAAAAAATGGTTTCCATCGCTATCTTCTACACTTTCTAGATCGAAGAAAGCATCTTCGTCCTTTAACGCGAACAGATTCAGGTGCCGCCTGGATTTGAAGATCTTTGAAACTTTATTAAGGTTGGTAACCGGAAAAGTATTGATACTACAAGTAACATCATCAAACAATTCGTAATGAATGTTTTGCGGGAATTTTAATTTAACCCAAGTGTGGGACGAAACCTGATCATATTCTTTAGCGGGCAGCGTTGAAAATAGATCTTTAAACTGCTGGGGAATGCCAGGTTTAAGATTTTCTTTGTTTAGCTGAATAGTAACAAATCGTTCTTCATAAAACTTTCGGATATGGTTTAGATGCGCATGATGCCTGATGGATCGTTTACCAAATATTTTAAACAAAAAATCTTCCTTGTTCAAAGATGCACTGAAACCCGGCGAACTTGAAATAACTGTTTCATTGCTGGACCAGACCGCATTCCGAAGTAAATAATAAAAATTTTTCCTGAAACTTCCTTTTCTGCAATTAAAGTAGACGCTTAGATCATTTAATTCCAACAAACCTTTAGGGAAATCGAATGCCAGCCATAAGGTTCCGGGCTCTGGCGCTACTATTGGCGGAACAACTATATACTCCGACTTCCTATTATTATGCCCGATTTCATAATACCCCCCGGCATGAAACAGTCCGGAAATGGAGCCGTTTATCAGCTTAAAAAACCCCGCGGGCGAAAACATGATGGGTTTAGCGGGCTTTTGTTCATAATAGTCTCCACTGGCATAGAAGCTATCTTCCGGTGTTGCCAGTGCTTCCCCTTCTGCCGTTGAAGCCGCCGCCAGGGCATGTGCTGCCAGCACACCCGAATTTACCTCGGGCACCATCATGTCTATAACCTTTTCGGAAACCCGAAGCCGGGTTTCTTCAATCTCTCGCGAAATATTCTCCAGCTCAAAGGCACAGGCAGATATCAACATGCCCACCAAAGGATCAAAAGAAGGTTCAGAAATTACGTCATTTCCTCCCCACATTTTCGCTGCTGACCTAAGCATACGATCCTTAATTTCATTACTGTTCTGTTGCATTAAATAGAAATTAATAATAAGACAAAGGACCTAGATAAAAATACTCGAAATAATGAAAATCTTCATTGGTTTTCACCAACTTAGCGCGTAAAGACACATCAATTTTCTTTTTCAAACGCGTTGTATTTTTCACAGAAATAGAAACCTGAGAAATGGTTACGTTCACAGCAAGATCTTTAATGCGGGCTTCGTTTTTGGCAATGGCTTCATGAAGGCTTTCTTTAAGAATATTCTTTAGTTTGATGTCCGTCATCGAATTCACAAAATCATAATCCCATATGCTACAACCAAAGGCAGTATCATATCGGCATTCTCCTAAATAGGTAGTGGCAATAAGGTGGATATATTGAGCTACAGATTCTTTAAGTCCCTTCCCCGGATGATCCTTCTGCTCCATGAGCGTATCAAAAGAAAACGGTAGAGAATAGTATTTCGAAGCTCCCTTTCTGAGGTTTTTATTTTGATTTTCCATAGCTAGTAATACAAAAGTACATGTATTATTATGAGAAAAAAAACATTTTTTTTAAGTTTTTAAAATTGAACCCAAGAGCCGTTCATTTTCCATCTTTTACATGTTTGAACATATAATTTGCCATTCCTTAAATTATTTAAAATTTTGGCAAATATTTTTTATATTAATTATAATTTTCTATCATTACAAAAAATTTTGTTTTCTTGATAAGAGAAAAACACAACCAGCAAAACCAGCAAAAATGCAATTCCCTGGATGTAATATTTTTACCAGGGACTTTGCACATATTATATGGAAATATCAGAGGAAATATCAAGTATCCTTCGAATTGCAAAGGCGATTGCAAGCGAAAATAGTCATCAAAAATTTGGCGCTGCTCACTTATTAAAGGCACTCGTTCATAAAGATATAGGTGTATTTTTCCTCATCAATAGCTGGGGAGAAGATCCATATTTTATTGAGGAATGGGCGGAAGTAAGGCTGGAATCATATCCTAAAGGTCGGCTATTTTCGGAACCGGAAGGTGATGAAAGCATCAGCCATATATTTGTAGAAGCTGAAAACATCTGTATTAAACTGGGAAAAGAAGCGGTCGATCCGGTTTGTTTGCTAGCCTCTATAAGCACTCCAGGAGTTGGATTTAATTACGAACAGCTTAAAACCTTCCCTTTAAATCAACAGCAAATTTTAGCTAAAATAGCAAATACAAACGCTATTCAAAGCGTACTCCACAATTCGGTTTCAGATAGCCAAACTGATAAGGTACCATCCGGTAATCTTATGAAATACTGCGAAGATCTAGTTCAAAGCCAGTCTAACGGGACCTCTGAGATATTCGTCGGCAGGACGCAGGAGCTAATAAGTATTTCAGAAATACTTTGCAGAAAAAGCAAGCCAAACGTAATTATTACAGGCGAAGCTGGTGTTGGGAAGACCGCTTTGATAAGAGGGCTTGCAACAAAAATACACAGCGGCAATGTCCCCCAGAATCTGAAAAAAGCCAGGCTTTTCGCACTGGATCACAATGCTCTCCTTGCCGGCGTGAGTTACAAAGGTGAATTGGAGGATCGATTCAGGGGTATTGTTCAGGATTTAAACCGTTTCGACGTTCCAGTTCTTTTTATCGATGATATCCACCGGATGTTTGATACATCCCTCGGGCTTCAGGGCGTAATCAATATCATCAAGGGTGAACTGGCTAAAAAAAGTTTTATTCTATTGGCAACAACCCTTTCTGACGAATACAGAAAGAAGCTGGAATCAGACACATCATTAATGCGCTGGTGCGAGGTACTTCCTGTTTATGAACCAACACTGGAAGAATGTACTGAGATAATAACTGGAGTTATTGCCGGCTACGAAGCGCACCATCTCGTAAAGTTGGAAGAAGATGTGATCAAAGAAACGATAAGACTCTGTAGTCGGTATATTAAAGAAAAGAGCATGCCCGATGCGGCAATTGATGTGCTCGACCGGACCATGGCCGCACTTCAGTTTATGTACAATATGGCGCCGGATATTGCCACTTCGTTCGAGGAGAAGCTAAGCAGTCTTAGATCTACGGCACCAACCCAAGAAGCCTTTGAAAGGTTATACAAAAATCTACTGGGCAGCCTGAATTCCCTTACGATTTCGGAAATAGACGAGGAGACGAAAAATGACGGTTTTGCAGAAGAAATTACCGAAGAAAAGCTGATTAATACCATCACTCGCCTGGGAAAACTGGGAGATAAGAAAGAACTAAATGTCACGGTTTCGCACGTTGCAGGCACTATTTCGAAAATATGTGGCATACCTGCCGGCAAAATACTATCAGGAGAGCGCGAGCGTCTCCAACTGATGGAGCAACATCTTAGCAAAAAAGTAATAGGTCAAGATCATGCAGTGCAAGTTTTGGCTGATTCCATTCTTGAATCCCGTTCCGGGCTTACAAAAGCTGGCCAGCCTATCGGATCCTTCTTCTTATTAGGTCCTACAGGTACTGGGAAGACTGAATTGGCCAAACAACTGGCTGACTTTCTTTTCCAAAGCAACCAAGCCTTTATTCGCTTTGATATGTCTGAATTTAAAGAAGAACATTCGGCTGCTTTACTGTATGGTGCTCCTCCAGGCTATGTAGGTTACGAAGAGGGTGGTTTGCTTGTAAATAAAATCAGGCAACAGCCCTATTCAGTAGTTCTTTTTGATGAAATTGAAAAAGCCCACTCCTCCGTGTTTGATCTGTTCCTTCAAATATTGGACGAAGGAAAAATCACCGACAAACTCGGGCGGCAGGGCGACTTCTCACATGCAGTCATCCTTTTCACTTCTAATATTGGTTCAAAGCACATCGCGGAACTTTCCGAAAAAGAAAACTCACTCCCTGATCAGTCCGCTTTAAGCAACCTGATGAGCCGCTTCTTCAGACCTGAATTTTTGGGTAGGCTTTCGGGCATTGTTCCGTTCTCCCCTATCAAAAAAGAAAATGTTATCAAGATCCTCAAGCTAAACTTGAAGGAACTGGAGGATCTTTTAGAAAATCAGGGAATAAGCCTGACAGTTTCAGAAGAAGCCGCAGAAAAGCTTGCCACCGAAGGCTACAGCCCCGACTACGGTGCACGACCTTTGAGAAGTATTATCAGGAAGTACTTAAAAACGCCTTTGTCGAGAATGATCATCGCGGGGAAAATTGCTGCCGGCGATAAGGTACACGCAAACTTGACCGCAAACGGTGAAATCGAGCTGCATTGTGATGCTACAACAGGAACTGAAAATGGCAATGCTGGTGAAAAAATCAAAGTGGATTCAAACAACAAACGAAAAGGACAAGAGAAAAAATCCTGGAAAGTAGAATCTCAGGAATTAACGCAAATTTAACTCTCAATTTTATAAATATGGATACATACGGATTAGGAGGTAACGAAGTAAGGCTAGATGCCAGTGAAGCAATCGCAGAAATCCCTCAGAACAAGACTTTGCTCATTGAAAAATTAACTGCATCAGCTCCTGTAAAACCTCAGGTGGTAAAGGGCCTTAAAACAATTGAGGATGTTTTCAACCACTTCCAGCCCAAAGTTGATCTTCAATTTGTGGATGCTGAAGGTACTGAAAAAAAAGAGACCCTGTCATTCAAGCATCTTGGCGATTTTGGATTGAAAGGGGTTACAAGTCAAAGTGAATTTCTATCTGATCTTACCACAGAAAAAGATCAGTACCAGAAAATAATGAAGGCTTTAAAAACCAACAAGGTATTAAGAGCTGCTTTGGCAGACCCTGCTTCAAAAGCTGCGGTTATCAATGCCATAAAAGGATTAATAAACGAATTGGAACAGACACAATAAATTATAGGACATGGCAGAAAATGAGCAACTAACCCAGGCCCAACCGAATGCTTCGGATGAGCTTTCCCTCAAAGAAAATTACAGTAAGCTGGAGCAGTTTGGAGGGTTTGATCTTTTGGAAGGCCTTATTGAGGGCGCCCAAAACCTGAACCCTGATAGAAAAGCCCGGAAAAAAATATTTCTGGCCGAAGCACCAAAGAAACAGGAAAGGCAAAACCTAAAAAAAACCCTGCAACTTTGGGAAGAAATCCTAACCAGTTCTGATGAGATACCCGCGATGATCGAAAACTGTTTCCAAAAAGCAGAAGTAAGCCAAAGGGTTCTGGCGGAAAATCTTAGGAATGCAATTGGAGCTACACTTGAGCTGGAAAGATCATACAGATCAATGGCCCTGTTCTTTAAAAACACCGAACTGGATAAGCTCAATAATATCTCCATCATGAACGCCGAACTGGATCAGCTAAAGGATCTTGACAATACTCGTTTTATTGATGCTGCCGCTGACGAGTTAAAGAATAATTATGACAGGCTGGATTTGAGCAACAATTATGGCCTTCTTGTAATTCCCGGATATCTTGGCTCGAACATGGTGGTAGAAAAATGGGCAAAAATCTCTTATGAAAATAAGGTTTTATTAGTGACGGATTTTGAACACCTCGACGAACCGGATGATGTTTTGGAAATGTTTGAGGCCGCGCACCTTACAGGGGGCGAAATCCACCGATCTAACGTCATCATGACGTGCAACTGGCTGGTAGGAAGAGGAAAATTGGATGAAATTGGAGAAGAAGATCACCTCTATGTGCCTCCGGCAGGCGCACTTGCTGGTAAAATCTTCAAAACCTTAATGTCTCAGGTTACTGCTGGCAAGAAGCACGGTGGGATCAATGAAGTAGAAGGCGTAAAATTCGATCTTAAGAAAAGCGAAATTGCCAGTTTGGAAAAAATGGGATTGGTGCCCATGGTCAACGAGTATGGCAAAGTAATGGCGTTTTCAGCAAAAACACTCTTCAATGGCGACAACCTGGGTCTTCAAACCTATTCTGTTGTACGAGTATTTGACTATGTCACGAAGGTTTTGATGGACTTCTTAAACAGAAGGGCTTTTGAAAACTTCAATGCCAAAACCAGGAAAGATCTGATGAATCAAATCATTCGCTTTTTGGACAGTATTACCGGACCTGACAAGCTCATAGAAAATTTTGCTATCAAACGTTTCGAACAGGATCCGATTCAAAAAGACAAGATCCATATCGACATTCACATGAAGCCATACTTTCCTGCTAAAAACTTCCTGATTAAGATGGAAGGGCAAAAAGGAGATGATGGAAACGAATGGGAAAGCGAATACCAACAACAATAATTGAGTCAGCTATGCTTAGTGCTTCTCTTCTTCGGAAAGAAGCACTATATAAAAACATTTCACTCTTTAAAATATAGACAAGCGAATTTGAAGCTTTGAAAAAACCTAATCCAGCTATGTATTATGTATTGGCAAATCTGAAGAACAGTTCAGGTTTGCCTTCTATACTCCCCTTCCCGCTGCATTGGTTTTCTCGATTATCTTCAACAATCGACCACAGAACCAAACTTTTTTATTTATTTTTTACATTTTAAACTTAATTTTATGTCTTTTAAAGCAAAAATCAATGTCGGCGGTACAGAATTCAACGTTTTGGAGTGCCAGTATGACCTGGTTCAGGAAGTTGATGCAACAGGTCGTCCATCATCAATCACCAGAGGTGGTAAAATTCATCTTACTGTAGAAAGCAAAGGTGAAACCAGCCTATTTGAGTGGATGTGCAACAATTTCGAGAGAAAAGATGGCACCATTACCTTCATTAAAAGAGACACTGATGCTAAACTGAAAGAACTTTCATTTAGCGAAGGCTATCTTGTTAAGTATGAAGAAAAATTTGATGCTTTCGACAACAAGCCTATGGTAGAGTCATTTATTATTTCTGCAAGAGAAATTAAAATGGGTAACGGACAACACACTAATGAGTGGGTTTAAACCTTAAATAAAATTAGCCCTGGCAATCAGGGCTAATTTTATTACTCCAAATCC
>CAZHZR010000074.1:10061-11186 GCA_964537095.1 uncultured Roseivirgaceae bacterium
TTTATTTGACAAGTGCGATAAACTCCAGGATTCTGGATGTCGCTTTATTGACGCCAGGTAAACGATGATAGATAACTTTTTCAACAATCGCGCGCCTGAGTCATCGCTGTGCCCCTGTGTGAACCTGTGATGTAGCCAACGTTTGTCTTTTTGGTTCAACTACATGTATTCCCGGAATTACCATTATACAATGGATTTTTACAATTAATCGAAATACGCAGTGCGTTACCTTTGAAGAAAATTTTAAAAAAAAACCTCCTGATGAGATCTATATTTTACAGCGTATTATTAATCGTCTTCACAAGTTCTTACAGCGAAAAAAATATATGGACACCACTTTTAGATAAAGAATTAACACAGTGGGAAAGCTATTTGAGTTACAGACATACAACAGCATATAACGGGAGCTTACCTACAGATGAAGCGGGAAACCCTATAGAACCCATAGGTTACAACCAGGATGTAGACAAGGTATTTACTATAATTGAAGAAAACGGTGAGCCGGTTCTGAAGATCAGCGGGGAAATATATGGATGTATTTTTACAAAGCAGGAATTTGAAAATTATCATCTGAAGCTGAAAGTTAAATGGGGCAATGAAAAGTACGTCCCCCGGATGCAGAAATTGAGAGACTCAGGGGTACTGTATCATTCTATTGGCGAAAGCGGGGTGGACTACTGGCGGTCCTGGATGCTCTCCCAGGAGTTCCAAATTATGGAGGGGCATATGGGAGACTATTGGAACATTGCCAACTCGGCGATTGACATCCGGTCATATCCATCAGAAGGTGTTATGAGTAGCATAGCTTCGGCCAATCAGCCATTCCTCCCTTTTGGATCGGGCACCAATGGCGACGGCTTTTGCATGCGCAGCGAAAATCATGAAAGTGCGGAAGGAGAATGGACTAATCTGGAACTGATCTGTTATGGTGACAAAAGCCTGCACATTGTAAACGGACATGTGGTCATGATTCTTCAGAACTCGCGCTACAACGACAATGGAAAACAGGTACCTCTCACCAAAGGCAAAATACAGCTTCAAAGCGAAGCTGCGGAGGTATATTTTAAAGACATTCAAATAAAGTCCATATCATCGATGCCGGACAAATACAGAGCGCTTTTTTAA
>CAZHZR010000074.1:11286-12914 GCA_964537095.1 uncultured Roseivirgaceae bacterium
AAGATCAGTCAATCAGTTCAGTCCAGATTATCTCACTTAGCTTTTATCTCCTTTGAATTTAGTACATCCTGCATCTGCTGATGCCTTCGTTCTAATTCCTGTTCTTTCCTTCTCATTTCTTCCTGGGTAGCTTCCATCTCTTCCATATTTTGTCGAAGTTCTTCTTCCTGAGCCGAAAGCTGTTCTGCCTGTTCCTTGAACTGGTTTAGCAATCCCTGTGTTTTTTCACCGCTTCTTATAGAAATAAATGAAGAAGCCATGATCTCCCCTATTTTATTAAGCCAATCTAATTGATAAGATTCGTAAACTTTAAAACCAGCAACTTCTATTACTGCCTCCACTTTGTCGTTGTACTTCATGGGTACCAGCAACAGGCAATTTGGAGTAGCATCTCCTAATCCAGAGGTAATAAAGGTATAGGCATTAGGAATATTCGTAAGTAATACCGGTTCCTTTTCTAAAAAAACCTGTCCAACCAGACCCTGACCAATCTCAACGCGTTTTTCTGTAAATTTCTTTCTATCAAACGCATAGCAGGCCATCAAATCGAGGTATTCTTCATCCTCTTCTTCTCTCAGCAGGTAAATTGCTCCTTGCTGCGCTTCCAGATACTTGACAATGTAAGAAACAGCATGCTCACATAAGGTCGCCAGGTCATGTTGATGACTTCGGACAATTTCTGAAAATTGAGCTTGGCCCTCGGTAGACCACATCCTTTTCGAATCTTCATCTTTTAGCTGCTTCATTTTTTCACGCATCTGAATGAGCTCACCGACCAGGTTTTCCTGATTTAACTTCCTGTTATTTTCATCAAGCGCATCCCAATCTACTGCCAGGTTTCCCGAGGATATTTGACTGATAAAAGCTGTCGCCTTTTTAAAGTTATCAATAGAACTATTTATTACTTCTAACTCGTTCTTAATTTCAACAGGCTTTCCGGAATCAAACAAGTATTTTTTGTTGTTTTGTTCAAGTTCTATGAACAATGATTGGCGCATCTTTTCATCGCGCCTTATCTTAAAGATCATGAATAAAAGCGTGGGTATACCAATGATTCCAAGGAACACCTGAAGGAAAAACATCTGGGATTTAGCAAGTTCAAATTCAGCAGCAGCTTCTTGTGATAGATTATTCTGGTAAGAGCTGACGCCCGATGCATATTCTCCATAAGCTCTCCACAAAACAAGTCCCCTATCTTCTTTCAAAATTTCAGTAAACCTGTCAATATCACCCGAATTCACCAATTCAACCATTTCTTCCGTGGTTTTTATGTAATTCGTATACCCTTGCTTCACTTTGGAAAAACCGTCCAAATGAGGATAATTCTGGTCAGTCAACTTTTCCTCAAGTTGCCTGGAGTATTCTCTGTACAGCGCGATGCCATTGTTATACGGCTCAAGTAGCGCCGCATCTTGCGTGAGTGCGTAACCTCTTACTCCAATGTCAATGTTTCTGACGACATCATCCCACATATTACTCAACAACCTGCTAATTTCCTGAGATTCAGCTTGTACACGCACCGCGTTCTCCTGAACGGCACTGCTGTATAGTAGAAAAGCACCATTACCAATCAACAAAACAAGTAAAAGTGACGCAGAAAATACAATTGATTTCTCCCGAATGTTATT
>CAZHZR010000075.1:0-12896 GCA_964537095.1 uncultured Roseivirgaceae bacterium
CTGTTGTGGATCTTCATGACTTTCTTGTTCTTTTATTTTCTAAACCACCCCGCCTACGGCACCCCTCCTTGGGAAGGAGGGGAGTTCCTACGTATTCCAACGGTACTGCTATTAATTGTTTTTGCCAAACTTGCTATATGAATATGAAAATAGCTTTGCTAACGAAAGGTGCTTGGCCTTAAAACCTGTACCTAATCTGAAATTTTACATCCGTCTTTTGATTCCCATCTATTTCTTCTAACCCTGAACCTATGGTGTCTTTGTCTTTATAATGCGTTCGCGCATATCGTGCCCAAAAGCTCAGGCTTTTTGAAGCATTGTATTGCACCATGATGTAGTTTCTGATCCCTCTACCATAATAAGCGGGAATTGAAAATGAATACAAAACATCTCGCTCATACACATACTGCCGATTGTCATAATCCTCGGTATCAAAAAGTGCCACTCTACTGCTGAACTTCAGTCGCCAGAAAGAAATGTTTACATCCTGAGCCAGCACAAATCCCCTGGTGAAACTTGCATCTTTTTTATAATTGCTAAACTGTAATCTTGACTTAAATCCCAGATTTCTTGAAGCCAAAAAGTCGATGTTAAAAAGATAGTTTTGCTTAATACCCATAACAATGGGGATAATATTTGCCTCTCCTGATGAATTTATGGCTTTTTCTTCCCGTCGGTACTGTCCATATATACTCAGTTTTTTATTGGGGTTCAAATTCAACCTGGTCAACAATTCCCTGCCTTGGGACGGCGCGTTCACCCGGTATTTCAGCCATGGAAAATAGAATTGATCGAAATAGGCTGTCAGGCTTAACATCCGGGAATGTGTGTATTTAAGACCTACATATATTCCTGACTCATTGATATTTCGAGTATTTTCACCAAAAGCAAACCCGTAAAAAGTATGGAAATTCCGATCGTACTTTCTGAACAGCATTGACATTTCCCATTTTTTCGAAAGATTGATCATCGCCCCACTCACAACTCCGATGCCGCCACTTTTTGATCTGGCAGCTTCACCAAAAAATATCATATTCTGCCAGGTGTAGTTATAATAAACACCTGCGGTATAATTGTCGCTACCCTTAAACTCAAATTGATTGTAAATTCGCCTTACTGGAATACGCGGTACCTCGAAATGCGTGTAGACTCCTGTCAGGCCTATTAACAGCTTCCTGTTCGCGGATTGATAGTTGATGTTCTGCGCCAGCGCATGTTCTTTGATGGCACCCTTTGCGGCAATTTCATTGGGCGTTCTATGGAAACCCGTGACCTGAATAGCCGAAATAAAATTATTTTCTTCCAGAAGAGAGTCACGACTCACCTGCTCTATGGCATCCCGCCTTGCCATTGAAAATCCGGTAGTATTCGTGAATCGCCCAATGCTAACAGTTGCGGCGGCACCCCGCAGATACCCACTTTCTATAACCGAGCTATAGGGTCTAATCCCCAAATCTCCCCTTTTTAGTGTGGTGATAGTTTCAGAGCCTTTTCCCGGGGCGAAGCCGGCACCCAAAACCAAGCCCTGACCGAATTGTAATTGATAGTCGCCCACCACAATTTGCTTTATTTTTCCCACATCCTTCGCTGCTATGTGGAAGGAAATAAAGTCCGCTCCATATCTTTTTGTGGCTGGATCCCAGATCAGTTCTTCCCCAGCGTCTTTTTCTGCTGATAACCTTAAACTGATATTTTTAGCCGGCTTCAGAATAAAGCGCATCAGAAGTTTGTCTTCATTCCCGGCATAGCGGGAAGTAAGGGTGCTGTCCGACTTGAGTTGAGGTTCCGAAAAGCCTTTTTTTTGCTCCAGGGTCCGGTCATAACGTAGTATAAAAGCATTATCGTACTCCCGCATCAAACTCCTTCTGAACGGCAGGTGCTCGTTTTTCAGAAAGGGTGTTTTGACTGTAACAAAGGGCAGAAGTCTATAAATGGTATTCAGGTCAAACTGCGGTACAGCCTGAAGTTCGTAGATGGAAATGAGCGGACCATTTTGCTCCAAATATTCATATAAAGAATTTACCTGGAAGGGCGATAGGAGGAAAGTGCTTTGCAAAATTTCGGGCTCAGTATTATTGAGATCAATCGGCTGTATATAATACTGATATAGGTTTTCGTAGAGTTCGTCATAATTCAAATCTTCATCCTGAAGGGGAAATATAGCTTCTATAATCCTCTCAAGTTCCAGGTCTTTATTGGAAAACTGTGCATGGCCAATATGACTTAGGTTCAGCAAGGCCATCAAAAATATTATATAGACGCCCGGCCTCTTCATCCTCATCTGTTATGCTTTTCGTCGAAGGCAGGTGCTTTCCTGGAGGGAAGCCTAAATTTATAAACCAGTGACATTTGATGCACCAGCCCCAAATCTGAGTGCGTTGTGAGCGCATAATCTATGGAAAAGAGACTTGGATTAAACCCTAAACCGAAATGATGCTGATAAGGTGCAGAGGAAATTCCTGTTCTCACGCTGAATTTCTCGATGATCTGGTATTCAAGTCCGCCTTTGATTTTCGCTTCTTTGTCTACGTCTTTTTCAACTTCCAGTCCTATGATGAGGGATTCGGCAGGTGCATAGCTAAGGCCTGATTTCAGGATAACCGGCAGGTACAAATTTTCTTCCTTCGATATCTTGGCCTGGTTGAGATTATAAATATGGGCGCCGAATGATAGCGATGGCAACAATTCTGCGACACCTCCAAAAGCCAGGCTGGGCACCCCTCTCGTGCCTGTTTCTGCAATATAATACTGGGTGTAATTTAATTGTATGCCCAGACTGACAAACCCCAGTTTGTTGCTAAACCCTAAACCGTAGTTTTGCTCATTGTATATTTCAGCCCCGACTTTCTGAGCTGTTATTGAGGCAACGCCGTGTTTCAGAGGGAGCATAAAGCCAGCACCAAAATGTTGGAAGTGCTTGAAATTGAAGCGGTTTTCATAAGCTGCAACTGTAGTGATTTCCTCGATAGATGCTGAACTGCCGATGTTGTTAAAAGGGGAAAAATAATCCTCCAACGCAACTGAAGCGTTTCCCATCCCCTGGGCTCTGGCACCCAATGCGTGGAAATTTAGTTGGGCTGTAGCATTATTGAACAATGCAATTCCCAGGATTAGGATGATAGCTGGTTGGAATAATCCCATTCCTAAAGAAAGATATTTCTTAAAAGAATACCAAAAAATTCAATAAAATTATCTTTTTTGATGGCAAGTCCAGCCTAAGATCCATGCCTGAGGAAGCAGAAGAAATGTCGAAGTTTAAATATCAGTTCTGAAATGAAAGAAAAACCCGCTTTCTTTTCTCTTATTGATAGAGTATTCCAATCTTATCACTGTATCATAAAATGATACTATGTCAAGTCCAAGGCCTCCGCCATAAATATACTTGTTTGTAAACATTGAATTTTCAGCATGAAAGGCATCGTTCGATACCAACCCGGAGTCAAAAAACGCCTTCAGGTAGATAGAAATAGGAATGGTCTTGAATTGATCAAGTGGCATAAATCCGTCAAGGTTTATAGCGCTTCCTAGCAGCCTTCTCTTCAGTGAAAGTTTGTTGATGATATAATGCTGGCCTTCGATCACATACAACTCGTAGCCTCTGAGATAATCTTTCCCATATCCTAACCCTTCAAAGTTAGAATAAGGTTGCTTTTTTGGAAATGAAGTTTTTCCAGTAAGACTAGTAGACAGGTAAAATAATTTCCCGAGGTTGATATATTCACTGTAACTCGCTTTGAATTCAGTCTGATCGATATCACCGAAAATTCCTACGCCCAATTTTGTAGCTTCTATCATAAAGTGATAGCCTGCTAGCGGATATGCCTGAATGTCTCGTTTATCTCTGTTAAAAGTGTACTGCAGTTCCACATACTTCTGATCCGTACGTCCATCTAACAAATAAGTCGGGTTTAAGAAAGAAACAGTGTCTGCGATGGAAGTTGCATTGTAGCTCATTCTGAAAAACTGGGTATTGTAGAAGCTGGATCTTCTTGAAAAAGTCAGGCCTGCCGCAACAGATTCTTTAAGGATTTTTTCAGAATCTACAAAAACCAACTTATGATCCAGTGTTCTATAAGCGATACTTTTATTCTCGGAATAGCCTCCAAAAATGGTGAGCCCGTTTTTCTGGGCCTGATTGATGTAGGGTATGGCGTAAGAAAGCTCGAATTTTTTTGTGAACCCAAATTGGGCGATCCCTCGCAACCTTTCATTTCTTCCTCTTAGGTTATATTGATAAAACCTCAGTCCATAATTAACCCGGTTTAATTTTGCATCATGGTTTTCTATCCAATCGTTAAAATTTCGATCTGCCAGGGAAAATATGGGTATGGGGAAGGTATACCAGCGTTCTTTTACGTCAATTAGTAAATCTATTACATATTTATCCACTTCTAATACATGAATTTCTACCGAATTGAATAGCCTTGTATTTAGAAGTTTATTTTTGTCCTGTTTAAGAATATCTCTAAGATCTGGAAGATAAAAGATGTCGCCTTCAAAAACGTCCAATTCTCTGAGGATGATCTGAGATTTAGTAAGTTTATTTCCTATGATAAAAATCTTGTCGATCCGCACATAACGCATTTCAGACGAATCCCTTGTGGTTTTTGATGCAATTGTATCGATCGGAAACGAATTCAAGGGGACGGCATGTAGATTGGTAGAGATACCGCTGATTAAAATGACTAAAGTTAAATTGAATAAATATTTGATCATTAAGTTTCCGTGCCCTGTTTTGAGATGGTAAAATAGCCTTTTTAATCTTACCTGTTTGTTCGGGGAATTAAAATATCTTACAATGCATTATATTTCTGCAAGGAGTAAGCATGATCAGGAATGATGTTTGTACCATGAATTTGACCTAATCTTAACTTAGTTGACGATTTATAAATAGTGTCAGCAATAAAAAGGCCATACTTATTTTTCAGATCCGCTAAACATAAAAATACAATAAAAAAAATACTTATGATGAAGCAATGGTTCAGGAAAGCGCTGGTGCTGCCTATATTATTTTATCAATATAGCCTCAGTCCCTTGTTCCCTTCGTCGTGTAGGTTCACGCCTTCATGTTCTCATTATGCGAAGGAAGCCATCTTAAAGCATGGTATTAAGGGGTTTTGGTTGGGAATCAAAAGGATCTCCAAATGCCATCCCTGGGGAAAAAGTGGTTATGACCCCGTTCCCTAGTCTGGACGAGTTGGAAGTTCAAGGTTCAAGTTCAAATTTTCGCCAAAATAACAGGAAATCACTCGTGGTGTATTAAGGAAAAATTACGTTGTTTTAACGATTAGAATTTATTGAAGACTCTGACTTTTTCTTTTTGTCATTTTTCAAAACATAAAAGGTGATCACGATTCCCGCTATCACCAAGGGAATGCTTAGCCATTGCCCCATATTAAGGGCGAGATTGTCTTCAAAATCTACCTGATTTTCTTTTAAAAATTCGTATAGAAAGCGAAGTCCAAAGATTACGATCAGAAATATCCCGAAAAATAAACCTTCTGGAGTATTTTCTTTCATTTTCTTCCAAAGCCAAAACAAAAAGAAGAATAAAATAATACAGGAAATAGCTTCATATAGCTGTGCCGGGTGCCGGGGGATTCCCAGGAGGCTGATGACCGCAAAAAACTGTCCGTTGTTTTGAGTAAGCGTATAGTTTAATTCTGAGGAAGGATCTTGAAAGGTATGGGGCTCATCTACTGTATTGTAGGTTACCAGCACATCTTTAATACTGTGTTCAATATAACTGCGGATTGCAGCTTCATCGTAGTTGCCTTTTAAGAACTGAAGTTCAAGTCCGATCGGAACCATGCCATCTGCTTGTGCGCTCCCATCCTGTTTGAATACTTCAGCCTCTTCAATTTCGGCAAAATTCCCCTCGATTACCTCTTCAATTTGCCTGCCAAAGACAACTCCGGTAGTCGAATCTGTAGGCAGTCCAATAATTTCTGAATTTATAAAATTGCCAAATCGTATGAGAGCTCCTGTCAATGCAATCACAATTACCAGTCTATCCAACACCCAAAAATAACTTTGCCCTTTTTTCTTTCTCGAATATAAGTAAAGAGCGATTAAAATTCCGATAGTAGCACCGTGACTGGCAAGGCCTCCTTCGTTAATCTTTAGGATCTTTATTGGATCAGCCAGATAAATGGCAGGCTCATAAAAGAAAACATGGCCAAGCCGGGCGCCCACAATGGTAGCAATCACCATGTAAATTGTGAGTACCTCCACATCCTTTTCCGGCTTACCCTCTTTTTTGAAGATATAAAACAGAATCTGCTGACTGATCAAAAATCCCAAAGCAAACAACAGCCCATAATATACTATTTTTAATGGCCCAAGCGTAAGGATAATGGGATTTGGGTCCCAGACTAAATATTGTGCAAATAACATATTATGAATTGTTTGGCTATGTAATTTTAGAAAAGTAGTTCCAACTAAACAAACCCTTTGGAATAAATACTACAATTTATTTCTTAGCGCTTCCAATTCGCTGGAAAAACTTCCGGACAGGATTGGAAATCTGCACCAGCTTCGCGGGTCTATATTGAAGTCGTCTAAATGGAATGCAGGAGCTGTTCTTTCCCGCTTCCACTGATTGCGCGACCACAGCCTGTAAAATTTTTCGATGTGTGCTATCAGCAGCGCCTTTGGCTCCACTTTTAGTTCAGAAAGGGCTTGGTAAACTTCAAGAGGAGACTTTCTTTGCCGGATGGCCAATCTCTCTATTGCCACAATTACATGGTAGGGCATGAGGTCTTTTTCGTCCGTCTGCTCTTTGTCCGAGGGCCTTAGCTCGGCACTTGGCGTGAGTGCATTTACAGCGCTTAAACCCATATAGCCGAACGCTTTTTCCACCCATTTTAGCCAGTGTAGCAGAAAATGTTTGTCGATGCCAGCAATTGGCGCTATACTACCACTGGTGTCTCCATCCATAGTTGCATAGCCGACGTCACCTTCGCTGCGATTTGAAGTTGTCAGCAGCAGGTTATGCTTTATATTCGCGATCATCCAGATGATAGGCGAGCGCGCTCTGGCTTGGATGTTTTGTAGTGCTATATCATCTGTTTCCCAATCCAGCTTACGGCTTAAGGCCTCTTCAACCTTTCGGCTGTACGAATCTACTTCTTCATCAATAGTCCATTGGTAGAAAGTAGCTCCAATAGAGTCGGCCAGAACTTTTGCCGAATTAAAAGTTTTATCAGAGGAGTTTTTTGTGCCCTGATAAACACAGGTGAGTAAATGGGAAGTAATCGTTTTTGCTATTGCCTCTGTTTCCTGGCCCTCCGTTATAGGTATGTCAGTTCTATTGATTCTTTCCAAAAAAACAGCAGGCCCCAGTTCCTTGATGCCCTGCCTGATCATGTGCGCCACAAGAATAGCGCATGCAGATGAATCTGCGCCACCACTTAGGGAAAGGGTGAAGCCTTTGCTTTTGCTTTTTCGGAGATAATCGTACAAAGCAAGTGCCGAAGCTTGTGTAAACTCCTTTTGAAGCTGGTCAGGAGCTTCAACTATTCCGTAATCAGCCCCTCCTGGAGGGGTGTTTTTATTATATTCTAATGTAATAAGATCCCAGCTTTTGTAAGAGAGTAGCTCATTGTGCTGAATGATTTTACCTCCATACCCAAACAACACGTCACCATCATAGATCATTTTTCCTGCTTCATTTCCAAGCAGGTTAGTATATACGTACAAGCAATTGAACTTCTGAGAGCTACTGCTTACAAGGTGTTTTCGTGATTTTGACTTCCCTAACGCAAAGTGGCTGGCACTCGGGTTCAATATAATATCTACGTTATTTTGCAGGTGCCTCCAGGCAGGCCTTTTGTCTTCTCTCCATGCATCTTCGCATATTTCAAATGCGATTTTATAACCGTTTATTTCATAGGTCAGGTGGCCCAAATCATAGCTGTTACCACCAACTACTATTTTAGCTAGTTTGGAAGGCTCCCAGGAGGTAAACCATCTCGGTTCATAGTGTACGCCATCATTTGCGAGAAATTGTTTGGCTGTGAACCCTAGTATTTTCTGGTTTTGTACCAGACAACTGCAATTATATACCAGGCCCTCATAGATGACAGGCAAGCCAAAAGCTACAGCAATATCGGTAGTGTGAGGTACCAAAGAAATGAGACGCTTCATCGCTTCCTCCGGGAGCCAATGCGACAAAAACAGATCTTCACACCCGTAACCGGTGATTGAAAGTTCCGGCAGGCACAAGAGATCAACCTCTTTATCCTGCGCTTCTTTAATTACTTCCCGGATATTATTACAATTCCATGTCCAATCAAAAGGAATTTGGTTTAATGCAGCACCTGCAACTTTAATACGCTTCATCTTTTGTTGATTTTATGCCAGCTGTAACTATTTGTATTTGCCTTGGTAAAATAACGATACCTAAGGTAAAAAACGGGGCCGTGTTTATACTTCGGGGTCTAACGAAATTTGAAGGATTTCGCAGGATTTTTGGGCGGCGTCCTGCTCTGCTTTTTTTTTGTTGAACCCGGTTCCTGTACAAATCGGTTCATTGTCAATTAACAATTGAGCCGTAAACTCTTTTAGTTGATTTCGACCGCTTTTTAGTTCAATAATTTCAAAGCTCACCTCTTTGTTTGATTTTTGTGCCCATTCTATCACTTTACTTTTAAAGTTTGGATCGGTCATCACCACTTCATTGAGGTCGATATGCGGGGAAATTAGTTTTTTGATAATAAATTCCCTGCAGGAAGCATAACCCTTATCCAGATAGATGGCGCCTATAAAAGCTTCGAGTGCATCCCCATAGAGTGATTTATAGGAGAGGGCACTTTTTTTCTTTTCGTCATATCTAACGAGTTCGGCGATGCCAATTTTTCTTCCCAGTTTGTTGAGAGATTCTCTATTCACGATCCGCGCCCGTATATCTGTCAAAAAGCCTTCATCCCGAAATGGAAATTTTTGAAAGAGGTATTCTGCGATCACCATTCCCAGAACAGCGTCTCCCAGGTATTCCAGTCGCTCATTGGATTGTTTGATGCCTTTGATTTCTTCTTTTGCAACGGAGCTATGTTGAAAGGCCAGCTTGTAGATGGATAAATTAAAAGGCTTACTCCCAATAATAGATTTTATTGAAGAAATAAGCCTTTTGTCTTTTTCAGAAAACCTTAGGGAAAATCCGGAGAGATACCTAAGCAAATTCACTACTCGCTAAATTTTCTTACGATTACAGAAAAGTTGTGACCACCAAAACCAAATGTATTGCTTAGTGCAACGTTTACTTCTCGCTTTTGCGCTTTGGTAAAAGTAAAATTGAGTTTGTTATCAAGCGCCTCGTCGTCAGTAAAGTGATTTATTGTGGGAGGGACCAGCTGATGTTTAATGGCCAGTACTGAAGCGATTGTTTCTATCGCGCCAGCTGCTCCCAACAGGTGTCCTGTCATTGATTTGGTAGAACTAATGTTGAGATTGTACGCATGTTCCCCAAACACTTTTTTTATTGCCAAGATCTCACCAACGTCGCCCAATGGTGTGGATGTGCCGTGAACATTAATGTAGTCAATATCTTCTGGCTTCAAATTGGCATCGTCTAATGCTTCCAACATCACTCTTTGAGCGCCAATGCCCTCTGGGTGGGGGGCTGTGATATGGTGTGCGTCAGCAGACATTCCACCACCCGCTAGTTCCGCGTATATTTGTGCTCCCCTTGCTTTGGCATGTTCGTACTCTTCCAGGATAAGGCATCCTGCACCTTCACCCAACACAAAACCGTCTCTGTCTTTATCAAAAGGGCGGGACGCAGTTTCAGGCGAGTCATTTCTTTCCGACAATGCTTTCATGGCATTAAAACCCCCAATACCTACTTCATTCACCGCTGCTTCTGATCCGCCCGAAATAATTACATCTGCCTTTCCCAGGCGAATATAATTGAACGCGTCTATCAATGCATTGGTAGACGATGCGCAGGCAGATACGGTAGCAAAATTTGGACCCCGAAAGCCGTATTTTATAGATATATGACCGGTAACAATATCTATAATCATTTTCGGTATCAGAAAGGGATTAAATTTGGGCGTGCCATCACCGGTACTAAAGGCTGTCACTTCATCAGAAAAAGTACGAATTCCGCCAATTCCTGACCCCCAGATAACTCCCGCACGATCTAAATTAATTTTTTCAACGTCAATTCCAGAGTCTTTCATGGCTTCTTCCACAGCAATCATTGCATATTGCGTGAACGGATCCATTTTACGAGCCTCTTTTCTGTCGAAGTAATTTTCGGGATTATAATTTTTTACCTCACAGGCAAACCTTGTTTTAAACTTAGTTGCATCGAATCGGGTAATAGGGCCAGCTCCACTAACACCATTAGAAAGTCCCTCCCAATATTCCTGAATAGAATTTCCTATTGGTGTCAGTGCGCCCAACCCTGTGATCACAACTCTTTTTAAATTCATAAAAGAATTTTACGGTGCAAAGTTTTTACTTAACGTTTTCTTCTAAATAAGAAATTGCCTGGCCTACAGTGGAAATATTTTCTGCCTGATCGTCAGGAATTGATATGTTAAATTCTTTTTCAAATTCCATGATAAGCTCTACTGTATCTAAAGAATCCGCACCCAGGTCATTTGTAAAACTTGCTTCAGGAGTAACTTCAGATTCCTCAACACCTAGCTTATCAATGATAATTCCTTTAACTTTTTGTGCTATTTCAGACATTTTTTTAATTTTTTTAGTTAAAATTCTCTGCAAAGAAATACATTTAATGCAATAATGTCAAACAAATTTTTTTAATCTTAATCAATTATCACCTTCAAATGTTTAATATACTCAGAAAGCACCTGGAAATTATAACGAATATAAGAAATATCGAAATTTTGGCTTTTCAGTCGGTTCATATTTATTAATTACCTTTGCTTTTTGAAAAATAACAACTCTGTTTCTTATATAATAGTTACATTATTTACGAGTACCAGCGCACGGAAGGCTTCGCGTAGAGAATTGTCCTCATATTATGAAAAATAATAAGCTACTTGTATCCTACGAATATGATTTTGAATTGCTGGGGTTAACTTCTACTGCAAAGGAATACAAGTTGGCCTGGGCTGTTAATCACCTGATGAAATTCCGGCTCATCAAAAATGCAGACTTAACCATTGATTTTAAAGACGGCAAGAGCCTGGTCATTTCTAATTATATCTACAAGACTGAAAATAGCACACTCAGGCTTTTTAAAAATAAGTCTGTTGATAATGGATTCCTCGCTCAGGGTCACCTCCTGCCGGAACTTAAGAACTTTGACTATATAATATATATTCAGGGATTTGAAGACAGCTTTCTTCCCGAAGAGTTGCTGAGGCAACTTCGTGGGCTTGAAGAAATCAACTACATCCAAATGATTGATGTTCAAGGTCTGAAGTCGAAAGACAATTTTATTTTCTAGGCTAGGGGTAAAACTCAGGTATAAACGACATTAGAATAGATTCTCCTGTCTCCAGAATTTATTACTTAGGGAAGAATAAAGAAGAATTACACATTCAATCAACTCTCCTCCTTCCCAAGGAGGAGATTAAGAGGTGGTTATTATAAAACATGTGTAATTCTTCTTTTTCTTGCACCTGAGTAGTTACGGCTAGGTTTACCCGTACAGATCCTCTTTTTGAACAAGAAGGGCTTATATGTACCTTTCTGATATGCTTTCCAAATTACTCAAGTCTAAGGTAGGCATAATGCAGCGATTTAATTCGCTAAAAGTGTTGTTTTCCCAAATACTAGACCGCAATTATTGATTTTACTATCATATTATTTTATTATTATTGCGCATTAATTTACTTGCGCACTTAAATCTGACGACTGGATACGCAGAAATAATTTCTTTCCGGGCGGCTTTCTGATGAGGAAGGTAAATGCCAATCATAAACGATGGGAAAGAAATTTGAAAGATTGTGCGTATTATGATTATATTTGAACTTTACAAGAGCCTGTCACCAGGTATTTTTATAAGTAATAACTTTACACATACGAAACCCCTAGGTGAATATCAGTCAACATTTATAAGGGATTTAAAGCCATTTGTTAAGGGGTTTCAAGCGGCAACTAAAAACGATTAGTGAACATGAAAGAAAACATTTTATTTAAAAAGACAAAGATTATTGCAACAGTGGGTCCTGCTTCTAATACAAAGGAAAAGCTCACAGAATTGGTAAAAGCGGGTGCCGATATTTTTAGACTAAATTTCTCTCATGGCACACATGAGGACCATTTAAAGGTTATAAATATAGTACGTGAAATAAATAAAGAACTGGGAACCCATATCGCACTACTTCAGGATTTACAAGGTCCTAAAATCAGGATGCGCGACGTGGAAAATGGTGGCGTTGAGATCAAAAATAATGACGAACTGATTATTACTACCGAAAAAGTAATTGGAACCAGCCAAAGAGTAAGTACTACCTATAAGGCATTGGTAAATGATGTTGCTGTGGGCGACATGATTTTGGTGGACGATGGAAAGATTGAATTAAAAGTAACTGCTATCAACAGCAATGAAGTGGTCACCCAGGTGGTTCACGGAGGAGTCCTCAAATCTAAAAAAGGGATAAATCTGCCGTTTTCAAATGTATCGGCACCTTCAATGACAGTGAAGGACATCGAAGATCTGGAGTTTGGTTTGGCAAATGATGTCGATTGGATCGCCTTGTCATTTGTAAGAAAAGCTGCCGACGTAATAGAACTTAAAGACCGTATTAGAAGCTTTGGAAAAGATATAAAGGTTATTTCTAAGATTGAAAAACCGGAGGCTATCAAGAATATTGATGAGATTATTGAAGCCAGCGATGCATTGATGGTAGCAAGGGGAGATCTTGGGGTGGAAATCGTGATGGAAGAAGTTCCTATGGTGCAAAAGATGATCG
>CAZHZR010000076.1:0-3804 GCA_964537095.1 uncultured Roseivirgaceae bacterium
TGGAACGTAATGGCATCCATATTATTGATCTAAACAAAACGCTTGCCAGCCTTGACGAAGCATCTAACGCTGTTAAGCAAGTAGTACGAAATGGTCGCAAGATCATGTTTGTAGCAACAAAGAAGCAGGCTAAGGATCTTGTAGCTGAAGAAGCGAGAAGACTTAAAATGCCTTACGTAACGGAGCGTTGGTTAGGTGGTATGCTTACCAACTTTGCTACGATCAGAAAATCTCTTAAAAAAATGACTGGTATCGAAAAGCTTATGAAAGATGAGGCTTACCAGAACATGGCTAAGAGAGAGCGATTGATGGTGAGCCGTGAGAAGGAAAAATTAGAAAGAGTATTGGGTGGAATAGCTGATTTAACACGTATTCCTGCAGCGCTTTTTATAGTTGATATAAAAAGAGAGCATATTGCTGTTCAAGAAGCACATAAATTAAATATTCCTGTATTCGCAGTTGTTGATACCAACTCGAACCCTAATCTTGTTGATTTCCCGATTCCTGCAAATGACGATGCCTATAAATCAATTTCTATTATAGTAAAAGCATTTGGTGCGGCTATTGAGGAAGGCCTTTCTGAACGTAAAAAGGATAAAGACGATCAGAAACTTCAGGAGGAAGAAGCAGCAAAGAGAAGTGTGGATGAAAATGAAGGAGAAAGCAGAAAACCATCAAAAGCAGCGGTAAATGCTGAAGTTGAAGTAGATGCTGACGATGATAATCAAGACTAATAAAATAAAATAAACCGATTATAATAAAGATTGAACATTGAACTTTAAAATTCGGTGTTCAATTTTTTATTAAAAGCAACCAAAAACTATTACGGATATGGCTATTACAGCGCAAGAAGTTAATAAACTAAGACAAATGACCGGTGCAGGCATGATGGACTGCAAGAAAGCACTCACTGAAGCAAATGGTGATTTTGACGCTGCTATTGATTTGCTAAGAAAGAAGGGCCAGAAAGTTTCGGCTTCCAGATCTGACAGAGAAACAACAGAAGGATCAATTTTTGTTAAAACCAATGACGCTAAGACAGAAGGAGTATTAGTAGCTTTGGGTTGTGAGACTGATTTTGTGGCCAAAAATGAGGAGTTTCAAGCTTTGGGTCAGGTTATTTTGGACGTAGCGGCTCAGCAAAAGCCTGCTTCTGTAGATGATTTGAAGAAAGAAGCTGTAGATGGTCGCTCAATTGACGAGAGAATTATTGAGCTGGTAGGAAAGATAGGTGAAAAAATTGAAATTGTCTCTTACGAAATTCTGAACGCAGATGCTGTTGTAGCTTACATTCATGCGGGCAGCAAGCTGGGCGTATTGGTTGGCCTGAAAGGCGCGAACGGTGGCGATGTATCAGTAGCCGGAAAAGATGTGGCCATGCAAATTGCGGCCATGAATCCTGTTGGTGTTGATAAAGATGATGTTGATCCAACTATAGTGGCAAGAGAAATTGAAATTGGAAGAGAGCAAGCCAGAGCAGAAGGTAAACCAGAAGCAATGCTGGATAAGATTGCTGAGGGTAAGCTTAATAAATTCTATAAAGAAAGTACTTTGTTGAATCAGGCGTTTGTAAAAGATAATAGCTTAACAATTGCTAAATATTTGGATAGTGTTTTCCAGGGATTAACAGTGTCCTCTTTTAAACGTGTGGCAATAGGTTAACACTGAGTCAGCGAACTGAGTCATAAAAAAAAGCCCTTCATCATAGGGCTTTTTTTATGACTTGCTTTCTGCTTCAGCTTTTTTCGTTTGCTCATTAATGTCAGTTTCTATCGGGCTCGCTTTTAGCTTTCGGGCTACGTCCGCCAGGTTGTGAACCATGAGGCGCAGATTTTTATTGGTAAATAAGTGCGTGGCGCCGTTCGCTTCTATATAACTGGGACCAGGACCTGCCGTACCCACCCAATAAGCCATTGAATTTGGAGGGATGGTGCAGCCTGAATGGTTTAAACTAAATAATATATCTGCACATACTTTTTTTGCGCCATCTTCATTTCCAGTTACCAATGCGCCGCCCACTTTGTTATAGAGCGGATATTGTCCCTTTTCGGGCTCCTGCTCACTTGTACTACCATCCAATCTCTCTATCACCATTTTGCAGATGGAAGATTTGTCTCCTAACCAAATTGGAGAACACACTACTAAGATATCCGAACGCTTAACCTCTTCCAATATTTCCGGCCAGGCATCACCCTGCCCCTCGTCGGAAGTTACCCCAAATGCTACTTGGTGGTCAGCTATTCTAATGCTTTTAGTTGTGACACCCAGTGCGGAAAATAGCTCGGATGCTTTATCAATGAGTGCTTCTGTATTGGAAGTCTCGGGAAACTTTTTTAACGTGCAATTTAAAAATATCGCTTTGAGACCCATGATTCAAGTTGTTTTGGTATGAACAGCCTGGTAGCGAATTTGTTGTAGCCCGGCGGCACGAATGTCCATTGCTTTTTATAAACACAATTTTTAAAATAAAGCAGAATAATTCACACGGCCCTTAAGTTCATTGGTTCATCAATTCCTCGATTTCTTCCGCTTCAATAGGGATATTTTTCATCAGATCGCGTACCCCATTACCTTGGATTACCACGTTATTTTCTAGTCTGATCCCCAGGTTTTCTTCAGGAATATAAATGCCGGGCTCTACGGTAAATACCATTCCGGGTTCGAATTTTCTATAGATATTTCCTACATCATGAACATCCAGACCAAGATGATGGGAGGTGCCATGCATAAAATATTTCTTATATAAAGGCTTCTCGGGGTTTTGGTTTTTTACGTCTTTTTTGTCGATAAGCTTAAGCGCAATGAGTTCACTTTCCATCACTTTTCCTACTTCTCTGTGATATTCTGGTATGGCGTTTCCGGGCCTAAGCATCTCTATGGCTGCTTTCATCACGTTCCTTACCGACTGGTACACAGCCCGCTGCCTTTCGCTGAATTTTCCACTTACCGGAATGGCTCTGGACATGTCTGCATTATAATTGGCATATTCTGCTCCTACATCGAACAAAATAACATCGTTGGCTGCGCACATGGCATGGTTATCTACATAATGCAGCACACAAGCGTTGCCTCCGGATGCAATTATAGGAGAATAAGCAAATCCTCTTGATCTGTTTCTGACAAATTCGTGAAGGAATTCAGCTTCAATTTCGTACTCCATTACACCAGGTTTTACGAAATCGAGTATCCTTCGAAATCCTTTTTCTGTTATATCGCAAGCCTTTTGCATCAGTGAAATTTCAATATCTGACTTTACTGCCCTTATGTGATGCATAATTGGTGCAGACCTTTGGTAGTTATGAAGTGGGTATTTTCTTCTGCACCATTCACTAAAGCGGTCATCTTTGGATTGAACTTCGCTGGTGGCCCGTAAATGCTCGTTCTTGTTCAAATAAACATGTTGGGCATGGCTCATTAAAGTGTAAAATACCTGTTCGAACTCCGAGAGCCAATATATGGTTCTAATTCCTGATGTAGTAAAAGCTTCTGCTTTGGTATATTTGTGGCCTTCCCAAATTGCTATTAACTCACTTGTTTCCTTTAAAAATAGGATTTCTCTGTGCTTTTCGTCGGGGCTGTCCGGAAATAGTAAAAGGATGCTTTCTTCCTGATCTATTCCTGATAAATAGAACAAGTCATTGTTTTGACGGAAGGGCATGGTTCCATCCGCATTGGTGGGCATAATGTCATTGCTATTAAATATCGCCAGAGAGTCAGGCTTTAGCATTTGGGTAAAACTGACTCTATTGTGGATAAACAGGGACTTCTCAATAGGTAAATATTTCATATGATGAGCGGTTTGTA
>CAZHZR010000076.1:3904-10664 GCA_964537095.1 uncultured Roseivirgaceae bacterium
AAGTTCCTTGCGATTAAAACAAATATATACA
Source organism: uncultured Roseivirgaceae bacterium (assembly GCA_964537095.1). Lineage (GTDB taxonomy): Bacteria > Bacteroidota > Bacteroidia > Cytophagales > Cyclobacteriaceae > CAMPJM01. The sequence goes on from CAZHZR010000076.1 coordinate 3,936, forward strand.
GATGACCTCAAAAGTTACAGGATTTTTTTAATCGTTTTAGGTGTCAAACCTTGATTTTCCAATATTCCCTCATAAACTCTGGCTATCTGATGCGCAACATTTTCATCATCGAAATTCCGTGCGTGTAACTCGCCTTCAGAAATCATTTTACCGGCCATCTGTGCATTTAACAGCACTCTGGTTATCGCGTCTCCCAGTGCATCATGATCGTTGTTCTTCACGTATAAGGTCGCCTTCCCGCCCACGTGTTCAAACCCAGGGCTGGTTATCACAGGTACTTTGGCATTTAAAGCTTCTATGATCCGCGTAACTGATCCTTCATAGCCTGCCGTATAAATAAAAATTTGGCTTAACTGGTAAATTTTTGAGAGATTTTCCCGGGAGACGTTCTGTAAAAAAATAACTCTGTCCTCAAGATTAAGTTCTTTCGCCGCTTCTAGAATTTGCTTTTTATAACTTCTAAAAGGATGTTCAACGATTACGAGCGGAATGTCTACCTTATCTTCAATAGTGTGCAGCGCCTTTAGGAGCGATAAGGTTCCGTTGGGCGATTCTAAAGGAGTGAAAGTGACTATGTAATCCTCGGGAAGCTTATACAAGTCGCTCGTCTTTTTCAGCTCAAACAGGTCATGCTCAAGTCGGAAGCATTGGTCGCAACCATGATAAATTACTTCTATTTTGTTTCTTGCAATCCCTAAGAAGGAGTGAATATCTTCCGCGGTTTGTGTATTAATAGCGATTATCTTGTTCGCTATTTGGCAGGCGTGTTTTACTCTTCTTTTTAAGATCTCAATTTCCAAGGGCTGATACAGGTGTGGGTAGCGGATAAAGAAGAGGTCATGGATGGTAACAACTGTTTTCAGCTTTTTACTGATGATGATTGGTAGTTCATTGCTTAGGCCGTGGAAGATGTCAACATTGTCAGTCAGAGCAGTATTGCCTAAAATGGCAGTTCTCCAGATCGAACCCATATTCATTCTCGAGATTATTTTTGCGGGTGTCCTGATCTCGATGTTCGAAAAGCTTTGAACGTTAAATAGGTCCCTGTTATTGGTAGATCCCGACGTGTACAAGAGGTAATTATTTTCGGGAACATATTTGCCCATAAGCTTAATGAGGTACTTGTTGTAAGATCCAAACCTCGATTTTTTTGAAAATGCACCCTGGGCATCATATCCGATTCTCATAATTAATTTGTTTCAAAAGAAAGACATAGGGGTAATAGCATATCCAGCAGGAATGTTTTGAATATTCCCGACAATATTTGTTTCAAAAGTTGTTGGGAAAAAATATATCAACTTCGGCCTGATTTTTAAAAACATGCTGAAGAGGTCACATTGGTTTGAAGATGTGCATAGCACTGGCTGGTGATAACGCAGAGTTAAATTGGCATGGCTACGCCATTTAACATCATATTATGAATTCTATTAAAAAAAACGGTGAATCTGCGATCTACTTTTGTTGAATACTGCTACGAAATTTGAAGTCGGCAATGGATGGAATATTTGAACTACAATCTTTGGGTGCCGACATAATTATGGGAACAGGCTTTCACGTAGGTCAGTTTGCGGATTCTTTTTCAATGCCATAAGGGGTTCTGACCACTTTGTTTTTCCGGGTGTTCTCTCTTATCTTGATGTTCCTGTCGAGCGATTCCCGGGTTTTATATCCTCTTGCATGGTCTAGATGTAAGCAGATTGCCCGGTGTCTTATTTGTTTGCCTTTGATGCCTTTGTTTTCAAGCCTTTCTCCAATTTCCCGGTCAGGTCCCCCATATTGCATTCTTTCATCATACCCGTTTACTTCCAGCAAGTCCTTTTTCCACGCTGAAGTATTACAATTATTAAAAGATGCATTGGCGGGCGTGATTAAGTCCAGAAAATCTGCCCATTTTCCTTTTGCGTTGAGCTTTCTCTTTTGTGATGATCCTTCCAGCCCATTTCGGATAAGCCAATCTGTATCAAAACATCTTTGGGTAATAATGTCTTCTTTTGAAATCAATTCGCTTAGGGGCATGGGAAGCTTACAGTACCCCCCGGAAAGGAACCTGCCTTCTTGGGCGAATTTTACATGTGTTTGCACAAAATCTTCCCGTGGGATGCAATCTCCGTCGGTAAATAATATATAATCGTGACTTGCCGCCAAAATAGCTTTATTTAGAATTGTCTGGCGACGGTATCCTTCATCGGCGTGCCAGAGGTGTTGGATCTTTAACGCAGAAGTCGATTTGAATTGATTGATGAGCGCGGAAGTATCCTCCCTTGAGCCATCGTCAGCGATGATAAGCTCAAAATCTTTATTGGTCTGGTTTTCGTAACCCCAAATTACTTTTTCGAGCCAATGTGGCATATTGTAAGTAGCCACAATTACAGAGATTTTCAAGCTAGAATTCATTTTTTCCGTTCGTTTCTGTTTAGTTCCCACAACCTAAGGTACTTCATAAAATTGAGGTAGGCTGTAAGTGCGCTGAAAATAAACCCATAGTACCCATCTAAAAAGCCCATTCTTAAGACGTATTTCCTGAAGAATTTATAGAAAGGGCTTAAAAGAACATGTATTATAAAATTGGCTTTTTTCCCTTTCTGGTATTTTGCATTTGCTGCAATAATTGCGAATTTCTTAATTTGCTCGTAATGCTCCTCAAGATTTTGATACGCAAAATGCAGTAAATCTCCTTCCAGTTTTAGTGTTTTCCCATCGTTAATAATTACTTTATCATGTGGATTTGTTCCGCCCCAGTGTCCCTTTCTTCTGTCCCATAATCGTAATTTTTTATCGGGGTACCAAGAGCGTTTCAGCCAGGTGCCACAATAATTATTAAGCCTATTAAAGATGTAGCCATCTGCTCCCCAATTACTTTTTACTGCCAGAATCGATGACTTCATCTTTTCCGAAACCCTTTCATCGGCATCTAACGCCAGTACGTGGTCAAAAGAAGCTTGGTTCACTGCAAAGTTTTTTTGTTCTATATGGCCTTCAAAAGAGTGTTGCAGGAAGGTCACGCCAAGTTTTTTACATATTTCAGGTGTGGTGTCCGTACTATAGGAATCAACCACTACGATTTCATCAGTGATGTCTTCAAGGGATCGGACGCAAGCTTCAATATTACGAGCCTCATTGTAAGTTATAATAACACCGGAAATCTTTACCACCTGATCTTATTTTGTTGTATAGGCTTGAGCAAAAGGTCTGCAAATTAAAGAGAAAAAAGAATTTTTGAAAGCTATCCGCTTTAGTCTCAAATCTGGCTGCAAATGAAATCAAAACTATACTTTATACTAGAAGGCATCCCTCGTTTTGCGAGTTTTAGCTAAATTGCAGGTTGAAATTAGATTATGCTTGATTACGAGATATATACACTTCCTAATGGAATCAGAATTGTCCATAAAGAAGTTAATTATACAAAGATAGCCCATTGCGGATTTATCCTGGACATTGGTAGTAGAGATGAAGATGTTTCCCAGCAGGGTATAGCCCATTTTTGGGAACATATGGCCTTCAAAGGAACAAAAAAGCGTCGTTCTTTTCATATTCTAAATAGGTTGGATTCCGTAGGAGGTGAATTGAACGCTTATACTACCAAAGAAAAGATTTGCTTTTACGCCTCTGTTTTAGATAGTCATTTTGAAAATGCAATGGAGTTGCTTTACGACATAACTTTTGATTCGATTTTTCCTGAAAAACAAATTGAAAAAGAAAGGAACGTAATTCTGGAAGAAATGGCTATGTATTACGATGCACCCGAGGACGCCATTCAGGATGATTTTGATGATTTGGTATTCGCAGGCCACCCTCTTGGTAGAAATATTCTCGGTACTTCCGAAAGTATTAAGGCTTTTGAAAGGGATGATTTTACCAGGTTTATAATAGAGAACCTTGATACCGAAAGGCTTATTTTTTCCTCCGTCGGACCTGTTCCTATGAAAAAGGTCATTCGTTTAGCACAAAAGCATTTTAGCCATATGCCTGCTAAACGAGCCGTAAAAGAAAGAATTCCTTTTACAGGTTATATGCCAAAAGAGGAAGTCACATACAGAAATCTTACTCAGTCTCAATGTGCTATTGGAAGGCCTTCTTATAGCATTAAAGATTCTAAAAGGTTGGCTTTCTTTGCCCTGCTTAATATTCTTGGTGGTCCGGGAATGAATTCCCGCTTAAATCTGGCACTACGAGAAAAATATGGCTATGTATATGCAGTGGAAGCTTCTTATTCGCCTTATATTGATACCGGCATATTTGGTATCTACTTTGGCACAGAGCCGGGCCAGTTAAATAAGGGCATAAAAGTTGTACAGAAGGAATTGAAGAAGCTGAGAGAAGTTCCTCTGGGAACCTTGCAGCTGCACAGTGCAAAAGAGCAACTGATAGGACAGTTAGCTATGGCTGAAGAAAACAATGTCAGCCTTATGTTGATGATGGGCAAGAGTTTGCTTGACTTGGGCAAAATCGAAGACATAGAAGACCTATACAAAAGAATTAAGGCAATTAAAGCTTCTGAGCTACAGGATATTGCCAATGAAATGTTTGAAGAAAAGAATTTGAGCGTTTTGACTTTTAAACCTAAATAGAGCGCACCCAAATAAGCTTAAACAACACTGAGATGAATTTTATCGACGAATCTCTTCAACGATACGTTGAACAGCACACAGAAGATGAACCGCTGTTACTGAAAAAGATAAACCTGGCGACAAATAAGGAGGTATTGCGTCCAAGGATGCTTTCCGGACATTTTCAAGGCCGGGTACTTGCTATGTTTTCACATTTGGTCAGGCCAAAATCAATTCTTGAAATCGGCACCTATACGGGATATTCTGCCATTGCCCTGGCGGAAGGATTGCAAAAAGGAGGAAAGATTGTCACTATTGACAAAAACGACGAACTGGAGGGGAGAGTGAGAGGATATTTTGAAGAGGCAGGGCTGACAGAACAAATAGAATACATAGTTGGTAATGCAATGGATGCACTACCGAAATTGGATGGACCTTTTGACTTGGTATTTATTGATGCTGATAAAGAAAACTATATAAACTACTACGACCTTATCATTGACAAACTGAATTCGGGCGGGTATGTCTTGGTCGACAATGTACTTTGGAGTGGTAAAGTGTTGGCGGAAAACAACGAAAAGGTAGATATTGATACCCAGGCTATCCTCGAATTTAATATGTACGTACACAAGGATTCACGAGTTCAGAACGTTTTATTGCCAATCAGGGATGGTCTTATGATACTAAGAAAGTTATAAATTAATGATACGAACGCTGTTTTTACTAATTCTGGGTTTATGTATTCCAATGATGGTGTTGTCGCAAACGCCTCAGGTTCCTTCCGAAATGAGATTTGCTGATATGGAACTAAAAATAACAGATGGAGCAAGGAAAGAAATACAAAGTCATGTGGATGCACTTTACAGAAGTAAAAAGTATTTTGACATCAAACTTGAAAGGGTTGATTTATATTTTCCTCTTATAGAAAAGATTTTCAGAGAGGAGAATCTCCCGGAAGACTTTAAATACCTGGTGATACAGGAAAGTGCGCTTATTTCTGATGCCGTATCCTCTTCAAATGCCGTTGGGTTTTGGCAGTTCAAGAAAGCTTCAGGAGAAGAAGTAGGACTGCGTATAGACGGTACGGTGGATGAAAGGCTAAATATTATTTCTTCCTCACGAGGGGCAGCCCGTTATCTTAAAAGGAATAATAATTATTTCGGCAATTGGCTTTATGCGTTGCTGAGCTACAACATGGGAGCCGGGGGTGCCCAAAAGGTTGTCGATGATAAGAATTTTGGTGCAAAGAAAATGGAGATTGATAAACGCACCCATTGGTATATCATTAAGTTCCTGGCTCATAAAGTTGCCTTTGAAAGTGCTACAGGAAAAAACACACCCTCTTTGATATTAACGGAATATAATTTAGGTGCAAATAAAAGCTTGAAAAAAATCGCCTCCGAAACCAGGGCAGATGCTCAACTTCTTGAAGAATATAATAAGTGGCTAAAGCGAGGCGCGGTGCCAGATGATAGAATTTATTCGGTAATAATCCCTTCTCCTTACTCAGACGTAGGGAATATGGTGGCCATAGATTATAACAATGGAAATGACGCTGAGGCAGCGGTAATAGAATATGAAAAGCCAAAAGTTACCCTAAATAGCAGGTTTAGTAAAGGGAGCGATAAATATCCGGTGATAGAGGGAGAGGGGCTTGACGCTTTGAATCAGGCTGTGCTAGTGAAAGTGAACGGTAAGCCGGGGATTATCGCAGGGCCAGGGGAAAACCTGTTGCAGTTGGCTGAAAAAGGAGATATTCCGATTAGCAAATTCCTGAAACACAATGATTTGACGAGTGCTGACAAGGCTATTCCCGGACAGGTTTATTATCTAAAGCCGAAGAGAGGGCGGGCGGCAGAGCATTACCATGTCGTATCTGCTTCCGACAATATGTGGTCAATTTCCCAAAAATATGGTGTTAAGCTGAAAAAGGTACTTCAGAAAAACAGGATGGAAAAAGGAGAGCAGGCAGAAACAGGCCGAGTACTTTGGATGCGGTTTGTACGACCCAAGGATGAGCCTATTGAGTATCAGCAGGTACAGGAAACGGATGAACTTGTGGCAGAAAACCCCGGATACACCCGAACAGAAGCTACTGTCAAGGAAATCGAAGTAAAAAGGAATTTGCCTGTTTCAGGTGAGCTAAGGAAGCAGCCTGATGCAAAGATTGAAGATATTGAAA
>CAZHZR010000076.1:10764-12868 GCA_964537095.1 uncultured Roseivirgaceae bacterium
GTAAAGCAGGGCGAAACCTTGTACGGAATCGCCAGGCAATACAACATTCAGGTGGGAGAAATTTTACTATGGAATAAAATTTCTTTAAGAGACGAAATTAAGATAGATCAGACCTTGCGTATTGCACCTCCTGAAGATAATGCGCAGGCTGAAGTGAAGAATCCTGTAATAAAAGAGGAAGATTTTATAATTCATGAGGTGGCAAGTGGGGAAACAATGTATAAGATAGCCCGAGACCATAATGTTACGATCAAAGATGTGATGCAGTGGAATAACAAAAATGATTTTGGGGTGTCTATTGGAGAGAAATTAAAAATAAAAAAGCCAGTCAATTAATGCTTATCAGTCAGAAACAATAAGTATTAATTTTCGTTTCAAATATCAGGGTATGCTATGGAAGCGCTTTCCTATCTTCAAATGTTAAATTCTTTTGATAATATTACTTAGATAAGGATTGAATCAAATAATTTAAATCGTAGGGCTGTAAATAGCCTATCTTTGATAAACAATTTGGTGAAATATTCCCCTATGAATGCCTATCGAATTGTTAAGAAATAAAAAAATGTCAAAGCATTAAACTTTTTATTCATGGTAAGTGAGGACAAAAACATTGACTTGGTGATGCTTGTAGATGATAATGATACAGATAACTTTATCAGCAAGCGAATAATTGAAATAACCAAGTTTGCGAATTCGGTAGAAATTAAAAACTCAGGTAAAAGTGCTTTGGAATATCTTGAGAAGCATAAAGATGATGCAGAAAAGCTTCCCGATATTATTTTTCTGGATATAAATATGCCCATAGTAGATGGTTTCGTCTTCCTGTATGAATTTGAAAAATTTTCAGAACTTGTTAAACAGAAATGCAAGGTAATTATTTTATCAAGTTCGGATAATAAGCGGGATATCGATAAGATTGTAAATAATGATCACGTAATCCGATTTATCACCAAACCTTTGACAGAGAATGCGTTGAGTGAAATTAAGTCAATAACGGTTTAACGGAACAATTAAACCTCTTATATTTGGCCCTCTTACAGGGCTTTTTTTATGTTTTTTAATTATTACTTTCAGCGGTTTGATTAGGTTTTTTGTAGTGGCGTTTGGTCTGGCGATGATTCAGATATCGGTCAGTAAAGCTCAGCAAATTGATTCAGTAAGCGTAGTTGTTCAAGACACTCTTTGGGATATCGGCGGTGATATTAACGTAAATTTCTCACAGGTAAGTTTAAATAATTGGGCAGGAGGTGGCCAAAGCTCTATTTCTTTGGGAAATATCATCAATCTTCACGCAAATTATGACGACAATAAAAATCTTTGGAATAATAAATTTCAAGGTACCTATGGCCTGATCCGTCAGGGCAAAGGAAAGGGGCAACCTATCAGGAAATCTGACGATTTATTTATCCTTGAGAGTCAGTACGGCAGAAATTTTAGTGATAACTGGATGGCGTCAGCCTTGGTAAATCTCCGCTCGCAATTTTATAAGGGAGAGGAAGTAGTGGTTTTGCCCGATGGAAGGGATTCTACGTTTCTTGTTTCAGAGATCTTCTCTCCCGCATATCTACAGATAGCCCTGGGTGTTACCTTCAAGAAAAGCAAGGTGTTCAACTTTACGCTATCTCCACTTACAAGTAAAAATACCATTGTCTTCAATGAAAAGCTGGCAACTAATTTCGGACTGCAGGAAGGAGAGACTGTTAGATCGGAGGTTGGAGCCAGTTACAATGCCAATTTTAAGAAGGAGATTCTAAAGAACATCAAGCTGGAGTCAAATCTTAACCTGTTTTCTAACTACGAAAAGTTTCAAAATGTGGATGTAAACTGGTCAGTCCACTTTGTAATGAAAGTAAATAAGTTTATCACTTCCAGTATAATCACGCAGTTGATTTATGATGATGATATAGACGTTCCGAGAGATCATAAAGACACGCCTGGTGCTGCTATCCAGTTCAAAAGCTCAATCAACGTTGGTTTTGCCTATAGTTTTTAGCCTTCAGGGGTTGCACGGATCTTAATGCCTCGGGTAAGTTGTTGAAATTGTATATTATGCTTCTTACACAACTGGAGGCGAATATGTCCTGGGAAGATTGCGACGAAGTGC
>CAZHZR010000077.1:0-12565 GCA_964537095.1 uncultured Roseivirgaceae bacterium
TTCGGAGCCAATGCCGACGAAATTAAGAATTCTGAACTTGTTCAGGCTACCCATGTTAATTTAAATGATGGTACCGTTGAGGGTATCAGGGTCAAAAATAAAAAAGCGTTTTCAGTACAGTATCATCCCGAAGCATCACCTGGACCACATGATGCCAGGTATCTTTTTGATAATTTTATGGCCCTACTGAATAAATAGAAAATCAAGAATTTTTTTAAATAGTAAAACAGATCAAACATGAGTTTAATTGAAAGTATCCACGCGAGACAAATTTTGGATTCACGCGGTAATCCAACCATTGAGGTAGATGTGATTACAGACGATGGATTTTTAGGCAGAGCTGCTGTCCCATCAGGCGCTTCTACAGGCGTTCATGAAGCCGTAGAGCTAAGAGATGATGATAAATCTATCTATATGGGTAAAGGTGTCCTGAAGGCTATAAAGAACGTGAATGAAACAATTGCCTCTGAAATAGTTGGTTACCCTGTTTTTGAACAGAGTTTGATTGACAAGGTAATGTGCGAACTCGACGGAACAGAGAATAAATCAAAGCTTGGTGCCAATGCTATCTTAGGCGTTTCGCTGGCGGTAGCAAAAGCGGCAGCAAAGGAGTCAGGTCAGTCTTTGTACCGTTATATCGGAGGCGTAAGTGCGAATACACTACCTGTTCCAATGATGAATATCCTGAATGGCGGTAGTCATGCGGATAATTCTATTGATTTTCAAGAGTTTATGGTGATGCCTGTGAAAGCAGAATCATTTTCACAGGCTTTGAGAATGGGTACTGAGGTATTCCATCACTTAAAATCAGTGTTGAAAAGCAAAGGCCTTTCTACCAACGTCGGAGATGAAGGAGGATTTGCACCTAATATAACATCTAACAAGGAGGCAATTGAGGTAGTTTTGATGGCTATCGAGAAAGCAGGTTACAGGCCCGGCGAGGATATGTTCATTGCCATGGACGCTGCCAGCTCTGAGTTTTATGATGCTGATTCTAAGTTGTACCATTTCAAAAAGTCGACCGGAGATAAGCTGAATGCTTCTGAAATGGTTGGATTCTGGAAAGAGTGGGTGGAGAATTATCCAATTATATCTATTGAAGATGGCATGCAGGAAGATGATTGGGACGGTTGGAAGTTGCTTACTCAAACCATTGGAAACAAGGTTCAACTTGTTGGTGACGACCTGTTTGTTACAAACGTAAAGCGACTGTCGCAGGGGATTGAAAACAACATTGCTAACTCAATTTTGATAAAGGTAAACCAAATTGGTACGTTGTCTGAAACCATTGATGCAGTAAATCTTGCCGGAAGGAATTCTTACAAGAGTGTAATGTCTCACCGATCTGGTGAAACAGAAGATAGCACAATTGCGGATTTGGCGGTTGCGCTCAACACGGGTCAGATAAAGACTGGTTCTGCGTCAAGATCGGACAGAATGGCTAAATACAATCAATTGTTGAGGATCGAAGAGGAATTGGGCGATACCGCTTATTTCCCTGGTATAAAATTCTAATTTAACGTAGCTTTTTTAATCAGCCGTCTCAGGAATTTAAACTAAATGTTTTTGTTTAAATATGTTCTGAGATGGCTGTTTTTGTTTATGATTTTATGGATATTTATCAGGTAAATTTCTGCTGTGATTTTATTTATCTCATTTGTTAATTATATTAGTATAAATAATTCGCTTCTATGTTTTCTAAACTTCCACATTTTACTAAAAACTTCTATTTCATTTCATTAGTAGTCTTCCTGATATGGATGTTTTTTTTCGATTCCAACGACCTCGTCACACAATACCAGTTGAACCGAAAGTTGAATGATCTCGAGAACGAAAAAGCATATTTTGAGGAAAAGATTCTAGAGGTGAAGAAGGATCGTGAAGAACTTCTAAGCAACAGGGCGCTTCTTGAGAAATTTGCAAGAGAAAATTATTATATGAAAAAGCAAACGGAAGACCTATATATAATCGTTGAAGAGGAAACAAAATAGAGTGCGATGATGAAGAAAATTTTCTTTTCCTTATTACTGTTTTTAGTTTCATTTGGGTCATTGATGGCACAAAAGGAAGTGAGCAACACTACTGACTATAACTTTTGGGATAGAATTTATGTGGGAGGCGGCGGCGGATTTTCGGCAGGTAGCAACTATACCTCTATCAATGTTTCGCCTACAGTCGGGTACATGTTTACCAACAGGTTTTCAAGCGGCGTAGGTGTAATTTATCAGTACATCAATTATAAAAGTGCGGACTTAAAAACTCACAACTATGGCGGGAATGTTTTTTCGCGTTTCAATATTACGCCACAGTTTTTTGTTCATGGGGAGTATGAGTTGCTTAACTATGAAACTTACAGAATTATAGGTGGTGAAATTAAAACCAGTAGAGATACCAGCCCTGCCTTGTTTTTAGGGGGAGGTTATTTCCAACCACTTGGTGCCAGAGGAGGTGTGAGTTTTACGCTCTTATACAATGTAATCTACGATCAGGATCATTCTCCTTATCCCAGGCCTTATGTGGTAAGGGTGGGCTTTAGTTTCTAAGGCTGGACTACCTGCAATTTTTCAAGCTCGAATTTTTCTGACAACATCTCTAAGTCTTTGACTACTGCGGGGAGTAACGGTATGCCTTCTTGCATACGAATGACCTCCATTTCTCTCTCAGGGTCACCGGGAATGTACACCTGATCCTGGCCGGCTACCGTTTTAGCGTTCCGAAATCTTTGGATCCATTTGTCCATGTCTTTCTTAAAATCGGCTGCAGGCCTGAACGCGTCCGTTCGCATGGCACCAAAAAAATGACCGATACCTTTCCCTACCGGGTCGGGAGGTAAGGGCAAAAAGCTTACAAACGGAGGCACCCAAGGGCCGAAATTAGCTCCGGATAACACCGCCGAAAATATATCAACCACAGCACCCAGACAATAGCCTTTGTGGCTTCCATGGTCTCTGTCGCCACCCAGAGGAAGAAGGGCTCCGCCATCTTTCAGTGCATGGGGATTGCTAGTGACAATGCCTTGGTTATCTTGAATCCACCCAAGAGGAGCCTCTTCGCTTTTTCTTTGCAATATTTCCAATTTTCCATTGGCAGCAGTGGTGGTGGCAAAATCCGCGACAAATGGAGGCTCAGTGTCGGCAGGAATTGCCACGGCGATGGGGTTGGTACCCAAAAGTCGTTCCAAAGAAAAAGTAGGTGCTACCAGAGGGCTTGCATTTGTCATCGCAATGCCGATCATGTCTTCTTCCAGCGCCATCATGGCGTGAAAACCCGCAATCCCAAAATGGTTGGAATTGTTTACCGATACCCATCCCGTTCCTGCCACTTTGGCCTTGTTTATGGCTGTCTGCATCGCTACAGGTGCCGAAACCAATCCTAAGGCGGCATCCGCATCAATTACCGCTGTACTGGGCGTCTCGTGGACTATACGTACATCAGGAGTAACATTTATTCTGTTGGTTTCCCATAGCCGCACATAACCTGATAGTCTGGCCACACCATGTGAATCCACCCCGCGAAGATCTGCTGAAAGCAATACAGTGGCAGCAGTTTCAGCATGTTGTTCAGAGTGGCCCATCTTCAAAAGTACCAGACGTGTAAAAGTTTTTAAATCAGAGTAGGAGTACATAGGTAGATTTTTTACTTGAATTTTTCGATCTCGTTGAATGCGGTTCTTCAGTCTGCGAGAATCATTTTCTTTTTCTGCTTTCCGGTTTCAGGTGCTTTTCAATGATATTGAATAACAAGCCTTCCTTCAGGGCATAGGTTGAAACCCGAAGATTTAGTATGTTGTATTTTTTGAGAATAAAATTAATGAGACAACTGGCCACCACAATCATTTCCACCCTCAATTCTATCATTCCGGGAATTGCCAGGCGTTGTATTTTGTCTTTATGAATTATCTCTTCGTGTATATCAAAATATTTTTCCAGCGGTAAAGGAAGCTCAGTGAGACCAGGGTCCCGTTCAACATTGTTCTCAAAGCTATATATATCGCTTAGCGTGTCGAAGGTGCCTGATGAGCCGATTAAAGAGGCAGGTTTATATTTCCTAATAGCATCATCGAGCCTTTGAAGCCTTATTTCCAGGTATTTTTCCAGATTTTCAATTTCTTCTTTATGGATTGGGTCATGATAATGGAACCTGTCCAACATCCGTTGCGCCCCAATTTCAAAGCTGCCCTTCCAAAATACTTCCTGGTCATTGCAGATGATAAATTCTATGCTTCCGCCCCCTATGTCCATTATTAAAGAGGCTTCTTTTCCGAATTTCACCGCTTTGCTTACGCCGTAGTGGATGTAATTTGCTTCTTGCTCGCCATCAATAATTCTAATTTTTATGCCTGTCCGCTCTAGTATTTCCTTTGTAAATTCAACGCCGTTCTTGGCGTTTCGGATGGCGCTGGTAGCGGTTGCATAAACCTTTTGAATGCCTTCTTTATCAATTAAATCGCGAAATTTTTCCATAGCAGCAAAAGCCCGCCCTTTTGCATCTTCGGTAATATACCCCTCATTTATTCCACCCTGGCCAATTTTTACAGCAATCTTTTCTTTGTACAGTGCCTTAAAATTATTATTGTGGACTAATGCCAGAAGCAAATGGAAGGTATTCGTTCCTAAATCTATGACTGCTATTTTATCGTCCATTTGGAAAATTTTGCGAAATATAATACATTATCTTTATCTAAAAGAGAACCGCAATAATATTGTAAATATTAAAAATGCTTTTTCCCGAGGGAGATTGTTTGTCCTGTTTTGTAATATTGCAAAATCTGTTCCGACATTCAGGCTATTTACATAGTCAATGTTTGCCTTTTGGTCAGCGGTATTTTTATTTTTGGTAATTACATAGTCTCATTCTTACAGACATTCTTTTAATATTTTTATTAATGCAAGATTCTAAAAAGACTTTTCCGGTTTATACACTGCCTACCAACAAAGAGAAATTTGATTTATTAGAAATAAAAAATAAAGAAGCTTTGCTGGGTGGGGGCAAAGAACGTATCGATGCACAACATGCAAAAGGAAAGTTAACCGCCAGAGAGCGTGTTGAACTTCTTGTAGATGAAGGTTCTTTTGAGGAGGTTGGGAAATTTGTAATGCACAGGGCCAAAGATTTCGGACTCGATAAGCAACATTATCCTGGCGATGGTGTCATAACCGGGTATGGAACGGTAAATGGGAGACTCATTTATTTGTATTCTCAGGACTTTACCGTTTTTGGGGGATCTCTTTCTGAAACGCATGCAGAGAAAATTGTAAAAATCATGGAGCTGGCTATGAAGAATGGCGCGCCTATCGTCGGATTGAACGACTCAGGAGGAGCCAGGATCCAGGAGGGTGTCGTATCACTTGGTGGTTACGCGGATATTTTTTTCAGAAACACACGAGCTTCAGGGCTCATTCCGCAAATATCGGCGATCATGGGTCCTTGTGCCGGAGGAGCTGTATATTCCCCAGCCATCACAGATTTTATATTGATGGTGGAAAATACCTCATATATGTTTGTGACTGGTCCCAACGTGGTGAAAACGGTTACGCAGGAAAATGTTACTGCAGAGGAACTGGGCGGAGCAAGCACCCATAGCATGAAAAGCGGCGTTACGCATTTCTCATGTGCCAATGAGGTTGCCTGTATAACGTATATCAAGCGTCTGTTAAGTTACATTCCTCAAAATTGCGAGGATGATGCTCCGTTTGTGGACTATGATTCGGGCGCTGATGAAGCCAGACCGATTTTGAACGATGTAATTCCTGACAATCCCAATCAACCTTATGACATGCGTGAGGTGATAGACGGGATTGTGGATGCTGATACTTTCTTTGAGGTTCATGAAAAATTTGCGGAGAACATCGTGGTAGGATTTGCACGTCTCGGAGGAAGGAGTATTGGTATTGTAGGCAACCAACCAGCGTCGCTTGCGGGGGTTTTAGATATTGACGCCAGTACAAAAGCTGCCCGGTTTGTTAGATTTTGCGATTCATTTAACATTCCTCTCTTGGTTTTGGAAGATGTTCCGGGATTTTTGCCAGGTACAGACCAGGAATGGAATGGTATCATTACCAATGGCGCGAAATTATTATATGCTTTCAGCGAAGCAACCGTTCCGAGAGTGACGGTAATTACGCGGAAGGCTTATGGCGGTGCGTACGACGTTATGAACTCCAAGCATATTGGCGCCGATTTAAATTATGCCTGGCCTACGGCCGAGATAGCCGTGATGGGCGCAAAAGGAGCTGCTGAGATTATTTTCAAAAAAGATATAGCTGAGGCGGCTGATCCAGAAGCAATGCTACAGGAAAAGATAAAAGAATATACCGAGAAGTTTGCGAACCCTTATCGAGCCGCACACAGAGGATATGTAGACGAAGTAATTTTGCCTGCTACAACAAGAAAAAAGCTACTTTCCGCATTTAAAATGTTGGAAAATAAAGTGGATCACCTTCCAAAGAAAAAACACGGAAATATACCCTTATAAGAATTTTAAAACTAACACTGAAACAATGAACCAGAAGAGCGAAGAATTTTTGAAAAAATACATTAATAATGCCTCTCCAACAGGATTTGAATCTCCAGGGCAACAGATCTGGCTTGACTATATTAAGCCATTTGTAGATGAATACTATACCGATACCTATGGAACGGCGGTAGCAATAATAAATCCGGAAGCGAAATATAAGGTAGTAATTGAAGCGCATGCTGATGAAATCTCATGGTTCGTTAATTATATCAACGATGAAGGTTTTATTTACGTGACCAGAAATGGCGGCTCAGATTTTCAGATCGCACCTTCTAAGAAGGTAAATATTCACACTGCAAACGGCATTGTACAAGGTGTGTTTGGCTGGCCGGCTATCCATGTGCGAGATAAAGAAGATGAGCCTAAACCCACCAATAAAAATGTTTTTATCGACTGTGGCTGCGAGTCCAAAGAAGAGGTGGAGAAGCTAGGAATTCATGTGGGATGCGTGATTACATTTGATGATGAGGTTTTTAAACTCAATAACCGATATTGGGTGGGGAGAGCGCTCGACAACAGAATCGGCGGGTTTATGATAGCAGAAGTAGCCCGTAGATTGAAAGAAAAAGGAGATAAGTTGCCGTTTGGTCTGTATATAGTCAATGCGGTGCAAGAGGAAATTGGTTTGAGAGGCGCACAGATGATCGCGCAAAGAATTAAACCTGACGTGGCCATTATCACTGACGTCTGCCACGATACCAGTGCTCCGTTGTATGACAAAATAAAAAGTGGCGATCAGAAAGGCGGCAAAGGACCTGTATTGACCTACGGACCGGCGGTACAGAATAATTTGTTGAAGATGGTTATTGAGGTGGCTCAAAACAACAATATTCCTTTTCAACGGGCGGCTGCGTCGCGAACTACAGGTACAGATACTGATTCTTTTGCTTATTCTAACGAAGGCGTTGCTTCGGCTTTGATTTCTCTGCCTCTTAAATATATGCACACCACGGTTGAGGCTGCCCACAAAGATGATATCGAGAACGTTATTAATCTCATCTATGCTTTTGTGGTGCAAATGAAGGCTGATCATGACTTCAGATATTTAAAATAATCATGCCTGAAATTCTCCTTGCGACAGATCAAATGGGCTTCGGGATTTCGTTGAAGCAGGTGCCTACAAGAATTGTGTCCCTTGTACCCTCGCAAACAGAGTTTTTATTTGATCTGGGCTTGGAGGATCACATTGTTGGAATAACAAAGTTTTGTATTCATCCGGAGGAGAAGTGCAAAGGCAAAGCACGAATAGGAGGTACGAAGAAGTTTAATTTTGAAATAATCGATAGCCTTCATCCCGATCTGATCATTGGAAATAAAGAAGAGAATTATCAAGAAGGAATAGAGCAGTTAAAATTGAAGTATCCGGTGTGGATGAGTGACATTACTACGCTGGAGCAGGCTTTGGAGATGATGCAAAGGTTGGGAACGCTTCTGAATAAACGCGGGGAGGCGGAAGAAATAATCTCTAAAATTAAAAACAGTTTTAAGCGCTTAGCCATTCCCATTACAAAACGAGCACTTTATTTCATTTGGAAAGAACCCTACATGTCAGTGGGGAAAGATACCTTTATTGATGAAATGCTGCATAAATGTGGCCTTGAAAACGTTTTGAAAGAGCGCTCCCGATACCCGGTATTGAGCGCTGAAGAGATTGCAGCGCTTGATCCGGATATTATTTTGCTGTCGTCTGAACCATATCCTTTTCAGGAAAAGCATGTGGAAGAGTTCCTGGAAATTTGCCCTCATTCTCAAATTGCCATCGTAGATGGTGAGCTGTTTTCATGGTACGGCAGCCGATTGCAATATTCGGCTGCCTACTTTAAAGAAATTGCTGCAGAATGGATGGCTACTGATCAATTTTAAAGCCAGCCTCTTGAAGGTTGTCCCAATACCTCGGATAGGATTTTGCCACAACCGCAGGGTCTTCAATCTCGATGGGAGCGAGGGTAGCAAGGGGCGCAAAAGCCATGGCCATCCTGTGGTCTTCATAACTATGAAAAGATAAAGCCCTCGAAATCCAGGAATTGTCTGCAGGGGGAGTAAGATGCCATTCCTGGTCATAAACTGTCTCTTCAAGAGAAGCGCCTAATTTTCCTAATTCATTTTGCAGGGCTGCAATCCTATCGGTTTCTTTAATACGCAGGGTTTGCAGCCCTGTCATTTTGCAAGAAATGCCTTTTGCAGCACACACCACAGCAATGGTTTGTGCGAGATCCGGACAGGTAGCAAAGTCAACCGTCACGCTATCCTGGTGAGGTGTCTTTGTGAGAATTACTCCCTCTTCATTAAAGGAAGTTTTTACCCCCAGCTTTTCCATAATTTGAACTACCTCACTATCACCCTGGAAAGAATCTTTCAACAATCCTTTTAGCGTTATTTTTGCCGATGCTGCCAAGCTCACAATACTAAACCAATAACTTGCCCCTGACCAGTCGCTCTCTACTGTATAACTGGATGGCTTAAACTCCTGGTTTTTAATTATCACTTTATTTCCTTCTATTTCCGAGTTGATCCCGAATATTTTCAAAAGATTCAGGGTCATATCAATATAAGGGCGGCTGTTTATGGTTCCCAATAATTCCAGCTCTAATCCTTCAGGCAGCGTTGGAGCCACCATTAAAAGTGCCGAAATATATTGGCTGCTTACATCTCCACGGATGCTTAGCTGATTGGTAATTTGTTTTTTCAGCCCTTTGATATGGATTGGAGGATATCCATCGTTTTTAAGGTATGTGATCTCCGCTCCTAAAGTCCTTAAAGCATCCACAAGCAATTTAATAGGCCTTTCCTGCATCCTGGGAGTTCCTGTTAATATCTTCTCTTTTCCAGTGGCTGCTGCATAAGCTGTTAAAAAACGCATGGTAGTTCCTGCATCACCTACATTCCACGTCTCCTCATTACTATCCAACAAGCGTATCATGGTTTGGGTGTCCCTGGCCTCCGACAAGTTCGCTAAATCAGATTTTCCTCCTGCCAAAGCATTGATAATAAGAATTCTGTTACTTTCGCTTTTTGAAGAAGGTAACTGAATAGATACTTCTTTTAGATTCGGAGATTGAGATAATTTAATGGTGTTCAAAATTATAAATTTACAGGTTTTGAATTTGCGGTAAAAATAGGCTTTTTTTTAATTTAATCCTTTGCCCTTTTCCTTATAATGCAATTTTTGAAACGCAATGTTCAGAAACAAAACAAAAAGGCAGGGACTACGTAGAAAGTTGTATATATTTACTACATTTTTTAACCAAAACTACATTATGAATAAGTCTGAAAAAACATTGTTGGCTTTTATTGCCGGAGCAGCTGCTGGTGCGGTTGCGGGTTTATTGTTAGCTCCTGAAGCTGGAGAGGAAACCCGAAAAAGACTGAGCGAAAGAGCCGGAGATCTTGCCGGGGATTTAGAACATACCTGGGAGACAAATTCTAAAAAATTTAAAGAACTTACTGATACTGCACTTGCAGAAGTAGAGAAATACAGCAAACAAGTAAGTTCAAAGTCTTAGTTTTATAATAAAGGTTAAAAGAGGTTGGATTATTTCAGCCTCTTTTTTTTTCTATGTAGTACAATAATGACGCTCGTATCTGCTCTTCATCTACCAGGCAGTTATATTTAGATTCCCCAATGGCAGATAATAGAGTAAATAATGTTTTCCCGCCTTCGTTTTTTTTATCCTGAGTAGTAAGTTCAATTAATCGAGGAATTAGGGATATGTCAATCTCTGTTTTTTCGAAAATGGATAGAATAAAATCAGAAATTTCCTCCAGTGCATCGTTCTCTAAACCCGTGTATTTTACTGATAAATAGGCTTCTGCTATCATTCCAATGGCGATGGCCTCACCGTGTAAAAGTTTTTGAGTTTCATTTTCCAGAAAATGGCTTTCTATGGCATGGCCAATTGTATGGCCGAAGTTTAATATTTTTCGCAGGCCTTTTTCATAGGGATCATTCTTTACTACCTCAGCTTTGAATTTCACGGCATGCGCTATATGAAGATCCATATCCTGACCTTGAAAATTGTTGGCAGTTATTTTACTCCAATGCGCTTTATCGCCAATTAAACTGTGTTTAATAATTTCTGCAAAACCAGATCTCAATTCATTTTCCGGTAGCGTCTCCAAAAAGCCGGAATGGATAAATATCTTCTCAGGTTCTGTAAAAAATCCTATGTGGTTTTTATAACCCTGAAAATCTATTCCTAACTTTCCGCCTACGCTGGCATCGGCCATAGAGAGTAGGGTGGTTGGTAAATTTACAAATTTGATCCCTCGCTTGTAAGCAGTTGCTACAAAACCTCCCATATCGCCAATTACACCACCTCCCAGGTTTATCAACAAAGCTTTTCGGTCCATGGCAAGCGCAGTCATTTTCTCCCACAGGTAAACACAGGTGTCAATATTTTTATACGCTTCACCCGGCTTGATCGTGAAAACAGCGTGCGCAGGAAGATGCTCCTGGACCAAAGGGTAGCAATATTCAAGCGTATTGGTATCTGTTAAAACAGCGATTTGACTAAAAGTATTGGTCAAAAAATATTCTTTTAAACTTTCGGCAAGTTTGTTTGTAATGCTAATATTATTTTTTGTAGTCATAGAATATTTCTATCCAAGAATTAAAATTGTGACTGATGGCAAGAAATCGATGGCGTGCAAATTAACACAATTTCCTTGATTTTCATTTTATACGGTTAGAAACTCGATCAACTAGCGTCCCCCTGACTGAAATTCGGGCGTTCCAGCAGGCTAAATTCAACTTATATTCCTATATCTTTACAAAGCAAAACCCATATTATGGACGATTTCAATTCAATCTCATTTGATGATACTGCTGTGGCCTTCGCGTCAAAATCAGACGATGAATTAAAAAAGATGTATTTGTTGTTTGCCAGCATGAACAGCAATTTTCTTGTATCAGTAGGAACAGCAGCTTTAAAGTTTGGACTTAAGCTTAACCTGCCAATTAGGGCCTTAATCAAAAAGACTATATTTGAACATTTTTGCGGAGGCGAAAGCATAGAAGACAGCGAGCAAACAATACAAGCACTTGCAGCATATAATATCGGGACTATTTTAGATTATTCTGTAGAGGGAGAAAAGGTAGAAGCAGGTTTTGATAAGACTGCCGGAGAAATTATCAAAACCATAGAAAGAGCAAAAGGATCCTCGCATATTCCTTTTTCTGTCTTTAAAGTCACCGGCCTTGCTTCGGGGGCAATACTGGAGAAGGCGCAGAAAGGCACCTTGACCCCAGAAGAAAAGACTAAATATGAGAGGATTGTTGAAAGGATAGACAGCATTTGTAAAAAGGCTTATGATAACAAAGTCCGGATATTTGTAGATGGTGAGGAAAGCTGGATGCAGGATGCTATTGACGAAATTGTTTATGGCATGATGCGGAAGTACAATGTAGAAGCACCAATCGTATATAATACCTTCCAAATGTATAGAAAGGACATGTTGGCAAAGCTAAAGACGGCGTTTCAATATGCGGCCACCTATAATTACTACCTGGGCGCGAAGCTGGTAAGAGGTGCCTACATGGAGAAGGAGCGGGAGCGAGCAGAAAAGGAAGGTTACGAAGATCCTATACAGCCTGATAAGGAAGCCACAGACGAAGACTACAACCGAGCCTTAAAATTTTGCATGGATAATAAGCAGCGGGTTGCGCTCTGTTCAGGTTCCCATAACGAGTATAGCAATTACTACCTTACCGTGTTAATGGATAAACATGGGTTAAAAAAAGACGACGAGCGTGTTTACTTTGCACAGCTTTACGGCATGAGCGATAATATATCATTCAACCTGGTCAAGGCTGGTTATAATGTCGCCAAATATGTTCCATATGGACCTGTGGAGGCAGTAATGCCTTACTTGTTCAGACGTGCGGAGGAAAATACTTCTATTGCCGGGCAGACAAGCAGAGAGTTTTTATTGATAAAAAAGGAACTCCAGCGCCGGAAAGATGCTGGAAGGTTAAAATAGGTACTTTAATGTCTAATCGTTCCCTGAAGGGAATATAGGCTTTTATAGGAATAATGTTTGGAGAGCTAC